>JAKEFM010000310.1 GCA_022616055.1 Planctomycetota bacterium
ATGCGCCGGCTGGACCGCCTCCTCAAGAAGCTTCAGGAACTCGGCCTACGGGCGGCCCAGGCCGTCCCCCGGGCGTGAACCTCCGGGCGGAGAGGGGAAGGAGGATTCTTGCTCACGCTCTCAGTCCGACGGTCGAACGGTTGAACTGGTTGTGGGTCCAGCCTGGCGACCATCCCGGCGAGGAGGAATGGGAGCTACGGACGCCCGAGGGAATGGCGAAGGTGCGGCCCGCGCAAGGAGTCGCGCTCGAGAAGCTCCTGCGAGCCGGGCCTCCCACTCCCTCCGGAATCGGAGGGAACCTGGAACCCCGGCCGGTGGTCATGACGGTCCACGTGTCGATCCGCGACCAGATCGGAAGGTCGCTCTGGGTGGGTCCGAGCCTCGGGGCCCTCCTGGCCCTGGGGGAGGAGATCGGCTGGAGGGGTTACCTGCTCGGGGAGCTCCTGCCGCTCGGGTTCTGGAGATCCTCGCTCCTGATCGGCGTCGTCTGGGGTCTCTGGCACGCGCCCGGGATCTTCCTCGGCTCCCGCGTCTACTTCTTCGCCGATCCGATCGCGGACCTGCTTGCCCAGGTCGCCACCACGCTTCTCCTCTCTCCCCTCCTCTCCTGGATCCGGATCCGCTCGGGCACCGTCCTCGCGGCGGCGATCTTCCACGGGGGCGTCAACGCGGCGACGTGGCTGCTCGGACTCTACGAGCCGCGAGATTCCTGGAACGGGGCGACGATGGTCCTCGCCGGCGTGCTCGTGCTCCTCGCCGCCTGGGCGGCGATCGCATTCCTCGACCGCTCGACCGTGCGCGGGGTTCCGAGGGCCGCGCCCGAGGCGTCGCAGGGACGCGCGCCCTGAGGATCAGGTCGCCCGGGCCACGCGCTGCGCCACGGCGTCGACGAGCCGCTCCAGCGCTCGCGGCTGCTCGCGCACGAACAGCGTCGGCTCGACCAGCTCGATCTCCGAGAGGAGCGGCCGGCCGGAGGCGTCGCGCATCAGGTCGACGCGCGCGTACAGGAGGTCCTCCGCCCCGGCGCCGGCGACGATCCTGCGGGCGACGTCCGCCTCGTCCGGCTCGATCGGGACGACCACCCCCTCGGGACCCGCGTGGCGCCCCCCGAGGAAGTGGGAGTTCTTCCGCACGGCGTGGGAGATCTCCCCGTCGATGAAGGTGAGGCAGCGCTCCCCCGAGTTCGCGACCGAGGCGAGGTAGGGCTGGACCATCATGTCGCGCGCGGGGGAGAGCCGGTCGAGGTGGGACTGACCGGCGGCGAGGCTCCGGCGGTCCACGCGCGTCGTCTCCCATGAATCGGCGGAGACGGCGGGCTTGAGGACCGCCTCGTCCCAGCCCCGCTCCTCGAGGATCGCGCGGAGGTCGGCCCTCGTCCCGGCCCGGACGAACGCCGTCGGCACGACGGGGAGGCCCTTCGCGAGCAACTCGGCGAGGTAGCCCTTGTGGACGTTCCACTGGACGACCTCCAGGGGATTGAGGAGGGTCGTCTCGTTCGAGACGCGCCCGGCCCAGGCGAGGAACTCCTCGAGCCGGAGGTGGTAGTCCCAGGTCGAGCGGAGCCAGGCGACCCGCGCGCGCCCCCAGTCGAAGGCCGGGTCGTCCCACGCGACCGCGCCGACCTCGAGCCCGCGGCGGGAGAGCGCCGCGGCGATCGGCCGGTCGTCGGGGTCGAGGTCGGGGAGCCCCGACCAGGTGACGAGGGCGACGTCCACGATCCCTAGCGTAGAAGCCCCCCCTCACGGGACGAGGGTGACGACCTCGACGTTCGTGAGGTTCGGGAGGAGGAGCGCCTGGAAGCGGACGGTCGCCCCGATGCAGCAGGAGAGCGAAGGGTCGAGCGGGAAGGTCCAGACAAAGGTCTCGTTCGCCCCGATCGTCCCGGGACCGACGAAGACGGAGTCGGCGATCCCGACGGTGCCGTAGAGGCCGGGGATCGGGAAAGACGCCGGAGTGACGCCGAGGAAGAGGAGGGCGATCTCGCCGGGAGGGCCGAAGACGTTCATCCCGAGCGTTCCCCCGGGCGAGGGATCTCCGCTCGCGAGGATCCGAGGGAGCGTCGCGATCGCGCGGCGCACGGCCTCGCGCCCTCCCGGCGTCGAGAAGATCGCGTGCGGCGTGTCGGGGACGAATTCGACGACCTTCTCACTCGTCACATCGTTCGCCCAGGCGAGCCCGGCGGGCACGGAGACGCCGCAGTCGAGCGCCCCGAAGATCCAGTGGGTCCGGGTGGCGGGGTAGGCGAGAGCCGCGTCCAGGTGATAGACGCTCTCGGCCCTCAGGTCGGCGAGGGTCGGGTTTCCCGTGCACGTCAGGCAGACGGCGTTGCCGTTCGGGACCGGGGCGAACGAGCAGGCGGGGACGCACTGCATCGACCCGGGAGGGACGATCGATGGACAGAGGGCGGCCCACACCGGGGTAGGGGGGAACGGGCAGGTGTAGTCCAATCGGCCCAGGGGCGGGCCCGAGGTCGGGACGGCGAGGTCGAGGATGTCGCCGCGGCCCCAGGTCGTGAGCGCGTATCCGATCTCGGCGGAGCCCCCGGAGTTGCCCGTCGCGCAGAAGGCGCCGCCGGCGTGGAAGGAGTCGTGGATCCAGGTGAGGAGCGTCGCGTACCGGCAGGACTTCGCGCGAAGCCCGCCGGGGCCGCCGCCGATCCAGCCGTTCGGCCCGGCCCAGGCGCGCTCGACGACGCGGTAGCCGAGCCCGTTCACCGACTGCAGGAGGGGAAGCCCGCCGGAGGTGGCCGAGTAGAAGCCGGACCCGCCGCCGCCCGTCCCGAAGACGACCGTCCCCCGGTGGAGCGCCGCCGCGGGCGGCTCCGTCACCCGCACCTGGGCCACGATCGGATCGAGGCCGGGGAAGGCGACCTGGACGAGATAGCAGGTCGTGTTCGGGAGCGGGCCCGGCCCCGAGGGGCAAGGGCCCGGGAGGACGGTGGCGGTCCCGAGGGTGACGGGGACCGGGCAGGTCTGCGCGACGCCCGCGCCGGAGAGGAAGAAGGGTGAGGCGGCGAGCAGGATCGCTCGGCGCACCTGGCGGATCGCCGTTCGGTTCATCGAAGGATTCCTCGCGGCCGCGCCTCCCCGGTCGGCGGGGTCCATTGTGCCCGATCCCCTGGACGAAACCCGGCCCGGGGCCGGGGGTTCCGGTCCCGGCGAGTCCGCGGTCGGGACCGGGGAGGACTGGCAATGGCGGCGACCGGGGCTATGGGAGACGGTCGCGTCCACAAGAGAGCCCCCCGGCCTCGGTCGTGGGCGCGGGAGGTTCCCCGTGTTGTATCGCCTCGGCTCGATCCCGTTCCCCAGCCTCGCGCTGGATCTCCAGTACCTGCTCGACCTCCCGATCCCCCGGGGCCGCTCCGGGGGGATACGTCCACGTCGAGGAAGGGAGACCTGGGAGGAGTTCGTCCGTTCCGTCGTCTCCGCCCTGCGGAAGGGCCGCGCGGTCCCTGGATCCGAGTGGCCGGACCTGCTCGAGGCCCTCCCCGCGGAGTCCCCCGACCGCGCGTGGGTCGAGCGGACCGCCGAGGCCCTCGAGGCGCGGCACCGCCGTAGTCCGCGCCTCGCGCTGCTGCGCTGCGAGTGGGAGCGGGACGGCGGCGGGTTCGTCGCGATCTCGGCCTGCGACGGCGGCGTCGCAGACGCGGTCCGAACGGGCGACTCGGTGAGCGCGGGCTTCGTCGCGATCCGAGACGGCGGCGGGCTCCGCGTCCTGCCGCGGATCTACCGCAAGGTCTGCGCGAACGGCGCCGTCGTCTTCCAGGGCGAGCAGGGAGACGCGCTCGCGGGAGCGGGGGACGTCGCGGAGGCGGTCGAGGCTTGCTTCCGGAAGCCGGCCCTCGAGGGGACCGTCGGGAGGCTCCGTCGCGCCGCGCGGACCCCCGTTCCCAGTCCCGCCGCGCTCCTCGTCCGCGCGCGAGCCGCGAGCGAGGTCGCGGAGGTCCTCGCGGCGTTCGAGGCCGCGGGGGACCGCACGGCCTGGGGGCTGATCAACGCCGCGACCGCGGCCGCGAGGGGAGAGTCCGACTTCCGGCGACGCGTCGAGCGGGAGCGGGACGCGGAACGGATCCTGCGCGCCCTGGGGCCGAAGTCGGAGGAGGGGGGAGGCGAGCTCGACGGGGCCGGGCGCGAGAGGAACGCCGGTCGCGCGGCGCTCTCCACCGCGCTCCCCTAGGATTCCCCTTCGTCGATCGATCGGGGGGGGGCACGGGTCCCCGCCCTTTACGGGCTCGCGGGCCCCGATTACGGTCGGAGGCGAGTCGCTCGATCGCTCGCCCCCTCACCCGGAAGGAACCATGCGCCCCCTCCTCGCCTCGCTGTTCGCCCTCCCCCTGCTCGCCACCGGTTCGCGCGCCCAGCTCCCCCTCACCCCGCTGTTCTCCTTCCTCGACGCCCAGGCGGGAGGGGTCGCCCACGTGCAGGGCTTCCAGATCGACCTCGCCCTGCCGACGCCGTTCCCGCTCGCCTCCTCCAACTACCTGACGGTGACGATCGGGTGAGTTTCCCGGGCGCAGGCCGCGGAACGGCCCGGGCGATCCGGATCCACGAGACGGGGGGCCCGGAGGTCCTCCGGTTCGAGGAGGTCGAGGTCGGGGAGCCCGGGAAGGGGGAGGCGCGCGTCCGACAGACGACGGTCGGCGTCAACTTCATCGACGTCTACCACCGCACCGGCCTCTATCCGCTGCCGCGCCTCCCGCACGGCATCGGCATGGAGGCGGCCGGGGTGGTCGAGGCGGTGGGCCCGGGCGTGTCCGGTCTCTCGCCCGGGACCCGCGTCGCCTACGCCGGGGGCACGCCAGGCGGGTACGCCGAGGTCCGCATTCACCCCGCGGAGCGGCTGGTCCCCCTCCCGGAGGGGATCGACGATCGGACGGCGGCCGCCGCGATGCTGAAGGGGATGACCGTCGAGTATCTCGTCCGCCGCGCCTTCCGGGTCGAGCGGGGGATGACCGTCCTCCTCCATGCGGCGGCCGGCGGGGTCGGGCTCATCGCCTGCCAGTGGCTCCGGCGCCTCGGCGCGATCGTGATCGGGACCGTGGGGACCGACGAGAAGGCCGCGCTCGCCCGCGCCCACGGATGCGAGCACCCGGTGGTCTACGGCCGCGAGGACTTCGTCGCCCGGGCGAAGGATCTGACCGCGGGGAAGGGAGTCCCGGTCGTCTTCGACTCGGTCGGGAAGTCGACGTTCGAGGGCTCGCTCGCCTGCCTCTCCCGGCGCGGGACCCTCGTCTCCTTCGGGAACGCCTCGGGGCCCGTCCCTCCCCTCGATCCCCTCGAGCTCTCCCGGCGCGGCTCGCTCTTCCTCACGCGCCCGAGGCTCCAGGACTACACCGCGAGCCGCGAGGACCTCCTCGCGAGCGCCGGGGCCCTCTTCGACGTGGTCCGGGAAGGCGCCGTGCGGATCGTGGTCGGGGCGACCTGGCCCCTCCGTGAAGCAGCGCAGGCGCACCGCGCGCTCGAGGCGCGGCGGACGACCGGATCCCTGCTCCTCGTTCCCTGACGAGGGGCGTCGAGAATCGGACGCCTCCGGCGGAGATTCTCCGGGTCCGCCGCTCGGGATCGCGCGGCCACGGGGCGGTCCAGGCCCCGAAGTCCAGCAGGCACGGCCCCGCTGCAGCGGGATCCCGTTGGACTCTCTCCGCCTCCCTCCTCGGATCCTGGGTTTCGAGCAGGGAATGAGAGTTGCAACTTGCCGCTCCGGAGCATCGTCCCCATGAAGACCCCTGGCACGTTCCACGGCCTTCCCCCTCTCCGGTCGGCGGCGTTCCTGGTTCTCTCGCTCTCTCCCCTCGCCGCGGCCCGGGCGCAGTGCGACGAGATCCGGGAGATCGAGAGCCCCGACGACTACGCCTGGTTCGGGACCTCCGTCTCCGGGGCGGGCGACCTCGACGGCGACGGCCTCTCCGACTTCCTCGTCGGGGCGCCCTACGCTTCCCCGGGCGGGATCCCGGAAGCCGGGGAGGTCATCGCTTTCTCGGGAGCGGACGGCTCCCTCCTCCTCTCGATCCCGGGCCTCTCCTTCGGCGAGGGGTTCGGCCGGTCGGTCGCGCCGGTCGGCGACGTCGACGGCGACTCGGTGCCCGACCTGATCGCGGGGGCGGCGTACGCGTTCTCGAAGGGGCGCGCCTCCGTCCACTCCGGGGCGAGCGGCGCCCTCCTCTTCAACTTCGTGGGGAGGAAGCGCTCCGACTTCGGCTGGTCGGTGGCCGGGGCCGGCGACGTCAACGGGGACGGCCGGGGCGACTTCCTCGTCGGGGCCCCGTTCTCCGGCGTCGGGGGGAAGGGGTTCGCGAGGATCCACTCGGGTCTCAACGGCAAACCCCTGCGGACGCTCAAGGGGAAGAAGGGCTCGCGGCTCTTCGGCTGGTCCGTCGCGAGGGTGGGGGACGTCGATGGCGACGGCTCCTCGGACGTCGCCGTCGGAGCGCGCGACGCGCTCTTCTACTCGGGGCAGGTGACCCTCTTCTCGGGGAAGCGGGGCAAGCCCCTCCTCACGTTCGTCGGCGGACTGGACGACGGGCTCGGCTGCGCGGTGGCGGGCCCCGGCGACGTGAACGGCGACGGCGTCCCCGACCTCCTCGCGGGGGCGTGGAGCCGGAGCGGCGAGGGGATGGTGGACAACGGGCGGGCGATCCTCTTCTCGGGCCTCGACGGCTCGACGCTCCGCGTGTTCGACGGGGACTCGACGAACGCCCAGTTCGGATGGTCGGTTGCGGGACCGGGCGACGTGAACGGCGACCTCGTCCCGGACCTCTTCGTCGGCGCCCACGCCGGGGGATACGCCCGACTCTTCTCCGGCGCCGACGGCTCGGCGCTCTGCACGATCGTGCCGGGCGCGCTCAGCGGCCTCTCCTGCGTCGCGGGGGCGGGGGACGCCGACGGGGACGGCCGGGCCGACGTGATCCTCGGCATCCCGCAGCCGGGCTCGGGGGGCGTCGCGGAGGTCCACCGCTACGAGGGCAACCCCTGAACGGGGGCGGCCCGCTCGCGCGATTCCTGGGCGCGGGCGACCCGAGGGGCGTTCAGTCGAACAGGAGGGAGAACGGGAACGGGCTCGCGGCCGCCGCCCGGGCCGCCTCCGCGCGGAGCTTCGCCAGCTTCGGCCCGAGCCGCTCTCGCGCGAGGGTCTCCCCTCCCCGGGCGAGGAAGTGGACGAACTGTTCGAATCCCTTCCGGGTCACGAGGAAGCCGTGCTCCTTGCAGGAGTGTGCGGGGATCCCGCCTTCCGGCCGTCGCAGGTCGGCGGGTCGAGCGCCTGGAGGGTCTCGCCGAGGATTCCGGGTCCCTCCGTCCCCCCCGCGGTCCCGGGGGACGGGGAGATCGCCCCGTCCCCCGGTTCCGGTAGGAGTCTGGTATCAGATCGTGATTCCGGTCGCGTGGGTCAGCGCCGCGCCGCCCGGCGGGAGCGCACCCGCCGGGATGAGCGCGATCGTCTGGACCGCGAGCACCAGGCCGAGCGCGGCTCCCGTCGGCGGGATCGGGAACGCGACCGCCGGTCCTCCGACGGGGGAGGAGAGACCGGACGGCACGACGAGCAGGACCGGAGTCACGACGAGACCCGGGCAGCCGAACGCCGGGTGGAGCGGGGGGCAGGGGACGGGGAAGGGCGCGATGGGGGCCGAGAGGACGAGGAACGTGGGAACACCGGGCGGCACGGGGGGCGGGAGCGGGGCCGCGGCCAGACCGAAGCCCGCGTTCCCGGCCGCCCAGACGACGGGCGGCGGAACGGTCCCGACGCAGGTCGGGAAGAACGGCAGGCCGGGCTGGCCCGACGGGAGGAGGGGCGCGCACTCCTGCGCCCCCGCCGCGGAGCCGAGGATGGAGAGGAACGGAACGAGCAGGATGGGGAACGTGCGCATGGGAGGACTCCTCGAAGGTGTCGAGCGGGTCGATCGGAACTCTTCGCTGTCGACCCTGGCGCCGGGGGAGCCTCCCGATTCTCACGCGACCCCGGCCCGTCGTCGGCCGCGGACCGCGCGCGTTCAGGCGACGAACGGCCCGGCGATCTCGAAGGTCATCCCGTCGCTCGGGTTCCCCGTCGTCCCGTCCTGCGAGCTGAAATACAGTCGCGAGGAGTCGGGCGAGAGGGCCGGACCGGTGATCTCCGAGGCGTCGTGCCCGACCAGCTGGCAGATCGGGACGACCGCTCCCGCCGCCGTGATCGCGACGACCTGCATGTCCCCGCCGTCCTCGGCCACGATCACGTCGCCGTAGGCCGACACCTCCAGGTTGTCGACGCCCGTCAGGATCGGCGTGGCGCTCGTGTCGTCGTCGTAGAGGATCGAGATCGACTGGCCCGCGACGTCGAAGCTCCAGATGCGGTCGTCCCCCTTCGTGGCGAGGTGGATCCGACCGCCGTGGTAGTTGATCCCCTCGCCGCCGTCGAAGGGCGTGCTCGCCGCCACCTGGTAGCGCGTCGGGGTCGAGGCCCCCGTCGGGTCGGGGACCGGATGCCACACCACGGGACCCTCCGGTCCGCCCCCGAGGACCTCCGCGACCTCGAGGAGGCCCGCGGTGAGGTCGGGGAGTCCGTTGGCCGGCGTGAATCGGTACAGGCGACCGTCCCCTCGATCCTCCGAGAGGTAGAGACGGCCGTCGATCGGGTCGACCGCCACCGCCTCGTGGTTGAAGCGGCCGAGCGCCGGCCGCGCCACCGCCGAGTTGACCCCGAGCGGGTCGCACTCGTGGACCCGGCCCCCGTCGCCGCTCTCCTCGCAGGAGAGCCACGTGCCCCACGGCGTCTTGCCTCCGGCGCAGTTTCGGTTCGTCCCCGCGAGGATCGGGTAGGCGTCGAGGATGTTGCCGAGGTCGTCGAAGCGGATCGCGCCGACGCCGCCGTTCGATGAACCGGTCTCGCTGTTGGAGACATAGATCCAACCGTCCCCCGCGGCGGCGAACGTCGCCCCTCCGTCCGGCGCCGGATGCCAGGGGTAGCCGCTCGTGCCGGTCGGCTCGAACCCCGAGACCGCCACGACCCGGGAGGTGAAGCCGGCCGGGAGCATCACGCCGTTGGCGTCCGGCGGCTGGAGGGGTCCGAGATTCGGGATGTTGCTCTGGGGCCGCGGAGGGTTTCCGCCGTTCTCGCGCCCGCCTCCGCCCCCGCCCCCGCCGCAGCCCGGAAGCAGGGGGACGCCGAGGACCCAGGCGGCCCCCGCCGCCCCGAGCCTCAGGAAGTCCCGACGGCTCGCGCCTCGCGACCGGGCGAGGCGGCTCACCGGAGTCCGTGGCTCCCCAAGACCGGCTCTCGTGCGATTCCCATCGGCGGCCCCCGGCGGAACGCCAGCATTCCGCACTCCTAACCGCGGCCGGGATTATCGGCCGTCGGCGCCCTTCGGGGTGATGGGGACCCGTCGGGGTCGGCCCGGGGGGCCCTCGGGTCCTTCGGAAGGGCTGAGACCCGCCGGCGCCCGCCTACGGCCCGACGACCAGGACGACCGGCCTCGAGGCGTAGTCGAACGGGAGCGCGAGCGCGTAGGCGAGGAAGATCCGCATCCCGATTGTCGAGGCGGGGAAGACCCCCGGCCCGACGGGGTAGGAGCGAGTCGCTCGACCCGTCGCGTCGAGGCTCCCCAGGAACTGGAGAACGACGGACGGCTCGAGGAAGAGGAGCGTCACCGGGTCCGCGGCGATCGGCAGGCAGACCGAGCCGATCGGGAAGCAGGGGCTCGTGCCGGTCCCCGATCCCGCGAGGACGAAGAAGCGACCGGCGTTGGCGTTCCCCGCGTCGAGCGAGACGGTGACCGTCCCGCCGGCCGACGCGGACACCGAGAGCGAATCCAGTCCGAGGTCGAACCGCGGGACGAAGCCGACGACCTCCCCGGCGGTGATCACGCCGCCCGGGTCGGCATTCGGCGCTCCGACGAAGACCTCCGCGGCGCCATCGCCCGTGACGTCGGCGGCGCAGAGCCCCCAGCCGAAGTTCCCGGTCACCTCCGGAGTCGGGTCGGCGAGGGGAACGGCCGACACGAGACCGGGCCCGGGGAAGAGGAAGGCCTCTCCGACGCCGATCAGGCCTCCCGAGGTCGCGCCGGGCACTCCGACGGCGAGGTCGTCGAACCCGTCGCCGTCGAAGTCTCCCGCCGCGAGCGAACGGCCGAATCCGGTCCCGACCTCCGGGGTCGGATCGGCCACCGTCAACGCGGTGGAGAGGCCGGGTCCGAGGAAGACGAGGGCTTCCCCGGAATCCGCGATCCCTCCGGCGTCGGCGTTCACCGAGGCGACGACGATGTCGTCGAAGCCGTCCCCGTTCACGTCCCCGGTGGCGAGCGGGAAACCGAAGTACCCGGAGACCTCGGGAGTGGGATCGAAGAGGGTGAGGACCGGCGCCAGCGTGGGCCCGAGGAAGACGTGGGCGCTTCCGGCATACCCGACGCCGCCGGGGCTGGCGGTGTTCGCCCCGACGACGACGTCGTCGAGGCCGTCCCCGTTCACGTCGCCGGTCGAGACGGCGACGCCGAAGGTGGCATTCGCCTGCGGGGCGGCCAGGGAGATCGCCGGCGCGAGCCCGGGCCCGGCGAACACCCAGACCTCGCCGTCGCCGAAGGGAGTCCAGTTCGCCAGGGGCGCCCCGACGACGACCTCGTCGAATCCGTCTCCGTCCACGTCGCCCGTCGCGACGGCTTGGCCGAAGTGGGAGTCCGCCAGCGGGGTCGGATCCGTGAGGACGAGGGGGGCGGTGGCGGTCGGTCCGGGGAAGAGGAAGACCGCGCCCGCCTGGAAGATCCCTCCCGGGCTGGCGTCGCCGGCGCCGACGACGACGTCGTCGAAGCCGTCGCCGTTCACGTCGCCGGTCGCGACCGACTCGGCGAACCGGGAGTAGGCCTGGGGAGTCGGCGGCGTCAGGGGGATGGCCACGGTCAGGCCCGGACCCGGAAGGACGTAGGCCTCGCCGGCGGGATACACCCCGGCGACGGTGGCGTAGGGGGTGCCGAGCACCAGGTCCTCGAATCCGTCGCCGTCGACGTCGCCGCTCGAGATCGCCCAGCCGAGGGCCCGCAGGGTCTGTGCGGGCGGCTGGGGGAGGGATTGGACGAGAGGGGGAAGTTGCGCCGAGGCCGCCGCACAGAGAGAGAGGACGGCGGCGAGGGTCGCGAGACTCGGAACGGGTCGGGATGCCTGGCTCATGACGGCTCCGTCGCCGAGGGGGATGCACGTAAGTACCGGGGGCCGGGCTCGGGGTAACTGGGCTCGCCCTTTCCTCTGGTCATCGCCCGCGCTCGGCCAGGCCGCGCCGGGCGCCACGATCCGCGGAACGGGGAACTCGTTCCCGGATTCCCCCCGATCCGGGTTCGACCCCGACGACTCCCGAGACGCCGAACGGCCGCCTCCTCCTTCGCCGCCCGTGTCCACGCTTCGGTCGAGGAGGGGACGCCCGCAGGAGGGACGAGATGACCGCCGGCAAGGTTTCCCTGGAGCGGCGCGGGCATGTCCTGCTCATCGGCCTGGATCGCCCGTCCAAGGTCAACGCTTTCGATCTGCCGCTGTGGAACGAGCTGTGCCTCGCCTACGGCCAGCTCGACCGCGACGTGGAGCTGCGCGTGGGCGTGCTGCATGCGCTCGGCGAGCACTTCACGGGCGGCCTCGAGCTGCCGCAGTGGGTGCCGGTATTCGAGAGCGGGAGGATCGGCATTCCCGAGGGGGATCTCGATCCCCTCGGACTCTCCGGCGCGCGCCCCCGCAAGCCGGTGGTCGCGGCGGTGCAGGGGGTGTGCTACACGGTCGGGATCGAGCTGCTCCTCGCCACCGACGTGCGCGTCGCCGCCGAGTCGGCCCGGTTCGCGCAGCTCGAGATCCGGCGCGGCATCTACCCCGCGGGAGGCGCGACGGTTCGCTTCCCGCGCGAGGTGGGTTGGGGCAACGCGATGCGCTGGGTGCTCACCGGAGAGGAGTTCGGCGCCGCCGAGGCGCTGCGCATCGGTCTGGTCCAGGAAGTGGTCCCCGCGGAGCATGTGCTCGAGCGCGCATCGGCGCTTGCGGGGGTCATCGCGGAGCAGGCGCCGCTTGGAGTCTTCGCGACGCTGGCATCCTCGCGGGCCGCCTTGCCGAACGCCGAGGGAGAGGCCGCCCGCCGCCTCCTCCCCGACTTGCAGCCGCTCCTGAGGAGCGAGGACCTGCAGGAGGGCTTGCGGTCGTTCCTCGAGCGCCGCCGCGGCGTCTTCCGAGGGAAGTAGCCTCGCCGACTCGGAGGAGGACGACTACCGGGACATCAGCAGGGAGAACAAGTCCCCGGCGGCCTCCCTCTCCTGGGCGGCCTTCGCCTCCCGCGCGATCTGCGCGACCCGCTTCGTCAATCTCTGGCGCGCCAGGGTTTCCCCTCCCCGGGCGAGGAAGTCGACGAACGTCTCGAACCCTTTCCGAGCGACGAGGAATCCGTGGTTGATGCAGCAGTGGGCGAGGATCCCGCCCACGCGCGAGAGGGGCTGGTGGGCCATCCTCTCCTCGCACTCGGGGCACCTCTGATGGGGGGCGGTCCCCCGCTTCAGCGCGCGGGCCACCGCCTTCTCCCGGGCGGCGCACTCCTTCTCGAGGGAGGCGAGGTCCCGCCGGGAAGGACGCCTCTGGATCGCCTTGGAGAAGGGGGCGAGACGACCTCGAGCGATCCAGACCCACTCCCCCCGAGGGCAGGCGTCGAGCTCGCGGCCCAGGAACGGGAGCCGGACGAAGGCTCTTGAACAGGTCGGGCACTTCATGAAGAGCCCTCGGGCGCCGCGGAGCGGAGGTTCGAGTCTACTCCGTGCGCGGCCGTCGTGACGTCGAGGGGTCCCCGCCCGCCGTGGCGACCGAGCGGGGGAACTCCGTCCGATCCTCGCGCTCGACGGTCGGGACGGTCACCGGAGTCCGCCCCGACCGGAAGGGAATCCTTCAGGGCGGGCCATCGGCTCCGCCCCGTCTCGGGTCGCCGAGGACGACCCCCTCCCGGCGTCGACAGTCTGACGGCCCGATGCGCCACCCGGCCCAGATCGAACGGTGGAGGAGGATGACGCCCGAGGAGAAGCTCCTCGAGTGGGTCTCCCTCATGAATCACAACTACCGGGCCTTCCTCTCCCTCCCGACGGAACGGCGGGAGCGCATCCGCCGTTACCTGCTCGACCGCCACGAACGGGAGGAGGGACACCGGGCGCGTGGGGCTCCGGCTAGGTACTGGGAGCCGAAAGGTCGCCCGAAACGTCGCCGATGAGCCGGGAGGCTCCCGATCCCGTCGTCCGGGTCTTCCGGACGACGATCGAGTGGCTCCAGGCGGACCGCATCCCATTCTTCGTCATGGGGGGGATCGCCTTCCAGATCCACGGGATCCCTCGGGCGACCTTCGATGTCGACCTCACGGTCGCGGCGGACCGAGGTGCGATCGTCGAGGAGCCCTACCTGCGCGGGTGGACCGATACGCTCGCGGGGATGAAGAAGGCCGCTTTCGTCTTGCCGGTGGGGCAGCGGCCGGTTCCGGTCGAACTCTTCCTCCTGACGACCACATTCCAGCGCTCGGCGTTCTCCCGCCGGATCCCCGCGTCGATGCACCGGAGGCGGTTCCCCCTCGTCACGATCGAGGATCTCCTCCTCTTCAAGAGGATCGCGGGGCGGAGGAAGGACGAGGCGGACGCTCTCGACCTGCTCGCCTTCGGAGGTTCGATGGGCATCCCCTACGTGCGCCGGTGGGCGACGCGGCTGCGCGTCGCTGGCCGCTTCCGCACTCTCGCCAGGGAGGCCGGTCGCGCGGATCTTTCCTGACGGCGCGACCCCCTGGGAAACGCCGCTGCCGCGCGGTAGCAAGGACCGCAGGGCCTCCGCGGGAGGTCCCGCCCGAGCCTGAATGAGCATGCCCTCCTTGAACGGCCGGATCGTCCTTCGCGGCTGCCGCCAGCACAACCTCAAGGGATTCGACCTCGAGATCCCGCGGGGGAAGTACGTCGTCGTCACCGGAGTCTCGGGCTCGGGGAAGTCCTCCCTCGCCTTCGACACCCTCTTCGCCGAGGGGCAGCGGCGCTACGTCGAGTCCTTCAGCGCCTACGCGCGCCAGTTCCTCGAGAGGATCCACCGCCCCGCGATCGACTCGGTCGAGGGGATCCCGCCCGCCGTGGCGATCGAGCAGGGGAACTCCGTGCGCTCCTCCCGCTCGACGGTCGGGACCGTCACCGAGATCCACGACTACGCGAAGGTGCTCTTCGCCCGCGCGGGGGTGCGCCACTGCGAGACGTGCGGGAAGCCGCTCAAGCGCCGGACGCCCGAGGACGTCGCGGACGAGCTCCTCGGGAAACACGCGGGGGAGGCGGTCCTCCTCGCCTTCGACGGCCCGCAGGCTCCGGCGGAGGACTTCCCGGCGATCCGCGAGGAGCTCGGGCGCAAGGGCTTCGTCCGCGCCTTCGCCGCGGGCGCGGTCCGTCGCCTGCGCGAGATGGCGCCGCCCGCGGACGGGCGCTTCCTCGTCGTCGTCGACCGGATCTCGCTCGACCCTTCGCGGCGGTCGCGGATCGTCGACGCGCTCGAGCAGGCCTTCGCCCACGGCGGAGGCCGGGTGGCCGTCGCCCGGGAAGGGGAGAAGGGAGCCCTCCGGTTCGACGCGCGCCTGCGCTGCCCCGAGTGCCGCATCGAGGTGGCCGAGGCGACGCCCGCGCTCTTCACCTTCAACTCGCCGATCGGGGCCTGCCCGAAGTGCCGCGGCTTCGGGCGCGTGATCGAGATCGACCGCAACCTCGTCGTCCCCGACCCGCGGAAGACGATCCTGGAGGGGGCGATCAAGCCCTGGACGACCGAGAAGACGTCGTGGGAGAGGCGCGAGCTGCAGAAGTTCTGCAAGAAACGGGGCGTGCCGCTCGACGTCCCGTACGCCCGGTTGAAGGAGGCGCAGAAGGAGTGGCTCTGGGAGGGGGAGCCGGGCGGCTGGCACGGCGGGAAGTGGTGGGGGATCTCGGGCTGGTTCCGGTGGCTCGAGACGAAGATCTACCGGCTGCACGTCCGCGTCCTCCTCTCGCGCTACCGGGCCTACGTCCCCTGCCTCGACTGCGGCGGGACCCGGTTCCGGCCGGAATCGCTCCGGACCCGGCTCGGCGGGAAGACGATCGCCGAGCTCTACGCGATGCCGGTCGGGGAGCTGCGGGCGTTCTTCGACGGGCTCGACCTCTCCCCCTCCCTCGCCGAGGCGTGCGCCCCGGTGCTGGAGGAGGCCCGCGCGCGGCTGCGCTACCTCTGCGAGGTCGGGCTCGAGTACCTGACCCTCGACCGCCAGAGCCGGACGCTCTCGGGGGGGGAGATGCAGCGCGTGAACCTGACGACCGCGGTCGGGTCCGCCCTGACGAACACCCTCTTCGTCCTCGACGAGCCCTCCATCGGGCTCCACCCGAGGGACAACGACCGGCTGCTGGGGATCCTCCGGAGGCTCGTCCAGCGCGGGAACACGGCGGTCGTCGTCGAGCACGACCCCGCCCTCGTCCGCGCGGCCGACCACCTGATCGACCTCGGCCCGGGAGCGGGCGAGTCGGGGGGAAACGTGCTCTACGAGGGCCCGGTCGACGGCGCGGCGTCGGCGAAGGGCTCCTCCACGGGGCGCTACCTCTCGGGCGCGCTCCGGATCCCGATGCCCGGGAAGCGGAGGCGGACCGACGGGGCGGCGATCCTCGTCCGGGGCGCGCGCGCCCACAACCTGAAGGGGATCGACGTCCGGTTCCCGCTCGGCGCGCTCACCTGCGTGACCGGGGTCTCGGGCTCGGGGAAGTCCTCCCTCGTGGAGGAGGTCCTCCACCGCGGGCTGCGCCGCCAGCGGGGCCTCCCGGTCGAGGAGCCGGGCCCGTGCGACGGCATGGAGGGGGGCGAACTCGTCCGCGACGTCGTCTTCGTCGACACCGCGCCGATCGGCCGCTCGCCGCGCTCGACGGTCGGGACCTACCTCGGGGTCTGGGACCGGATCCGGAAGGTCCTCGCCGAGACCCCCGAGGCGCGCGAGGCGGACCTCGACGCGGCCTCCCTCTCCTTCAACGCCCCGGGCGGGCGCTGCGAGGCGTGCGAGGGAGCGGGGTTCGAGAAGATCGAGATGCAGTTCCTCGCCGACGTCTTCGTGCCGTGCGCCGAGTGCGGCGGGGATCGGTTCCGGCCCGAGGTGCTGCGCGTCCGGTTCCGCGGGAAGAACGTCCGGGAGATCCTCGACCTCACGCTCGAGGGGGCGATGGAGTTCTTCGCCGACGCCCCGCTGCTGCGGGCGAGGCTCCGTTCCGCCGTGGAAGTCGGGATGGGGTACCTGCGGCTCGGGCAGAGCATCGTCGCCCTCTCCGGAGGGGAGTCGCAGAGGCTCAAGCTGGCCGCGGCGATCGCGGAGCCGGGCCGGGGGTGGACGCGGCGGGGGAACCTCTTCCTCTTCGACGAGCCGTCGACCGGCCTCCACGCGGCGGACCTCCCCCC
>JAKEFM010000311.1 GCA_022616055.1 Planctomycetota bacterium
GCTGGTCCTCGCCGAGGGGGATGGGGGGTGCCGGAGTGAACATGCCGGCACTCTATGAAGGGCGAGGGCTACTGTAAAGATATATCTGTTACACTACACTACACCCCTCGCCTGAAAGAAGACCCGGACCGGACCGCCCAGGAGCCCGAGGCCGCTTCCGGGTTGCGGATCGACCCGAACGTTGCACTCAGGAGGTTCGGACACGCGTGCCCTTCCCCCCCTCCTCGCCATGTTGTTCGCCCTCCTCGCCTGGGAGACGAGCGTCCTGCGGACGGAGGAGGGAGGGGAGCCGCCTGCGCCCGCCCGGGAGGCGACGTCGGGGCCGGTGGCGATCCCGCGAGGGGCCTGGAACGCCTCCCCCGTCCGTCCCTCGGCGCGGCCGATGGGAACTCCGCGCCGCATCACCGTCCATCACTCGGGGAGCCGGTCCTCCCGCTACGCCGTCGCGGACGTGGCCCGCGAGATCCGGGGGATCCAGCACGACCACCAGGATCGGGCCGGCTGGGCCGACATCGCCTACCACTTCGTCATCGATCGCGCCGGGCGGCTCTGGGAGGGACGCCCCCTCGCCCTCCAGGGGGCGCACGCCGGCAACGACGCGTCGAACCGGGGGAACATCGGCATCTGCCTCCTCGGCGACTTCGACGTCGAGGGACCCACGGCGGAGCAGCGCCGGACGCTGCGCGATCTCGTGTCCTGCCTCGAGTCCCTCTACGGGATCCCTCCCGCGGAGGTCCACTCCCACCGCGGCATCCGCGTGGCCCACGGCCTGGGATCCACGATCTGTCCTGGCCGCCACCTCCTCGCGATGGTGGAGGACCTCCGGTGCGACGGCCCGGAATCCCCGAGCGCCACCGGAGGTGAACCCGTCCTGGGGCCGTGAGCCCGCCACGGGACGGCGCTCCCGCAGGTCCGGGCGCGCCGGAATCGTTCGAGGAAGGGGGAGAGGCCCCGTAGGATGGGGCTCCGCCCGTGGAGCGCCTCATGTGGCCGGACTCCGGCGGGGGACCCCGGGAAGCGGGGGCAGGGCTCGGGCGCTCCGCGTTCCCCAGAGTCCTCCTCGCCCTCGCCCTCCTCCTCGCTGCCTGCGCGAGGACGGAGAAGCCCCGCCATCTCCTCCTCGTCACCCTCGACACGACGCGCGCGGACCGGCTCGGCGCGTACGGGGGGTCCCCGGACGTCTCCCCGACCTTCGACGCGCTCGCCCGGGAAGGGGCGCTGTTCGAGAGGGCCTACGCGCCCGTCCCCTGCACCCTCCCCTCCCACTCGACGCTCCTCTCCGGCCTCGAGCCCCCTCGCCACGGCGTCCGGATGAACGGACGGATCCTCCCCGAGGACGTGAGGACCCTGACGCAGCGGCTCTCCGGAGCGGGCTTCGTCACCGGGGCCGTGATCGGAAGCTCCGTTCTCGACTCGACGGCCGGCCTCTCGAGGGGGTTCGATTCGTACGACGCCCCCTCGGTCCGCGCGCAGGGGGCGGAGTCCCGGACCGCCGAGGAAGGGGCGCGCCGGGCCCTGGCGTGGCTCGCAGGCCTCCCTTCCGGAAGGCGGTTCTTTCTCTGGGTCCACTTCTTCGACCCCCACGATCCCTACGAGCCCCCCCCGCCGTGGGACGCCCGCTTCCCCGGCCGCGCGTACGAGGGGGAGATCGCGTGCGCCGACGAGGGGATCGGCCGGCTCCTCCGGGCCCTCCGGGAGTCCGGGCGCCTCGCCGAGACCCTCGTCTGCGTCGCCGCCGACCACGGCGAATCCCTCGGCGAGCATGGGGAGCCGACGCACGGCCTGTTCCTCTACGAGTCGACGATGAGGGTCCCGCTCCTGCTCCACCACGCCGCGACGGTTCCGGCCGTCCGCGTGGAGGGGGTGGCGCGGCTGGCGGACGTCTCCCCGACCCTCCTCGACCTCCTCGGCCTCCCTCCCCTCGGGGAGGTCGACGGAAGGAGCCTCGTCCAGTCCCTCCGCGCCGGCCGGGTCGATCCGGAGCGGCCCGCCTACCTCGAGTCGGAGGTCCTCTTCCCCTTCGGAGGAGCGCCCCTCTACGGCCTGCGGACCGAGGAGTGGAAGTTCGTGCGGGCCCCCCGCCCCGAGCTCTACCGGCCGGAGGAGGATCCCGGCGAGAGCACGAACCTCGTCGAGCGCCACCCGCAGGCCGCGGCGGGCCTCGATCGTCAGCTCACCGAGATCGCCCGGCGGCTCGCGAGCGGGGCGCGGACCGCGCTCGAGGATCACCGGCAGGATTCCGCCCTGGCCGCCCTCGGCTACCTCGCCCACTCCCAGCCGGAGGGCTCCTTCGACGGGCTCGACCCGAAGGACTACTACCCGCTGCGCGCGGCGGTCGACCGGGCCGTCGCCGCGATCCGGTCCGGGACTCCGGACGAGGAGGTCCTCGCCGCCATCGAGCGCGAGTTCCCCGACGCCACGAACCGCGCCTGCGCGGCCTTCCACGTCGGGGCGGGCCTCTTCTTCGCGGAGCGCTTCGACGCGGCCCTCGCGTGGGCGGAGCGCGCCCGCCGGCTCCGGCCGGCCTTCGCGGCGGCGGCGGTCCTCGAGGCGCACGCCGCGGCGGCGAAGGGGGACGTCGGACGGGCCGAGGCCGTGCTCCGCGAGACCCTCCGCGCCTCCCCGCGATACACCGACGCCCAACTAGGCCTCGCCCGCCTCCTCGTCCACCAGCGCCGGGGCGCCGAGGCGGAGCCGTTGCTCGCCGAGATCGTCCGCGAGCGGCCCAACGCCTACTCCGGGTGGGAGCTCCTCGGGAGGATCCTCGCGGAGGACCCGGCCCGCCGGTCGGAGGCGATCTCCGCGCTGGAGCACGCGGTCCGTTTCAGCCCCGAGCCGGGGCCGAGCCTCTCCCTCCTTCGGGCCCTCACCGGGGCCGCGTCGGCCGAGCCCGCGCCCCTTCGGTAACAGGGGGCGGTGACGGGGGGCGGTGGCGGGGGGCGAACGGGGCGCCTATCCCCCGAGCCGGACCGAGTCGACCAGCGCCTCGAGGGCAGGGCGGGCCCCGAGGATCGTCTTCTCCGGTCCGATCGCCTTGAAGAAGAACGGCCCCTTCGCCGTCTCGACGATCGCCCCGTAAAGGCGCCAGCCAGGCTCGTCGTAGCTTCGCATGCCGGGGGCCATCGCCCTCGAAACGTGGCGCCCGGAGACCTCGGCGACCGTGACGGGGAGGTCTCCCACCTTGCGCCGTTCGATGTTCGCCTTCTCCTTCGAGGAGGAGCCGTCGGGCTGCTGGAACTGCCCGAACCAGCGCTCGAGGTTCAGCTCGACGCTCCCCCCCTGCCCCGTCCCGAAATGGAAGAGCGCGAGTTCCCCGTCGGCGCCGTCCCCCTCCGAGCGCGGAATCACGAACTCGGCGAGGCGTGTGCTGGACTGGGGGGACTTCGCCCTCCAGGCGTCGCCGGGGACGAAGGAGATCCCCTGCGGCAGGCTCACCCGGCCGGCGGCGGTGAGAGGGGCGGCCTCGGCCGGACCCCCGCCCCGGGCCGGAGGCTTGCCGCAGGCGGCGAGGAGCAGAGCGAGGAGGGACGCGCCGAGGGGCTTCACGGCCCGAGATCGATCGTGGTGACCTCGGAGACGAGGTCGAGGGGGTTGAGGAGGATGTAGGCGAGGGAGAGGGGCATGCCCACGAGAACGGTGGCAAGCCCGGGCGCGAGGTTCAAGGAGGCGCTCCCGTTCCCGAACGCGTTCAGGGGTTCGTGGAAGTCGAGGAAGAGGGCGCTGTCGGGATTCGAGAGGCAGGCCAGGGTGATCGGATCGGGGTTGATCGGGATCGGCACGCCGCTGAAGACGATCCCCGGGACCGTCCCCGAGGCGGTCGCCAGGAGGCTGTAGAACCGCCCGGCGTTCGCCGGTCCGCCCGAGAGGCAGAGCCGCAGGGTTCCCCCCGCCGCCGTCGAGAGAGCCGCGGCGTCGGGGTGGAGGTAGCCGGACCCCCCGTGGACGCCCGCGGCGAAGACGTCCTGGGAGCCGCCGCCCGTGTCGACCCAGGCGGGGAACGCCCCGTGGCCGGCGGCGGCGATCCCGTTGTAGTCGCCGAGGAAGGTCCCGCTGAAGTTCGGGAGCGGGCTCGAGGAGGCGGCGGTCAGCGGGAGATTCGCCCCGAAGGAGTAGCCCCCATCCGTGGATCGGGCGTAGTAGGGCCGGAAGTCGTGGTTCGCCGGATCGTCGCGGCGGTCGAGGAACATCACGTGGAGCGTCCCGTCGGGGCCGACGACGGCCCAGGGGAGGAACTGGTCCCTGCCGTTCGCGATCGGGTCGTCGTTGACGCGGACGGGGGCCGACCAGGCGAGGCCCCCGTTCGTCGACCGCCGGCAGAGGACGTCCGCGTCGCCGGCCCCGTAGTCGGCCCACACGACGTAGAGCCGGCCGGAGTAGAGACCGCTCCCCGCGTCCGCGAGGAGCGTCGGATAGGAGATCGCCGCGAAGCCGGGATAGAGGGGGTTCGGGAGCTGCACGATCGGGAAGATCGGGAGGTCGGCGCCCCAGGTGAGTCCCCCGTCGGACGACTGGTCGAGGTAGAAGTTGTTCCCCGACTTCCAGGCGCAGTAGACCTGGCCCGCGGGCCCGACGGCGGGGCACGGACCGCCCCCGCTCGGGCCGGAGGGGTCGGAGATCTGGACCGGTGGAGGGAGGCCGGGGACGCCGGCGAGGACGGGGCGATACCAGATCCGGGATTGCTCGAAGGTCGCCGGCACGCCGTCCGTGTCGAGGAACCGGGCCCAGGCGGTGTGGGCGATCCCGTCGTAGGGCCCCCCGGTCGTGTCGACGACGAGCAGCGGCTTGTCCTCGAACGAGGTCGGGGTGTCCGGCCCGATGAGGTAGGGGCCCGCCCAGGTGGCGCCGCCGTCCGGGGAGAAGCCGACGTAGATCCCGGAGCCGATCCCCGCCTCGACCTGTCCCGTCGCCAGGTTCCGGTTGAAGGAGAGCATGGCGAGGTAGAAGCCCCCGTCCCGGTCGGCCCCGACGCTCGAGTTCCCCTGGGCCATGTGGGTGGGCTCGAGGAGGAGCCCTCCGGTCCAGTTGATCCCCCCGTCCTGCGAGCGGGAGAACCCGGACCGGACGTCCCCCGTCGAGTAGTCGTTGAACGAGGCGACGATCCGGAAGCAGTCGTTCGGATCGACGGCGAGGAAGGGCTCGTTCTGCGCGGCGGAGGGATTCGGGGAGCCGGTGTTGACGAGGACCGGCGGTCCGGCCCCGGGGGATCCCGCCTCGAGAGGAGGGGTCGGTGGCTCGAAGGGGTGGAGGACGACGCCGGAGAGGGGGGGGAGATCCGGATCGGCCGCGATGGACGCGCCCTGGCTGCCTCCGATGAAGAGGAGGAGGAGCGGGAGGGGAACCACGACCATGCTTTTCCCGGGAAGGCCGCGCGCGGACCCCCCGGGCGGGGATCCGCGACGCTGGCGACCATGATGCCCCGCGGACCCCGTCCCATCCAGGCCGGAGGTTCCGCGAGGGCGGCCCCTCGCGGATACTCCGCTCCCCGATGGCACGCCTCCGCGGGATCCTCGTTCCGACGATCGTCCCCTTCGCCGGGAGCGACCTCGGCCTCGACGAGCCGGCCTTCGCGAACCACCTCGCCTTCCTCGAGCGGGGCGGGGTCGACGGCCTCGTCGTCCTCGGCACGAACGGGGAGTTCCACTCCCTCACGCTCGAGGAGAAGGTCCGCGCGCTCCGGCTCGCCGCGGAGAAGCGGCGGGGGATGCGCCTCCTCGCGGGGACGGGGGCGAGCTCCCTGGCCGAGGCGGCCGCGGTCGCCGCGGAGGCGACGAGGCTGCGATACGACGGCCTCCTCCTCGCGCCGCCGTTCTATCCGAGGGGGCTCCAGGCGCGGGGCCTCGTCGACTTCCTCCGGGGGGTGCTCGACGCCGCCGGCGACCTCCCCGCCTACCTCTACCACATTCCGAAGTTCACCGGGGTCGCCTTCGACCGCCCGCTCATCGAGGCCCTCCTCCCCACCGGGCGCGTCGCCGGATTGAAGGACTCCACGGGAACCGTCGCGAGCCTCGCCGCCTTCGCCTCGGGATTCCCGGGGCTCGACCTCTTCGTGGGGAGCGACTCGCTCGTCCTCGAGGGCCGGAGACGCGGGGCGGCGGGAGCCGTGACCGGGCTCTCGAACGCCTTCCCGGAGCTCGCCGTGCGGGCCTGGAGCGGGCCTCCGCCCGAGGCCGAGGCGGCGCAGTCGACCCTCGCGGCCGTCCGCGCCCTCGGCGAAGGGAAGGACCTCCCGGCGCTCTCGAAGGCCATCCTCGGCCTGCGGGGATTCCCGCGAGCCCCCGTCCGTCCCCCGGTCACCGACCTCGCACCGGAGGAGGTGGAGGAGGTCGCTCGCCGGCTGCGGGAGCTCGGCCTTCTCCCGTAGGGGCGCGGCCGTATGTTTGGCGCGGAACGGACCGCCCGACTCCGATGAAACGTCTCCTCCCCGTCGCCCTCGTCCTCCTCGCGATCGGCGCGGCGATCTACGTCGGCCTGACGCCGAGCGGTCCGCCGGAGATCGCGCGTCCGGTCCCGCCGATTCCACCCCCCGAGTCGCGGGAGGCGTCCAGACCTCCGGAGTTCCCGCCCGGGACGACCGCCACGCGGACGACCGCCGTCGGTCCGTCCACGACCCCCCGGCCCCCCGCGACGGCGGCGGGCCCGGTCGTCTGCCCCGCGTCGATCGGCGCGGCGGTCCGGGGGAGGGTCGTCGACGCCTCGCGCAAGCCGATGGGGGGGGTCGGGGTCTGGCTGGCGGGGTGGAGGGGGAACGCCCCGACCGAGATCGCGGCGCGCTGGGAGGGGGAGACCCCGATCGAGCATGTCGCGCGGGCCTCCGAGGGAGGGGAATTCCTCTTCGAGAACCTGCCTCCCGACTTCCGCTACGAGGTCCGCGCGCTCGCGCCCCGGTTCGTCCCGCGCCGGGCGGGACCCGTCCGTCCGGGACCCGGGGAGACCGCCGACCTGGGCGAGATGTCGATCGGACCGGGCGGCCGCGTGAGCGGACGGATCCTCGACGTGCACGAGCGGCCGATCCGCGGGGCGACGGTGGCCGCCCTCCCGCTCCCCGTCGAGGGGAAGCTCGAGGAGATCCTCCCCTTCTCCGACTCCGAGGCGGGGGCCGCGGCGGGTCCGGACGGATCCTTCACCCTGCAGGATGTCCACCCGGGGCGCGTCGCGCTCGTGGCCGAGGCGTACGGATTCGCCCGCTCCATCCAGGAGATGCAGATCGTCCCGGGGGGCGAGTCCTCGGGGATCGTCCTGCGGCTCGCCGACGGAGGGTCGATCGCGGGGACGATCGAGGACGGCTCGGGAGAGGAGGTCGAGGGAGCCGTCGTGCGGGCCGAGCCGCAGGGGGCGGGTCCCTCCTTCCTCGTCGAGGCGGACGACTTCGGCGAGTTCGAGATCGACGGGGTCCCGCACGATGTCCCCTACCGTCTCACGATCCGCGCCCCGGGCTTCGCCCCCTCGACGGCCGACGCCCAGGCGGGGAACGAGGAGGTCGAGGTGACCGTGGACGGGCGAGCTTCCGTCCAGGGGGAGGTGGTGGAGACGAGCGGCGACGAGGTCGGGTACGCCCTCGTCTCCCTGGTCCGGGACGAGCCGGGCTGGAGGCTCCCGGTCCGCGAGGCCGGGACCGGCTCCCCGCGGACGCTGGCGCTCGACGACGGCACCTTCACGATCGAGGCTCCCTCCCCGGGGCGGTACCGGGTCGTCGCCGTCGCTCCCGGCCTCGCGCCCGGGGCGAGCGAGCCCTTCGCCGTGTCGGACGAGAGGGTCGAGGGGATCCACGTCACGCTCCACCCGGGGACGGAGGTGCGCGGCGTCGTGCGCGGCGGGCGCCGGCTCCTCCCGGCCGAAGTGTCCCTCCTCCTCCCTCCGCGCCCCGGCGAGACCGAGCCGAACCCGCGCGGCGGAGTGGTTCCTTCGAGGGGAACGCTCCTCTCGCGGACCACGGCCGACCGGCAGGGCCGGTTCGCCTTCCTGCGGGCTCCCGCGGGCACTTACCTCCTCGAGGCGGTCGCCGAGGGGTTCGCCCCCTCGCGGACGGCCCCCTTCGAGATCCGGCCCGGCGAGCCGACACGCGAGACGACGATCGACCTCGGGAAGACCGGGACGATCCGCGGCACGGTCGCGGGGACCCCCTCGATCCTCGCGAGCCTCAAGGTCGTCTCCATCCTGCAGGGAAGCCCCGCGCTCGAGGCCCTCCCCGACGCCGAGGGTCGCTTCTCGATCGAGGGCGCGCCGCCCGGCCGGCACGTCGTCCTCGCCCTCCCGCGCACCCGCACGACGGCGGATCTCCCCTCGGTCGACCTGGGGATGGTGTCGAGGGAGGCCTTCGCCCACGCCTCGGTCGAGGTTCCCGAGGGGGGGACCGCGGAGGTCGCGCTCGCGCCCGGGCCGAAGCAGGGAGCCGTCGTCCGGGGGGTCGTCCGGCGGAACGGCGGTCCCGGAACGGGGCTCGCCGTCTCCGTCCTCGAGGGGGCCGCGCCGATGCCGATCGGCCGGGAGGCCCCGACGGACGCCGAGGGGAGGTTCACGCTCGACGGCCTGCGCCCCGGACCGACCACGCTCATCGTCCGCGCGGCGTCCCGGATCGGGGGGCCCGGCCTCGTCCTCGCGAAGACGACGGTCGAGGCGAGCGAGGCACGCCCCGCCGAGGTCGAGATCCTCGCGCGAACGGGACGGATCCGGGGTCGGGTCCTCCTCCCCGACGGGAAGGGGGCCGCGGGGGTGCAAGTCACGATCGCGCCCGACCCCGAGAGGGGCGGGGCGGGGGACCTTGTCCCCTCCGCCACGCAGTGGGTCGCCAAGGCGGGTCCGGACGGAGCGTTCGACGGAGGCGAGGCGCCGGTCGGGGCGTACCGGCTGACCGTCGAGATTCCCGAGGCGTCCCGCACCGCGGTCTCCGTGGACCTCGACCCCTACGCGGACTCCGTCGGCGAGATCCGCCTCCTCCCGGCCCCGCCTCGTTGAGTCCGGCCGTGCGGACGGCCGCCGTCCTCCTCCTCGGGGCGCTCCTCCCCGTCGCCGCGCTCCTCGTCTACTGGAATGCCGTCCCCGGTCCGCCCCTCCCCGCCGCGCGGACGAGCGGATTCGTCCCCCCGGAGATCCCCTCGGGAACGATCGAGGGGAATCTCGCCATCGTCGGCCGGGTCGAGGCGAGCGAGGCGGGACCCCTCCCGGACGCGGAGGTCCGCGCCCTGGGCCCGGGACTCCTGAGGGCCGCCCGGACCGACGGGTCGGGGGCCTTCCGGATCGAGGGGCTCCCGGACGAGACGTACCAAGTCGTCGCTCTCGCTCCGCTGCGCCCCGTCACCGTCCAGGAGGGGATCCGGCCGGGCGGCTCCCCTCTCCTCCTCCGCATGGCCCCGCCCTACGGGGCCCTGCGCCCGCCGGGGTCGCGGACCCTCGCCAAGCCGGGAGCGGTCGCCGGCCGCCTCAGCCGCACGGACGGCGGCCCCCTCCTGGGGTTCATCGCCGCTCTCCTCCTCCTCGACGGGAAGGGGGAGGAGTTCGGTCCGGTCGAGGTCGCGCCCGCCGGCTTCGACGGCTTCTACGACTTCCCCTCCGTCCCTCCCGGGTCCTACCGCGTCGCCGTCCTCTCCGCGAAGCGGGCCCACGACGCGCGATTCCGGTTCGCCGCGCGCCCGGTCGACCTCGCGGCGGCCGGCCGCGCGACGGTCGACCTCTCCTTCGCGTGCGCGGACCTGCGCGGCACGGTGAGGGGCGCGGGAGATCGCCCGGCCGGGGGCGCGCTCGTCCGCCTGGTCCTCCGGGTCGGGGACCGGGGACCGTGCGAGGCGGGGCTCCTCTCCTCGGGAGAGGACGGCTCCTTCCGGTTCCTCGAGCTTCCCACGGGGACGGGCGAGCTCGAGGTCCATCTTCCGGGTTTCGAGACGCTCCGCGCTCCGGTCGAGCTGGTCGCCGGATCGACGCGGCAGGTCGACCTGCGCCTGCGGCCCGCGGGCGGCTGAAGCCCGGCGCTACGGATCCTCGAGGAAGATCCGGTCCTTCCCGTCGAAGGGCGGGGTGAAGATCGTCAGGACCGCGCAGGGGGCGCCCGACTCGACGCGGGCCTCGTGGACCATCCGGCGAGGGACGTGGACGACGACTCCGGGCCGGACCCGGATCGTCTCCCCGGCGACCACCATGCGCGCCTCCCCGCGCAGCCCTACCACCGTCTCGTCCCGGTCGCGGTGGTAGTGGGGGCGCACGCCGACGCGCGTCTGGACCACGTGGAGGCTCACGTCCCTTCCGGCGCGGAGGTCGTCGACGCGCAGCTCCTCCCCCCGTCCGAGCGGGCGGGAGGCGAGCCATTCGTCGAGCGAGACCGAGAAGGTCGGAAGGAGATCGACCTCGTCGGCCGAGCGGCACGCCCCGAGGGGCGCGAGGAGGAGGACGAGGCCTGTCCACCTCCGCTTCTCCGTTC
Source organism: Planctomycetota bacterium (assembly GCA_022616055.1). Classification (GTDB taxonomy): domain Bacteria; phylum Planctomycetota; class UBA1135; order UBA1135; family JAKEFM01; genus JAKEFM01. The sequence goes on from JAKEFM010000311.1 coordinate 10,409, forward strand.
GTCGCGGGTCCATCCGTCCTCGGAGGGCCCTTCTACCAGAAGGGGATCGCGATCCGACTACGGGAGGAGCGTGACGGCGAGCTGGTCGGAGGCGACGACCGGCAATCCGAGGAGCGGCGAGGCGAGATCGAGCACGAACGCTTGGCCGAGGATCGGGCCGCCCGGGGACGCGCCCGAGAAGGAGATCGGGATCGAGAACGTCCCCTGGCAGGGGCCGCTCCCCGTCGTGACCAGGCCGTACAGGATCGAGGAGGCCTCGTTCATCTGGTAGCAGGGGCCGCCGCCGAGGAAGGGGCCGAGGTTGAGCGGGAACGGGAAGCCGCTCGACACGCCGATCGCGACGAGGGCGGGCGCGCCCCCGACGGCGCGGGAGAGAGTCACGGCGAAGGGGCCGGGCGCGCTGATGCTCGGGGAGCCGCCGCTCCAGCCGAGGACGGGGAGGCAGCCGCCCGACCCGGGGCACGGGGCCGGAGGCGTCATCCGGGCGAGCCCCGGCACGGAGGCGACCGCGACGGAAACGTTGTCGACCGACCACCCGTCGGTCGCGTTGTTGAGCCCGTCGACCGTGTTGACCCGGAAACGGATCTGCCCCCCCCCGACCCGGCGAGGATCTGCGTGGCCGCGCTCGAGGCGGTGACCGTCATCGGGCCCTCCGAGCAGGTCGAGTTCGACGTCTGCAGGACGACCTGGGTCCAGGCGGGCGAGGCCCCGGCCCGCGCCTCGACGTGGCACTGGTCGAACGTCGCGTTCGTCTCCATCTCCCGGTGCGTGTCGTAGCTCACGGCGAGGTCGAACGCGCCCGCCGGGACGGAGAAGTTCGGCGACACGATCGCCCCGGAGTTGGCCCCGCCCGTGGCGTAGTTGTAGGCGGGCGGGACCTGGTCTCCCCGGTTGTAGGAGGCGGCGTTCGTCCCGAACGAGCCGGGCATCGGGAGCGTGCCGGGGGCGACGGGAGCCGAGGGGGCGAGGAGGACGACCTCCCCCGGCGCCCCGACGATCGAGACCCAGGCGGGGGCGACGGCGCTCACCGCGTAGCTCCCGAGCCAGGGCGCGAGGAGGAGATCGCTCGGCGATCCCCCGCTCGTCGGGAAGGTCGCGTTGCCGGTCCCGAGTCCCGTCGCGTCGACGCCGACCGTCTCGGATTCGTCCTCCGCGCCCACGGAGGCCGAGATCGGCGCCGTCCCGGCGAGGAACCCGGCGTGGTTGTAGCGGAACTCGATGTTCCCGGTCCCCTCGAAGAGCCGGACCTGGTAGGAGAGGCTCGACCCGTCGTTGAACGGGCAGGTGGTGGCGGCGGACCAGGTGGCGTTGGCCGTCCACTGGATCGTCAGGATCTGCGCGCCGGGGCTCCCGGAGAGGAGGGCGCTGATGCGGGAGGCTCCGACGAGGGTCATCTCCTGGTCGTCCCACCAGGGGCAGGCGATGTCCCCCGGGCCCGACGCGCTCGCCAAGCCCGTGTTCGTGAAGGATTCCGAGGTGCCCCCGGTTCCGTTCAGCATCACCCAGCCGTTCACGTTCGCGCGGAACTCGGTCTTCGCCGCTCCGAAGAAGGAGAAGGGGAAGGGGAGCGGCTGGACCGCCGAGGAGCCGTTGTCGAGGCAGGTGGGCCCCGCGCCGATGTCCCCGCAGATCCCGTCCCCGTGCCAGAGGGAATTCCCGCCGGCGGGCGTCAGGGACACCTCCGTGTAGGCGCCCAGTCCCCCCGCCTCGAAGTTCTCGGCGTGGACGACCTGGGCGCGGGCTCCGGAGGCCGCGGCGAGGATCCCGGGCCCGAGCCAGCGGAGGTTCTTCCAACCCTTCTCCAACGGCATCACCTTCCATCACCCGCAGGGGACCGGCGCGGACACGCACAGGCCGGCCGGCGGCGGACGCATTGAATGTAACGGCACCTCCCGGGGCGGGTCTACGGGGGAGTGGGGGCGCGCGCTCAGCGATCGAGCGCGACGAAGCGCTCCCCCCCGAGGAGACTCGAGAAGAGCGGGCCGAACCGCTTGAGGCCCATCGAGACGCGCAGCCGCGCCCCGCGGAGGTCGGGGAGCGCCGCGTAGATCAGCGTTCCGGAGACCTCCGATCCCGGAGCCAACTCCCTCGCGAAGGGGTCCGGGAGACCCTCGTCGACGCGCTTCCGCACCTCCTCCGCGGGGGGGAATTCGCGCCCCTCGCCGTCGAGGAGGACCGCGTTCCTCGGGTCGAACCGGTAGTCGAGGGGGACGACGTGGTTCTTCACCTCCAGCTCGACGAGGAGGAAGGGCCCCGGTCCGGCGCTCGCTCCGGCTCCGTACGTCTCCGAACGGCGGATCGACCGGACCCGGAACCCCACCCCCCCGCTCCGCACCCATTCCCCGACGCCGACGGTCTGGTCGCGACGTTCGGAGACGAGGAACGCGGCGAGGAGCGCGAGCCCGAGCAGCGCGGCGAGGGCGCTAGCGGGCTTCACCGCTCCGGCGCCGGCGGATCTCCTCGACGAAGAGGTCCGGGACCACGACCGGGTCGTTCGCCCGCCAGCGCTCCGTGCGCTCGGAGGAGAGGTTCGCCGCCATCGCGAAGACGGCCCGGTCGTCGCGAAAGACGACGAGCACGGCCGACCCTCCGACCGAGGAGCCGGTGTGGACGGCGAACCGGCCCCGCTTCGCGTCGCTGTCGACCCTCCACCCGATCCCGTAGCCCGTCTCCTCGCCCGCGCCCGTGCGCTGCGTGGTGAAGAGGAGCTCGAGCGTCTCCTCCCTCAGGAAGCCCTCCCCGAGGTGCGCGGAGCCGAACCGCACGAGGTCCTCCGGCGTCGAGAGGAACCCGCCCCCCGCCCACTTGTGGCTCAGGTCGACGGGGGACGCCTCCCCGATCCCCCCCTCCTCCCCGCGCTCGTAGAACCGGGTCCGCTCCGGGATCTCCGCCTCCGCCCGGTCGGCCTCCGTGTGCGACATGCCGAGGGGACCGAACACGTGGCGCTCCATGTGGGAGAGGAACTCCTCCCCCGAGGCCCCCTCGACGGCGGCGGAGATCAGGTTCCAGCCGTAGCTCGAGTAGGCGAATCGCGTCCCGGGAGGGTGGAGGAGCGGGTCGTCGCGGAAGATCTCGAGCCCCTCGAGGACGGTCGCGTAGCGGCGGCGGATCCGGAACTCCTCGCCGCGGTAGTGGCGGATCCCGGCGAGGTGGCCGGCGAGGAGCCGGGTCGTGATCGGGGACTCCTTCTCCGGGAAGGAGGGGACGTAGCGCTGGATCGGGGCGTCGAGATCGAGGAGGCCCTTCTCGTGGAGGAGGGCCACGGCGGCGGCCGTGAGGGGCTTCGACACGCTCCCGACGCGGAACCGGGTCGTCCGGCTCGCCGGGACGTGGCCCTCGCGGTCGGCGAAGCCGAAGGCCTGCGACCAGACGAGGCGCCCCTCGACGCCCACCGCGACGGCGAGGCCCGGGATCTCGAGGGCCTCCCGGATCGATCGGACCTTCTCCCGCGCCTCCGGCACGACCGCGGAGAAGTCGGGGGCGACGAAGACGCGCGGGGTGTCCTCGACCCGCGCGACCTTCGCGGAGGGGTGGGTGTCGAGGAGGAGGAACCGGACCGCGGCGAGGGCGAGGAGCGCGCCGAGGAGGAGGAGCGTGCGGACCCGCCAGCGGCGGGACCTCACGCGGGAGCCCACCCGACGGGACCGCGCCGGAGCGCCTCCGCCGCCTCCTCCGCGATCCCCCCGAACCGTCGCACGCGGGTGTGGAAGTCCCGGACCGCCTCCTCGAGGTCCGCCGCGGAGAAGTCGGGCCACGCGACGGGCGAGAAGTGGAGCTCCGCGTAGGCGTTCTCCCAGAGGAGGAAGTCGCTCAGCCGCCTCTCCCCGCCCGTCCGGACGAGGAGGTCGACGGGGGGGGGAGGATCGGGATCGTGATCGACGGCCGCGAGGAGGCGGGCGAAGGAGTCCCGCGTGAACTCCCCGGCTCCCGGATAGAGGAGGGCCGCCCGGAGGATCGAGTCGCGGGCGGAGTAGTCGAGGGCGATCCGGAGGCCCATCCGTTCCCCGAAGCCGGTCGCCGCCTCGGTCGCCTCGATCGCCGCCCGGAGCGAGGGGGGGAGGCGGTCGCGGCGCCCGAGGACCCGAAGGCGGATCCCCTCCGCCGCGCACCGGCCCCGCGCGTCGCCGAGGTACTCCTCGAAGATCGCGAGGAGGCCCGCCACCTCGGCGGGGGGGCGCGTCCAGTTGTCCGACGAGAAGCCGTAGATCGTGAGGGTCGAGATCCCGAGTCGCGGCGCGGCCTCGACGACGCGCCGGACGGCGTCGGCGCCCGCGCGGTGCCCCTCGAGGCGGGGGCGCCCGCGGGCGCGCGCCCACCGGCCGTTGCCGTCGGGGATGACGGCGACGTGGAGGTCGGCCCGCGCCGGCGCCCCACCGGGCGTCACCGTCCGCGGAGCCCCCGGATCCACGATTCCATCTCCGCGAGGTAGCGCTCGAGGGCCCGGCGGCCCGCCGCCGTGAGCCGGAACTCCGTGCGCGGGACCCGCCCGGCGAAGGTCTTCGCGCAGGCGATGAGGGCCGCCTCCTCGAGCCGCCGCGCGTGGACGCTCAGGTTCCCGTCGCTCGTCCGCAGGAGCGCCTTCAGGTCCTTGAAGGAGAGGCTCGGGTTCACGGAGAGGGCGGAGAGGATCCCGAGCCGGATCGGCTCGTGGACGAGCCGGTCGAAGGCGGGCGCGCCCCCTTCGGCAGCGCCGGGACCTCCCGGACGGGCGCGGCGCTCGCGGAGGACCGTCCCCCTACCCACGACTCCCCCGCGCGATCCGGATTCCGAAGAGGAGGTGGAGGAGGCCGAAGCCCGCGGCGAGGAGGAGGTCGCCCCATCCCGCGGGCGCGAGGAACGCCGCCGCCGCGGCCGCGAGGCAGGCGAGCCCCATCGAGCGGAAGAGCCGCAGGGAGAAGGGAGCGGCCTCGAGCAGGCCCACCCCGTAGAGGAGGAGCCAGGTCCCCGGAAGGAGGCGAGGCTGGTCGGCGAGGGCGAGGGTGAGGACGGCGCCCGCGCCGATCGGGGGGAAGAGGGCGCGGAGGAAGCGTCCCCCCGGCCCGGCGAGGAGGGAGGCCCCTTCCCGCCTCGCCTTCGCCCAGGTCGCCCCGACACCGATCGCCGTGGCGAGCCCCGCCTCCGCGAGCCAGACGGCGAGCCACCGCCCGGGGGTCGACTGGGCCGAGGCGAGCGCGGCGGCGGGGAGAGCCGAGAGCCCGACGAGGGCCGTCCCCCACCCGGGGACGGCGGTGAAGGCGGCGGCCCGCTCCATCGTCTCGCGCACGAAGCGGAGGTTCTCGAGGGCGCGGGCCCGGGCGAGACGGGGAGAGGGGAAGCCCGGCGCGGGGGATTCGGAGGGGAACATGGGGGCGAGCGTAGGGGCGGACGCTGGAGTGTCAAGTACTTTGTACTGAAGAGTGAAGCCGGGCCCGGCCGCCGGATCGCGCGCGCGTACAATCGCCCGCCCCCTCCCCCTCCCCCATGCGGACGCGCGCGCTCCCCCTTCTCCTCCCGCTCCTCCTCCTCCCGCCCCTCCTCCTCGGGGCCCCCGCCCGCGCCCAGGTCGACTCCCGCCCGACCTTCGCGGCGGAGTTCGACCGCGGGGTCCGCCTCATCCAGCAGGGGAAGCCCGCCGAGGGGATCGCGGCCTTCGAGCGCTGCCTCGAGATCGAGCCGAAAAACCCCGAGGCCGCCTACAACATCGCGTGCGGCCACTCCCTTCTCGGGGAGAAGGCGAAGGCCCTCGAGTGGCTGGCGAAGGCCGCGGAGCGCGGCTTCGCGGACGGCGAGCTCACGGGGACCGACAAGGACCTCGACGCGATCCGCGGCGAGCCGGGCTTCGCCCCGCTCCTCGATCGGATCCGGGGGAACGCCGACCGCGCCCAGAAGGAGGCCCGCGTCCCCGTCGTCCACGAGCCGCCCGGCTACGACCGCGCGAAGCCTTCCCCCCTCCTCGTCCTCCTCCACGGCGCGGGGGGGACGAAGGGGGAGTTCGCGAAGCCCTTCGAGGAGGTCGCCGACGAGGCCGGGTTCCTCCTCCTCGCCGTGCAGGGGACCCTCCCGAGGGGGGAGAACGGGTACGCCTGGTTCGACCCGGGCTACCTCCGGACGCCGGGCAAGTTCGAGAACCCGATCCTCGACGTCGTCCGGCAGGCGAAGCGGGAGCGCGCGATCGATCCGGATCGGGTCTACCTCCTCGGTTTCTCCCAGGGCGCGGAGATGGCGGTGTACACGGGGCTGCGGTCGCCAGGGCTCTTCCGCGGCGCGATCGGCATCGGCGGGGGCTACGCCGTCCGGGAGGCCGCCGGCGCCGCGAACCTGCGGGCGGCCGCCGATCGCGGCTTCCGGGCCTTCCTCCTGATCGGGGAGAAGGAGGTCGCGGAGGTGAAGGGGGCTCACCACCGGGGAGTCGAGCAGCTGAAGGGCGCCGGCATCCGGGTCGAGGCGAAGACCTTCGCCGGCGGCCACGAGCTTCCCGCCGCCGCGTCGCGGAAGGGGACGCTCCTCGAGGCGCTGCGCTGGCTCGACGCCAACGCCCCCGCGCCGGCGACGAAGCCCGCCCCCGCCGCGGGGGAGCGCAAGGACGGCTGACCGATTGCGGGGCCCCGCGGCCCGGCCGAGAATCGACGTGTTTCGCCGTGGACGCGCCGACGATCGCCTATCTCGACAACGCCGCGACGACCCGCTGCGACCCCCGGGCCGCGGCGGAGGTCTCGCGCTTCCTCCTCGAGGAGTACGGCAACCCCTCCTCGGTCCACCCGCTCGGCGTCGCCGCCGCCCGCGCCCTGCGGGAGGCGCGGGAGACCCTCGCGCGCTGTCTCGAGGCCGAGCCCGGCGGCGTCGTCTTCACCTCGGGGGGGACCGAGGCGGACGACCTCGCGGTGCTCGGGTTCGCGCGGACGCTGCGCCGCCACGGCCGCCACCTCGTCGTCGGGGCGACGGAGCACCCGGCCGTGCTGGAGGCGGCGAAGGCGCTCGGGGAGGAGGGATTCGAGACGAGCGTCGTCCCCGCCGACCGCGCCGGGCGCATCGATCCCGCCGCGGTGGCGTCGGCGTGCCGTCCCGACACCGTCGTCGTCGCCGTCATGATGGCGAACAACGAGCTCGGGACGCTCGCCCCGGTCTCCGAGATCGCCCGCGCGGTGCGCACGCGCGCACCCCGCGCCGCCTTCCACGTCGACGCCGTCCAGGCGTTCGGGAAGGCGCCGGTCTCGCTGCGGGCGACCGGGGCCGACTCGATCGCCCTCTCCTCCCACAAGATCCACGGCCCGAAGGGGGTCGGCGCCCTCGTCCTCGCGCCGGGACGCCGGCCCGCCCCCCTCCTCCACGGCGGGGGGCAGGAGGGGAACCTCCGCTCGGGGACCGAGAACCTGCCGGGGATCGCCGGCTTCGCCCGCGCGGCGGCCCTGGCCGTGGAGAGCCTCGCCGCGGAGGTCCCGCGCTGGAGGCGCCTGCGCGAGCGGCTCGAGCGGGGGCTCGCCGCGGCGCTCCCCGACCGCCTCGTCAACGGGGACCCCGAGCGGTCGGTCCCGACGATCCTCTCCGTGACCTTCCCCGGCGTCCCCGGCGAGGCGCTCCTCCACCACCTCGAGGCGCGCGGCGTCCTCGTCTCGACCGGCGCGGCGTGCCACTCGAGGCGCGGGGGAAGCCACGTCCTCCTCGCGTGCGGGATGGCCGAGGAGGCGGTCCGCTCCACGATCCGCTTCTCCTTCGGCCGGTTCACGAGCGAGGCCGACGTCGACCGGGCGGTGGCGGCGGTCCCGGCCCTCGTCGCCGAGCTGCGCGCCCTCTCCCGCTAGCCCGATGGAGAAGGGGACGACCGGAAGGGGGCTCGAGTGCCTCGTCGTCCGCTACGCGGAGGTCGGGCTCAAGGGGGGGAACCGCCGCTACTTCGAGGGGCGCCTCCAGCGCAACCTCAAGGACGCCCTCGCCTCCGTCGGTCCCGCGCGGATGGGACGCACGTGGGGGCGGCTCCTCGTCTTCCCCGAGGGGGATCCGGCCCCCGCGATGGCGCGCCTGCGGGAGGTCTTCGGGGTCGCCTCCGTTTCCCCCGCCGTCGAGACGCGCAAGGACCTCCTCGAGATCGAGCCGGTCGCGCTCCGCCTCGTCGGCGAGGCGCTCTCCCGCCGGCCTGGGGAGGATCGCGTCCCCTTCCGCGTCGAGGCCCACCGCGCGGACAAGTCCTTCCCGATGAGATCGGTCGAGGTGAACCGCCGCCTCGGGGCGACCCTCCTCGCGGCCTTCCCGCGGCTGAAGGTCGACCTCGAGCGGCCCTCCCTCACCCTGGGCGTCGAGGTGCGCGAGGCGTGCGCCTACGTCTACGCCGACCGCGTCGAGGGGCCCGGCGGGCTCCCCGTCGGCGTCTCCGGGCGGGTGCTCTCCCTGATCTCCGGGGGGATCGACTCTCCCGTCGCGGCCTGGCTCGCCATGAAGCGCGGCTGCCGCGTCCTCTTCCTCACCTTCCACTCCCACCCCTTCATCGGGGAGGCGACGAAGGAGAAGGTGAAGGACCTCGTCCGGCGCCTCTCGAGGTTCCAGGGGCCGAGCCTCCTCTTCGTCGCCCCCTTCGCCGCGATCCAGACCGAGATCCGGAAGCGCTCCCCCGAGGCGTACCGGACGGTCCTCTACCGCCGCGCGATGCACCGGATCGGGTGCCGGATCGCCCGCCGCCACCGCTGCCTCGCCCTCCTCACGGGGGATTCGATCGGGCAGGTGGCGAGCCAGACCCTCGAGAACCTGCGCTGCGCGGAGGAGGCCGCCGACCTCCCCGTCCTGCGGCCCCTCCTCGCCTTCGACAAGCGGGAGACGATCGCCCTCGCCGAGCGGATCGGCACGTTTCCGATCTCGATCCGCCCGGCGCAGGACTGCTGCACCCTGTTCCAGCCCGACAACCCCGTGATCCGGGGGGAGGTCGAGGCCTGCCGGAGCGTCGAGGCGGAGATCGACCTCGACCGGCTCGTCGAGGAGTCGCTCGCCTCCTGCGAGGTCTTCCGCCTCGCGGAGGGGAAGCCCGACCGCCACCACTCCCCCGCGACGATCCTCCCTTCCCCTCCGCGTCCCGACCCGGAGAATCCCGCCTCGCGCGCGGCCGCGCCGTCCGACCGGCCCGGTTCCCTCGAGGTCGGGGCCTGACCGGCCCCCCGCGGGGAGCGATCCCGGGACCTCCGCCCGCGCGCCCGGCCCCATGCTCGGCAAGCTCCTCCTCCCCGAGATCCAGGAGGCCCTGCGCACGCGCGACTTCGAGACGCTGCGCGCGGTGCTCGTCGAGCTCCCCGTCCCGGACGCCGCCGAGATCCTGATCGACATCCCCGACGACGACGAGGCGATCCTCTTCCGGCTTCTCCCGAGGAAGTTCGCGGCGGAGGTCTTCGCCTACCTGCCGCCCGAGGACCAGGAGGTGCTGCTCCGCCACCTCTCCACCGAGTCGCTGACGGAGATCCTGAACGCGATCACCCCCGACGACCGCACGCGCCTGCTCGAGGAACTCCCCGGCGAGGTGACGCAGCGGCTCCTCGCGATGCTCTCCCCGCAGGAGCTCAAGATCGCGCGGCAGCTCCTCGGCTACCCCGAGGACTCCGTCGGGCGCTTGATGACGCCCGAGTACGTCGCGGTCCGCAAGGGGTGGACCGTCGGACAGGCCCTCCAGCACATCCGGAAGGTGGGGCGCGAGGCCGAGACGCTGGCCGTGGTCTACGTGGTCGACGACAGGGGGAGACTCCTCGACGACCTGCGCCTGGGCGCCCTCGTCCTCGCCGGCCCCGAGGCGCGGATCGACGACCTGATCGACGAGCAATTCGTCTCCCTCTCCCCCTTCGACGACCAGGAGAAGGCGGTCGCCGCGTTCAAGAAGTACGACCGCGTGGCGCTCCCGGTCGTCGACGCCGCGGGGGTGCTCCTCGGCATCGTCACCGTCGACGACGTCCTCGACGTCGCCACGGAGGAGGCCGCCGAGGACATCCAGAAGCTCGGCGGGATGCAGGCGATCGAGGCGCCCTACCTCCAGGTCGGCCTCGGACGGATGATCTGGAAGCGGGGCCCGTGGCTCTCGGTCCTCTTCCTCGGGGAGGTGCTCACCGCCAACGCGATGTCCCACTTCGAGGACGAGCTCGAGCGCGCCCTCGTCCTCTCCCTCTTCATCCCGCTGATCATCAGCAGCGGGGGGAACTCGGGCTCCCAGGCCTCGACGCTCGTCGTGCGCGCGATGGCGCTCGGCGAGGTGGGCCTCCGGGACTGGTGGCGGGTCGTCCGACGGGAGATCCCCTCGGGGCTCGCGCTCGGCCTGATCCTCGGGACGATCGGCTTCCTCGGGATCGAGGTCTGGCAGGCCCTGAGGCCCGGCTTCGGCGAGCAGCACCTCCTCGTCGCGCTCACGGTGTTCGGGAGCCTGATCGGCGTCGTCCTGTTCGGATCGCTCGCGGGCTCCATGCTCCCCTTCCTCCTGAAGAGGCTCGGCCTCGACCCCGCGAGCGCCTCCGCGCCCTTCGTCGCCACGCTCGTCGACGTGACGGGCCTCGTCATCTACTTCACCGTCGCGAGCGTCGTCCTCCGCGGGACCCTTCTCTGAGGCGGCCCTCAGGGTCCCCGGACGACCCGGTAGACGCGCGGCTCATCCGGCCCGGGACTCGCTTCCGGCTCGAGGCGCACCGCGGCCCCGCGTCCGGCGAGCGCCCGGGCGATCCCCTCGGCCGCCTCCGGCAAGTGGACGAGCGCGCCGACCTCCCCCCTCCGGACGCGCTCCGCGAGGGCGTCGAGGTGGAGGGGGGAGCACGCCTCGAGCGCCTTCCAGAAGTCCCTCCCCCGCCGCGCGCGGAGAGCCGCGAGGAGCCCCTCCTTGCGGATCCCCTCGCGCAGGTCGGAGAGGACGCCGTGGAACTCCGCGAAGGCGACGGCCGGGTCGCGACCGGCGGCGAACGCGAAGATCGGCGAGGAGCCCTCGACCGCCAGATCCGGGGGGCAGGTGGCGCGGACCTGCGCCGCGATCCCCTCGAGCCTCGCGCGCGGGAAGAACCCGAACCCGTAGAGGGCCTCGTGCCCCGGGGTGGCGATCACGCGCGCGTGCCGCGCCGCGTTCGCGGCGAGGAGGAGGAAGAGAGCGACCAGGGCGAGGCCGGCCGGGGTCGGCCGGCGCCAGGAACGGATTCCCCGGGCGAGCCCCGCCCCCCCGAGGACGCTCGCCGGGACGAGGAGGGGGTAGAGGTTGTGGGCCCAGAGCGCCGTCTTGAGGAGGAGGGTCGCCGCGGCCTCCGCCCCCGCGACGGCGAGGGCGAGGGAGAGGAGGGTTCCCCGCGGCGCCCTCCACGCCGCGATCGCCCCGCAGATCCCGGCCGCCAGGGGGAGGTCCACCTCGCGCTGGAAGAGGCGTGCGCGACCGAGGAGGTCGCCGTTTCCCCCCTTGACGAGGTGGAGGCCGACGGACTGGAGCCAGAACTCGGAGCCGTGCCTTAGGGCGAGGAACACGGCGAGGAGGACGAGCGGGAGGACCGCGCCGAGGCAGAGCCGTGCCGTCGCCAGCCGGTCCCGCGTCGCGAGGAGGTGCCACGCGAGGACGCCCGCCACGGCCGCCGCGACGGTCGCCTTCGCCAGCAGGGAGGCGGCGAGGCAGGCCGCGAGGGCGAGGCGCCTCCCGCCCGTGGCGGGCGGGCCCCCCGCGCAGAGAGCGAACGCTCCCGCGAGCGCGAGGGCGGCGGGGACCTCGTGCTCGAAGAGGTGATAGCGGAAGGCGAGCCCCGAGGCGCCGAAGACGGCGGCCGCGGCGATCCCCGCCCCCCGCCCGAAGACCCGCCGCGTCGCGTAGGCGAGGAGGAGGGCCGTCCCGGCCTGCATCGCCTGCGTCGCGACCTCCGCGACGCGGACGCTCGCGCCGAAGACCCGGAACGCGAGCGCGAGGCCGACCTCGACCAAGGGAAGGTAGGGCGCGTCGAAGTCCCGGTACGGCTCCGCCCCCTCGGCGAGGAGGCGCGCCGAGGCGAGGGCGAAGGTGTCCTCGTCCCACAGGCCCGGATGGAGGGTCCGCGCGAGTCGCGGGGCGAGGACGACGAGGCCGAGGAGGATCCCCCCGACCCTCGCGCTCACCGGGATCCGGGGGGGGGGCGGACCTCGAGCGTCCATCGCACGGCGCCCGGGCGCGGGGCGCTCGTCCGCATCGGGACGCTCCCCGGAGCGGCGAGGACGATCGGGGTCCACACGCGCGGCGGATCCTCGATCTCGAGCCCCTCCGCGTCGGTCCACTGGAACCGGTACTCGAAGCGCAGCTCCCGCCCCGACCGGTTGACGAGCTCGAAGACGACCGCCGGGAGGACCCCGCCGTCCACCGCGGCGAGATCCCGGATCGAGACCGCCCGGGCGAGGACGGGGTCGCCGGTGATGAGATCCGTCGACGCGAAGCCCGCGCCTCCGGCCGCCGCCTCGGCCCCGGCGCCCTGGGACGGGAGGACCCGACAGGCCCCCGCCGCGAGCAGGGGGGCGGCGAGGAGCCGTACCCGGCGAGAGGGGTTCATCGGGGTCGGAGGGGCGAGCCTAGCATCGAACGACGTCCCCCGGCCGGCGGATCCCGTGGAGGCGGTCCGGCGGATGGCCCCTTCACGGGAGGATCGAGAGAACCGATTGGCGGATCCCTGCTGCGCCGACGACGCTCCCCCTCCCTTCCACCTGCCGGATCCGGCAAGGAGCCGACCCAATGACCGAGATCGTCGTCGTCGACACAGTCGAACTGGTCCCGACCTGCCACTGACCCGGTCCCCGATGGGGGACACGATCGACCCTGGACCGTACGGTCCGGGGCTGCCCTTCCATCCACGCCCCCGGTCGCGGCGAGAGCGCTGCGCGCCGGGGGCGGTCGTTTCCCCGTGGGGAGCGAGCCCTGGGCACGCGGGTCACCCGCCCTCGCGAAGTTCTCCCGTCGCGTGGAGGAGGCGGAACCGGGCCAGGTTCAGCTCCGCGATCGCCCCGGCTCGCTCGCGACGGGCGCGAGTGAGCGTCGACTGCGCGTCGAGGACCTGGAGCAGGAGCCCGCTCCCCTGCCGGAATCGCACGTCCGAGAGCCGGAGCCCCTCCTCCGCCGCGATCAGGCGCGCCTCGGCCGCCGCGAGCCGGTCGCGTGCGGCCCGCCCCTCCTCCCGCGCGCGGACCGTCTCCTCCGCGACCGCGTCCTTCGCCGCGGAGAGGGCGAGTCGGGCCTGGCGAAACCGCGACCGCGCCGCGTCCTTCGCCGGGAAGAGCGCCGCCCCGAGGTCCCACTCGACCGCGGCGAGATAGACCTCCTGGTCCTCGAGCGAGCCGGGGTTCTCCCCGAAGGCGCCGTAGGAGGCCCCGAGGCGGAGCCGAGGGAGGAGGGGGCCCACGCGCGCCCCGGAGAGCTCCTCCTCCGCCGCCTCGATCCGCTTCGTGGCCTCCTCGAGTTCGGGACGCTTCGCGAACGCCCGTGCGAGGAGATCGGGGAGGCCCGCGTCCAGTTCGGGGACCTCGACCGGCTCGAGTCCCTCCTCGACGGGCGCCAGGGAGACCTGCGGGTCGAGGTGGAGGGCCCGGACGAGGGCGGCCGACGCCGAGGCGGCCGCCCCCCGCGCCGTCGCGAGCCGCCCCTCGGCCTCGGCGAGATTCGCCCGCGCGCGCATCTCCTCCGCCTCGAGGGCCGCGCCCAGCCTCCGGCGGCTCGACTCGAACTCGAGCAGGGCGCGAGCGAGGGCGACCGATTCCGCCTCGATCCGGACCCCGTCCCGGGCGACGAGGAGTCGGACGTATCCCTCGATCACGTCGAGCGCCACGCCGTCGCGGGTCGCCTCCGCCCCCGCGGAGGACGCCTCCGCCAGTCGCCGCGCGGCGAGCGCGCGGAAGAGCGTTCCTCCGAAGTCGAGGGTCAGGTCCGCCCCGGCGCCGAGGAACGTGTTCTGCTTCTCGACGTCGAGGAACTCCCCACCCGTGTCCTGGGCGAGCCCCTCGTGACGGAAGAAGGAGACCCGGGGGCGGAGGGTCGGGAGGAATCCGTATTCGGCCTCGCGGGCGAGCTCCTGCGCCTCC
>JAKEFM010000038.1 GCA_022616055.1 Planctomycetota bacterium
CTTGTAGGTCGGACCCCTGATGTGGCTGCCGATGCCCAGCACGGTCTGGAAGGCCGCCCTGCCCGTGGGGGCTTCCTGAGTACGGTGGATAAGCATCTTTCAGATTCGCCCCGTCCGCATCCATCACCCAGATCTCCTCACGAGTCTGTGTGGGTGCGCTAAACGCAATCCTCCTCCCATCAGGAGACCAAGTAGCAGCGCCAGCAAACTGACGCCTGTCTGCCAGCTTTTTCAGATTTCGGCCGTCGCTCTCCATGACGTAGATTCCGGAGTCCGCGCGTCGAGGCCGGTCCACCCAACCGGCCGCAAAAGCAATTCGTTCGCCGTCCGGAGACCATGACGGATCCTCCTCCATGCCGTCATTGTTTGTAAGGCGCTTCACATTGCCGCCGTCTGCGTCCATCACGTAGATTTCAGTGAGTGCGTTCTGATCTGGCGGCGCATCTCGATCCGAGACAAACGCGATACTCATACCGTCAGGGCGCCAGGAAGGACAGTCATCCAAAAAACCGGCGCGCGACAACCTCGTGACATTCGAGCCATCGGAACCCATTACATAGATGCCGTATCCCCCATCTCTCTCGGAGAAAAAGGCGACTTGCTTGCCGTTGGGTGACCAGCAATGTCCTCTCGCGGTCATATACTTTCCGTCGCGGCCGGGGCTGTCTGTGAGCCTCTTCAGATTGCGGCCGTCTGGATCCATCACGTAAAGCTCGTTATTCCCGTCTCGATCAGAGACAAAAGAGATCAGACTGCGTCGCTCCGTCTGAGGAGAGGCAGGCTTCGTATCTTGCCCTGCCGCATGGGCAAGCAGACTGCCCGAACCGATGAGCCCTGCTGCGAATGCAGTCAACGGGAGTCTTCTGATGGTCTTCGCCGGGATGGAAGACGGCGGGCGCCGGCCGAGTCCGCTTCCTAGATCATTGGGTGTGGCGTACACGTGTCCCTCCTAGATTGTGGGACTGGGATCGGTGCAGGGCCCCGAGTCCTCGCGATCCGTCGAAATCGTTTCATCGTCTCCAGACCCGCCTGGCGTTCCGGGAGGCGCCGCCGCTCGGCGGGCGGAGGACCGGCTCACTTCTTCTTCGGCTCGCGCTCGAGGGTCACCTCGACCTCCTGCGGCGAGGAGGACCCGACGCGGATCGGGAGAGACTTCTGCGCGAACCCGTTCGACCGGACCTCCAATGTGTACTCCCCGGGGAGGAGGGCGACGGTCGCGGTCCCTTCCTCTTCCTTCTTCGGCGGGCCCGGCCTGAACATACCGCCCGCGTGCCCCGAGGTCCGATTCCCCCTCGCGTCGACGAGGGCGAAGGTGGCGCCGAGGAGGACCTCGTCCTTCTCCCCGAGCGCGCGCAGGCGCACCCGGACTCCCTTCTTCCGCTCGATCCGGAACGCGGTCTCCTCCCCGACGCGGACAGCCCCTTCCTCGGAGAAGGCCTGCGGGCAGTCGTCCTCCGCGCCGCCGAAGGGGAAGCTGCGACCCCCCGCGCTCGCCTTGTAGACCCCCGCCGCGAGCCCCCCCACCTTGGCCAGACCCTTCTCGTCGGTCATTCCGGACGAGGAGTGGCCGAAAGGGAAGGTCGGCTCCGTCTCCCCCGCGGGGGAGACGTTGACCCAGACGCGGGTGGCCGGACGGCCGTCGGGCTCGAGAACGGTCACCACCGCCGTGCCCCCCGCTCCGAGGGCGAAGTCGGCCGTGGTCCGTCCGCCGTCGACGACCTCGAGGCCGCCGCGGCGGTCCGAGGCGAGGCCCGGTCCCTCCTTCGCCCTGCCGAAGGGCATCTGGCCCTCGGGTTGGACCGTGACGACGTAGGTTCCCGGCTCGAGGTCGCGGACGAGGTATCGCCCCTCCTGATCCGTGTGAACCCAGCCCCCCAAACGGAAAGCCCGCTCCTCGCCTCCCTTCTCCGGGCCCACCTGGACGGAAGCTCCGGCGACGCCCGAGCCGTCCGCGGCACGAGTGACCCGACCCGCGATCTCCCCTCCCGTGAGGAGGATGTCGAAGACGTGCTCGCGACCCTCGGGGACGACGAGCGGAAAAGAGCGATTCGCGGAGCCGACGCCTTCCCCCGCGTTCATGGCGCTCACGCCGATCGTCGCCTCGCCCGGCGGGACATGCTCGATCGCGAAGGAGCCGTCCTCCTTCGTGTGCGCCTGGAGGCGATCGCCGAAGGGGAGCGGACGCGCCTCCTCCTCGCCGCGCTTCGGTCGCAGGTGGACCCAGGCGCCCGCGACGGGAGCGCTCCCGCGCAGGACGCGGCCGCGGATGGTGCAGCCGCCCTTGGGAGGCGGAAGGAATTCGACGCGGACGGTGCGCCCCTCCTCGACCTGGACCGTCGCGCGGAGCGAGCGCTTCTCGACCTCCGCCCAATCGGGGGAGGCGTCGTACCTCGGCCGCGCCTCGACGACGGTCGGGCCGGGAGGGAGGGCCTCGAGCCTGAAGTAGCCCGTCTCGTCGGGCGTCCCCTGCCTCATCCGGCCGCCCCGGAACTCCTCCGGCCGGGCCGTCACCTGCCCGTTCGCGAGGGGGGCGCCGTCCTCCCCGCGCGCGAAGCCGTCGATCGCGCCGCCTCGCGAGAGGGAGATCGTGATCCCCTCGACGGGCGCGCCCGCCTTCGCCTGGATCGGGTCGGAGGTCCCCTCGACGAAGGACTCGTGGGTCGCCGTGAGGCGCGCCTCGCCCGGCTCGATCCCCGTCACGTCGAAGGCGCCGTCGGAGCCGCTCCTCGCCCCTCCTCCCCTCTCCATGTGCATGAACACGAACGGACCGCGCTGCCCGGCGACCGGAGCGACGGAGGCCCCGACGACCGGTTCGCCCGTCGCGGCCTCGACGACGCGGCCCCTCGCGATCGCGCCCGTCCGGAGCCGGACCTCGACGTCGCGGCGCACCTCCCCTTCCTTCACCTCGATCCCCTCCGCCGTCCCCGGGACGAAGCCCTCCGCCGTCACGGAGAGGTCGCTCGTCCCGGCCTTCATGTTGAGGAGCTCGAAGGCGCCCTCGGCGGAGTCGAACGTCCCCTCCGGACCTCCCTCGCTGCTCATCCCGAACCCGCCCCGCCTCTCGACGCGCGACGAGCGGACGGTGAACTTGGGCACCGGCCGTCCGGTCTCCTCCGCCCGGACGACGCCGGCGATTCCCGAGGGCCCTCGAAGCACGATCTCGAGGGGGGGAGCGTCGGTCGCGACGCCGGTCACCTCGGCCTGCCCCTTCCCCTCGAGGGACGCCTCGACGACGAAGGGCCCGTCCCCGAGCCCGGTCAGGCGGAACGCGCCGTCCTCGGCGGTCTTCCCCATCTGATGGCTCCACCGTCGAGGGCCCGGTCGCGGGTTGGGCTCGTCGCGGGCGGAGACACGGGCGCCCACGATCGGCGCGCCCGTCGCGTCGACCACGCGGCCCGAGACGGCGCGGCCGGCCTCGAGGACGAAGCGGAGGCTCTCGACGCCGGAGGCGGGAGGGACTTCGAGCCGCTGCTCCTCGGCAGGGAACTTCCCCTCGGCCCTCGCGGACACCTGGTGAGGCCCGGGCCCGAGCGAGCCGATCCGGAAGGAGCCGTCCGCGCCGGACCGGGCGCTCCCGGAGCCGAGGAGATTGACCGCGCGCAGGCCGAACCCCTGGGCCTCGCGCGCGGAGATCCTCGCCGCCGGGACGCCGGCTCCTTCGGCGTCCACGACGCGCCCGGCGAGGAACGACTCGACCTTGAGGGTGACGTCGGCCCCGGCGACCTCGTTCGCGCGGACCTCGACCCCGCCGCGGGTGCCGGGCGCGAAACCGGGAGCGACCGCGGCCACCTCGTATCGGCCCGGCAGGAGCCCGGGCAGCTCGAACCGGCCGTCCTTCCCGACGTCGGCGCGGTCCGTCCTCCTTCTCATCGTCCAATCCCTCGAGGTCGGGGACGCGGCGCTCTTCCCCTCCCCGACCGGCCGGCCCGCCGGGTCGGAGACGACCCCGACGACCTTCCCCGCCGCCTCGAGCTCGAGGAGGACGCCCGCCTTGCCGGAGGCGCCGTCGAGGGTGAACCAGGCTTCGCGCTCGGCGTAGGCCGCGAAGTCGGAAACTACCTGGAAACGGAACCGCGGGAGATCGGGCGGGACCGCGATCGCGAAGCACCCGTCGGCCCCGGCGCGCGCCTCGTGCGCCCAGGTCCACCCTCCGAGCGCCCGCGCCCGCTCCTCGAGCTCCCCGGAGGTTCCGAGGCGCTCCATCTCCTCGCGCCCGCCGAGCCTGGCCACCGTCGCCGGGCAGTCGATCTCCCGCTTGTCCGTGACGATGCGGACGGTCGCTCCGCCTCGCGGCGGCTCGCCACCTCGGAGGACCGCCCTTCCGGCGACGCGCGCCGACCTGCGCGCCTCGAAGTCGGGGACCGGCGAAGTCCGTCCCGAGGGAATGCCCCGCGCAGGGTCCGTCGCCTCCGGCTCCGCCGGGGGAGAGGGGACGACGGGAGCGGGAGCCTTGGCGTCGACCGGCGGGGCCTCCCGCTCGGCATGGAGCGAGGGTCCGCCTCCCCCGAGCAGGAAGGCGCCCGCGAGGGCTCCGGCGACGAGGACGACTGCGACGACCGCGAGAGAGGCTCGAGAGGCGGCCATGCGACCCTCCGGGGTGCTGCCCTACTGCGACCGCCGGGATTCTAGCCCTCGGCAGGAGATGTCGCGCCTCGGGCCCGTCCGTCGCGGTTGGGTGGTTCGGTCACCGGGATCGCCGCCGTCCTAGCCGCCCCGCTCCGTCCCGGCTAGCCTCTCCTGCTCGGACGGTCCGGGGCTTTCGTCCCCGGACGAGGATTCCATGAGCCGTTTCCGCGGGATAGGACTCGGGTTGCTCTTCGTCATCGTCCCCGGCGTCAAATCCTCGCCGGCGCAGTGCGTCACGCTCGGAACGCCGGGGCTGACCGGGTGCGCCTCGTTCAACGGACTCCTCCCATCGATCAACTGCAACGGGACTTCCCCGACCGTCGGGAACTCCGGGTTCAGTCTTGCAGGAAACAACTTCCAGCCGGCACCGTTGGGTACGCCTTGCGGGGTCTATGCTCCCGCCGTCGTGTTCCTTGTGCTCGGCCCGTGCGCGACGAGCCCGATTCCGGTTCCGTGCGGAACTGCCCCTCTCTGCAACGGGTCCTTCCTGACCCTCGCCTACGTGGACTACTTCGCCTTCCAGGTGCTGGTCGCCCCGGCTGTCCTCCCATCCTTCCCCGGATTCTCGCCCATCTGGCTCGTCCCTATCCCCAACGACTCCACCCTCGTCGGGGCCACGGTCTGTGCGCAGGCGATACAGGGAATCTTCATCGCGTTGTCCGGGCCGGCCTTCTGTCTCCAGCCTCCCCTTTTCAGCTGTTTCGCCATCTCGAACGGCATCCAGATCACAGTCCTTCCGTAGCCGCCGCACGGCCCAGACCCCCGGGAGCGAACCGCCCGAGAGGCCGCGGCGACGTCGGCGGTCGCCTCTCGCTCCACTCATCGATCGCCCTCGGGGATCAACCCGCAAGGCCCGGTTCCTGCCAGCCACGGGCCCGGCGAAACCGCGGGGCGCGCGCCCGCATCCTCGAAACGTGTGGCCGGCCGAACCGGGCGTCAGAGTTTTCGACCGCCCGCAGGTGGCATCGCGAGGATCAGCTGCGCCACCGCTCCAGGCTCGTCCATCTGGACGAAGTGTCCGGCGCCCGGAACGAGGAACAGCTCGGACCCGGGGAGGAGCTCGTGAAACCTGCGGGCGACACCGGCGTTCAGGTAGGGATCGTCCTCGCCGAAGATGATCCGCACCGGGCGCCGGAACGCGCGCATCTTCGGGACCACATGGTTGCGCGACCGGATCGTCGGCCGCAGGTCCTCGTTCAACCGGAAGAAGGCGGGCTGCGCGCTCGGCGTGGCCTCGAACTGGCGGTAGAGGAGCGGCACGAACTCGCTTCGGACGTCCGCGTCGCGGATGAACCGTCCGACCTGCCAGCGGTACATCCGGCGGAAGATCCAGTTCCCGAACATCCGCGACAGGGGCCTCGCGACATTCCGGACGACGGGCGTCGAGAAGAGCCAGATCGCCTCGGGCGGCCGGAGGGTCGGCATCTCGCAGTAGTAGGTGTTCAGCAGGACGAGCCCCGCCACGCGCTCGGGGTGGGCGAGCGCCCAGTCGATGGCCGGCGGGCCCCAGGCGTCGTGGGCCACGAGGACGACGGGGTCGATCCTCGGCTGAGCGAGGACGGCGTCCAGGTCGTCGGGTCGACTGGCGGCGGAATAGGGAAAGCCGGAGGGCTTGTCCGAGCCGCCCCACCCGAGGAAATCGAACGCGACGACCCGTCGTGGCGGCGAGAGGTGAGGAATCAGGCGATCGTAGAGGTGCAGGTTGTCCGGGAACCCATGCATCAGGACGATCGGCAGTTCCGCTCCCGGGTGTTCCCGGACGTGGATCCGGTGAGGGCCGCGCTGAACGGAGCGCTCCTGGACCACCATGATTCCTGCGGCAAGGAGGGTCGCCGGCCTCTCTTCCCGACGTCCTCCCGCAGGAAGCCAGCGGACCCGGGTTCGCGAAGGGTTCGGAGGGGCATCCCGCAGAATCCTGCTCCGAGCGAGAAGACGCCCCTCCGAAGTGCGTGATTCGCAAGCGGTTCCGCAGGCGAGAAATCACAAAGATGCTTATCCACTTTGCTCAGGAAGCCCCCACGGGTAGGGTGCGGCGTCGATGCCGAGGCCCAGCTTTCCGCAGACGCTCCGAGACTTCCACGAACGC
>JAKEFM010000312.1 GCA_022616055.1 Planctomycetota bacterium
CTCCGAGGGAATTAGGAGAAAGTACGCCGGATCTCGGAATCCGGGGCCGAGTGGATCCACCACCAGGGTGGGTGGCCGGAGTGGCATGTCGAGGTGAACGGCCTCCTATGGCTCCCCCGATCCCAGGGACTCCTCCCGAACTCCGGAGGGAAGCGCTTTCTGCCGGACGACGTGGACTACTCCAGCGGGGAAGTCGTCTCGAGGGCCGGTCGCGACCTCGTCGCGCTCGAGAGGCGGGCGGACGGCGTCTCCATTCGCTTCGCCGACACTCCGAACGGATCGGACGTCTACGAGATCGTCGTGCGGTTCCGCAGGATGCTCCCTGCCCCGGCCTCCGATTCCCCGCCGACGTCGCGCCGGCGCCCCTGGCCTCTCTCGTTCCGTCGCCGCCCCGGCCCGCGCGTCCCGATACGATGTCGGCGCCGGCGACGTCTCCTCCAGCTTCATCGCGGTCCGCGGCGCCGGCACGGCCCCGCAGGGAGCCCCCGTCATCCGTCCCCCCGATTCCACGGTCCCGTCGAGACCCGAGGGGCTGGCCGAGTTGCCCGAGTCCCATGGGGCCGTCGAGTACCTGGAACCGCGGGACGCGCTCCTCCACGTGCGGGGGTGGATGGTGGCTCGCGACGCTCCCTTCGACGCCGTCACGGTGGAGGTTCCGGGGGGGGCGCTCGTGCCGGGCACTCCCCTGGAAAGGCCCGACGTGGCGGCGGTGATGCCCTGGCTTCCCCACGCGGCGTGGTCGGGTTTCATCGCGGACCTCGGTCCCGTCGACGCCCTCTCGCCCGGCCTGAGCGAATTCCGCTGCCTCGCCCATTGGCGAGGCGTTCCTGTCCGCCAGATGCGGTTCGGGTACCACCGGCCGGCGCTGACGACTTCCACCCCTCCGGAGCACCTGATGTACCGGGTCGCCCATACTCGCGCTCCGTACATCTACCGGGCCGGGGGAATGAAGGCCTGCTACGACTTCTGGTCGGCGATCGAGCGCCACTGTGCCCCGCGAAGGATCGGACGCCTCCTCGACTGGGGATGCGGCAGCGGGCGCATGACGCAGTACCTCGCCCAGCTCCTTCCGGGGACCGAGCTCCATGGAGTCGACATCGACGCGGAGGCGATCGCGTGGATCGGCGGGAACGCGCGGGACCTGAGATTCGGTGTCTGCGGGCAAGACGCGCGGCTGTCGTTTCCGGACGGGACCTTCGACGTCGTGGTCGCAGCCTCCGTCTTCACGCACCTGACCCGCGAGGCTCAGCGGGCATGGCTGGGCGAGATCCGTCGCGTCTTAGTCCCCGGTGGGTTCCTCTTCGCGACGGCCCACGGGGAGTTCGCCGCGAGCTATCGCAACGAGAGGCTCCCCGAACGACTCCTCGAGAGGGGGATCGACGACTCGCAAGTGGACGACACCCTCGCCGGAGTCGCGCCCGAGGGTTCCTACCGGGCGACCTTCCAGACCCGGGCGTACACGGCTCGCGAGTGGGGCGAGCTCCTTGAGGTCCGGGCTTTCCGGGAGGCCGGCTACCAGAACTTCCAGGACCTCCGGGTCCTGAGGTAGAGCTGAGCGGGGGGGCCGCGCTCCTCGGTCTCCCACCGGCCCACGCTCCGCGGTTCCGTCAGGCGACTTCGGTCTCGGCGTCCTCAGGCACGGCGCACGCCGCTCGGGGACCTCGGTGGAGGGCTTCGCCTCTGCAGGAGCCGCCTTGCACGACCTTCGACCCGACCCAGGGCGGGCGCGCGGGTCGTGGTGGGTCGCCGAAGCGACGGGCGCCCTCTCCTCCTGCGTCAACCCGCCAGGATCCTCTGCACCTGGCTCTCGAGAGTCGGGACCTTGTTCTGGACGATGTCCCAGAGGATGGTCTCCCGGATTCCGAAGTACTCGTGGACCAGGATGTCACGAAGGCCGGAGATCCTCTTCCAGTCCACCTCGGAGTTCTTCTCCCTCACCTCAGTCGGGACCCTCTTGGCGGCTTCCCCGATCACGAGGAGGTTCTTGATGACGGCGTCCACCCGCATGGGATCTTTCGAGAAGGACTCGAAGGTGTGGCCGACGGTGTACATGCGGACCCGAGCGCAGGCCCCGAGGATGTCGTCCAGGTACGCCCTAAAGTCCCGGGGCATGGATCGCTTCGGCGAGGATCGCTGCCCGCAGCCGCGGCTTGATCCCGTCCTCCAGGATGAGGTCTACCGGGCAGCCGAAGACGCTCTCGAGGAACTCCTTCAGGTCCATGTACGCGTCGAAGGTCTCCCGGTCGAGTCGCACGAGGATGTCGACGTCGCTGGACGGAGAGGCCTCTCCTCGGGCCGCCGACCCGAACAGGGCGATCTTCCGGACACCGAGCCCCTTCAGGGTGGCACGGTTCGCCGACAAGGCCTGGAGGATCTCGTCGCGTGTCTTCAAGGTGACGGATCGATGCTAGGCCTCGCCGCGGGAGAACGGAAGTGCAGGCTGTGCGGTTGTTGCGAGCAAGGTCGTCACGGCTTCCCACTCACGACCGGCGGGAAACGTCCCGCCGGGCGAGGAAGACCGCCTGCGCGGCCGCCTGGATCGCGTAGGCGAGGCTCGACCCGATCGCGGCGCCGACGATCCCGTGGGAGGGGACGAGCAGGAGATAGATCGGCACCGCGACGAGGGCGCCGATCGCCGCCGCGATCGCGTTCGACCCCGGCTTCCCCGCGCCCGAGAGCGCGGCGCCGAGGAGAAGGGAGAGTCCGGCGCAGGCCACGCCTGGTAGGAGCCAGAGGAGCGGGGCGGCGGCTCCCTCGAAGCCGTGGCCAAACACGGAGGCGAGGACGGGTCGTGCGAGGAGGATTCCCGCGAGGGCGGCCACGCCGCAGAGGCCGAGGTGGATCGCGCCCGAGCGAGCGAGCCACGACCGGGCCTCCACCGTCAGTCCGCGAGGTCCCCGGGCGACGAGCGGGAGGAGGACCATCGCGGCGGCCGCGGGGAAGTAGAGGAGCACCTCCGCGACCTGCGTCGCGACCGCATAGCGACCGAGGTCGGCCGAGGCGGCGAACCAGGAGAGGAGGAGGAAGTCGAGTCTTCGGCTCGCGACGACCGCGAGGGTGCCGGGCCACGCGCGCGAGCCGAAGCGGAGCATGGCGGCGGCCGCGTCCCGCCGGAAGGTGGGAGCGGCGAGACCGCGGCGCGTCTGGAGGAGGCCGAGGACGGCCGGAAGGAGGGCGGCGAGAACGAAGCCGAGGAGGGCCCCGGCGACTCCGAGGCCGAGGGCGCCGACGAACAGGAGGGCGAGGCCGAGCGTCGCGATCGGCCGCGAGACCTGGAGGAGGTTGAACTCCCGGAACTCCCCCCTTCCCCTCAGGAAAGCGCCTAGAACGTGGTGGAGGCGCAGGGCAGGGACGGCGAGGAGGGCTGCGAGCGCGAGCGCCGCTCCTTCGGGGGGGAGCGTGAGGACTCCGGAGGCGATCAGCGCGGCGGCGAGGAGGGCACCGACGAGGGAAGTCCCGAGGGCGAGGGCCGTTCCCGAACCGAGCGAGGCCTCGGGAGGGAAGGTTCCCCGGGCCGTGTGAAACGCGACCGCCTCGTGGATGCCGAGGGAGGAGAGGGTCGCGGTCAATTCGGCGTAGAGGACGCAGAGGGCGAAGGCCCCGCGGCCCTCGACGCCGAGGCCGCGCGCGAGGACGATCGCCGTGAGGAGTCCGAGCGCGAGGCCGCCGGCCCGCGCGGCGGCGCCGAGCGCGATCCCCTCGCCCGGCGAGGACCGGACGTGGGCGAGGGCGGGAGCGACGGTCACGGCGTGGGGAGGAGGCCGCCCCGTTCGAGGAACGCAGCGAGGGCCTCCGCGGCGAGGGCGTGTCCGGAGGGGCTCGGATGCCAGGGGTCGCCGGGGAGGAACGGGTCGCTCGGGGTTCGGGAGGAGTAGGCCTCGCGGAGGTCGAGGAATGGTGCGCCTTGCCGGTCGCAGATGGAGGCGAGGCGGTCCTGCATCGCGGGGCGGAGAGAGGGGCCGAGCTGGGTCCGGTGGGGAAAGGCGGCGACCGCGAGGCGCGCGCCGGCGCGACGGCTCGCCTCGGAAATGCGGGCGATCGCCGCCTCGACTCGGCTCTCCCCGGCGCTCCTCCAGTCCTCCTCGATCCGGTCGAGATAGAGGCGCTGGTAGGAGTCGGCGTAGCGCTCGGAGGAGCCGAGGACGCGGCGGTGGGCGAGGCGCAGGACGGCGCTCGACCGGAGGAGGCGGACGGCGAGGGGTGCGCGGAGCGTCGGGTTCCCCTCCTCGGTGCCCGCGTCGTTCAGGCAGAAGGCGAGGAGGACGAGGTTGGGACGCAAGGGGAGGACGTCGGACTCGAGGAGGAGGGCCTCCCTCTCGGCGTCGTAGTGGTTGACGCCGAAGTTCAGGACCTCCGTCTGGGGGTTGCGGACGCGCAGGCGGTGCTCGAGACGGCGGAGGACGGTCTCCTCCTCGCGGACTCCGGCGCCGAAGGCGATCGAGTCGCCGAGGCCGGCGATCCGGAAGGAGTCCGGGGAGGGCTCGGAAGAGAACTCGGGGCCGCGGAAGCCCCGCGAGTTGATCTCGATCGGGATCGAGGCGTAGCGGGGGCCGAGGAATCGGCCGCGAAAGCCCGGCTGGTACCTCCAGCCGAGGCGCGCGTCCTGGACGAGGAGCCCCTCGGGGTAGCCGTAGAACCCGGCATCGGGAGCGAGGTCGAGGAGGCGGACGGTTCCCTCGGCGATGGCGGCGGCGGCGAGGAGGCCGAGGAAGAGCGCCTTGGCCCTCACGCCTCCTCCTTCGTCGACTCGATCCGGCGCCAGCCGTCGAAACGGGAACGGGGGGCGAGCGCGAGCGAGAGCCTCGCCCACGACCATGCCGAGCCGCGCGCGAGGACCAGGGCGAGGAAACGGAGGAGATCGCGCGGGGGGATCGGAGTCCGGAGGGAGAGGCCCAGTTCTCGCGCGAAGGACTGCATCCGGGCCGTTCCCGACAGGCGCGCCAGGCGAGAGGCGAGGAGGTGGCCCCGGGCGTTGCGCGCCTTCTGGCGGAACCAGTCGGGGAGGGTCCGGGGGCTCCGGACGACGACGCGCGCGGCGGGCTCGTAGACGCAGCGGTAGCCGGCGGCGGCGAAGAGATGGGCGATCTCGACGTCGTCGGCCGTCGATCCCGAGAGGGAGGAGAGGAGAGGTTGGACGAAGCGGACGGCGTAGAGGTGCCCCGAGGGCTCGACCGGGCTGCCGCGAAAGTCGGCCTCTTCCCGCATCCGGTGGGCCGCCTCGAGGAGGAAGTGCGCCCAGGTGCCGAGGAGGCCGGACCGTTGTTCGGCGGGGACGGGACGCGCGGCGACGCAGCCGACCCTGGGGTCCTGGAAGCGGTCGAGGAGGGCCGGAAGGGCCCCGGGTTGGACGAGCACGTCCCCGTCGGTGAGGACGAGGAAGTCGGCGTCGACGAGGGAGAAGGCCTCGCGGAGCGCATGGATCTTCCCGAGGCCCCGGTCGCGCAGGATCTCGACGCGGTCGCGCCCGGCGGCGAGGGTCTCTTCGTCCGGGGCGACGAGGAGGATGCGCGGCGGAGGATCGAGAGGGGAGGCGAGGAGCGCCTCGATCGCCCGCGCGGCGCCGCGCGGCTCGCGCGCGGCGGTGAGGATCGCCGCCGTCCTCACGAGGGGGTCCCGGCGGTCTCCCGGATCGCCGCGAGGAACATCTGCTCGAACGCGTCGGCGATCCGCGGCCAGGCGTAGGTCTGCTCGGCGCGCTCCCGGGCGTTGCGCCCGAGGAGGGCGCGGCGCGCCGGGTCCTCGCCGAGCTGGCGCAGGGCGCTCGCCCACGCGTCGAGGTCTTCCGGCGGGAGGAGGAGACCGGTCTCCCGGTCGACCACTGTCTCCGCGAGGCCGCCGACGGAGGAGGCGAGCACGGGAATGCCGCAGGCCGCCGCCTCGACGGCGACGACGCCGAAGGGCTCGTCGCGGACCGTCGGCACCGCGACGAGGTCGAGGGAGCGGAGGAACTCGGGGACGACCGGCTGGGCGAGCCTCCCGAGGAAGGCGCACCGCTCGGGGATCCGCAGGAAGACCGAGAGGGCGGCGAGGTGGATGCGCTCCGCCCCGTCCCCGGCGAAGGAGAGGGTCTCCTTCCCCTTCGGAAAGGCGCGGGCGAAGGCGCGCAGGAGGAGCTCTCCCCCCTTCCCCTTCTCGATCCGCCCGAGGAATCCCGCGCGCAGCGGCCCGTGGGCGCCCGCCTCGCGCGGCCGGAAGGAGGCGATGTCGACGCCCGTCGGGATGACTCGGATCCTGTCCGGAGGCAGGCCGACCGAGCGCAGGAACTTCGCCGCGGCCTCCGTGAGCGCGACGACCTTCGCCGCGGTGCGAAGGACGATCCGCCCCGTCGTCGCGAGGTTGGCGCGGAAGAGCGCCCGGTATCGCAGGCGGCGCCCCCCGTGGTAGGCGTGCTGGACGAGGAAGAAGGGGCGCTTCCGCCGGCGCGCCGCGCGCGCGGCGTGGAAGGAGGCGAGGGAGAAGAGCTCGTGGGAGAGGTAGAGGTCGAACGACTCCTCGCGCAGCGCCCCCGGGATCCCCGGCAGCGAGGGGACGAAACTGATCGTCGGACCGGCCCGGAACCGGCGCACCCGGGCGCCCTCCCACGATCCCTCCCCGAGCGGGAGTCGCTCGTCGGCCAGACCGGCCGCCCCTCCCCAGCGCGGCATCCGGTCGGACGTGAAGATCGTGACCTCGTGGCCGCGCGCGACGAGGGCGCGGGTGAGGTGCGCCTCGTGCGACCCGTAGAAGGTCGGGTGGAAGTAGGAGGTCAGGTGCGCGATGCGCATGCGCGCCTCTCGTGCGCGTCGGCGTATCCCTCGAGGCAGGCCGTGGCGAGCCGCTCCGGCGTGTGGGCCTCCGCCCGCCGGCGCGCCCCTTCCCCGAGCCGCCGGCGCAGGGCGGGGTCGCGGCGCAGGGCGAGGATCGCCCCGGCGAGGGGCTCCTTCTCCCCGGGTGGGACGAGGAGCGCCGAGTCGCCGAGGAGCTCGATCGTCCCCGGGAGAGAGGTCGCGACGATCGGGAGACTCCTCGCCATCGCCTCGAGGACCGAGAGCGGCGTCGCGTCGACGCGGCTCGGATGGACGTAGAAGGAGGCGCCGTCGAGGAGGGCGATCCGCTCCTCGACGGAGGCGACCGGCCCCGCGAGGCGCGCGGTCTCCCCGAGGGCGAGTCGATCGATGCGGTCGAGGAGGCGCGCGGCGAAGCGCGGGCGAGCGGGCCCGACGAGGTCCACCCGCGGGCGCTCCTCTGGCGCGATCCGGGCGAGGGCGCCGAGGAGAGTCTCGATTCCTTTCTCGGGCGCGATCCGGCCGAGGAACAGGCCCGGAGCCGAACGGGGTCCGGTTCTCGAGGGGGGAGGAGCGAGGAAGGGCCCCGCGATCGCCGTCCCCACGCAGCGGATCCGATGGGGGGGGAACCCGGCCCGCGCGAAGAACCGGGCCTGCGCCTCCCCCAGGCAGACGAGGAGGTCGGCGGGGAGGAGCCTGCGCGTCGAGGCGCGCGGGGCGATCGCGAGGTGCCTCCAGGTCGGCCCGCAGTGGGCGGTGACGAGGAGGGGCACGCCCGTCCGCGCCAGCCGCGAGGGGAGGAGGAGGTCCATCGACCCCGCGTACTGGAGGTGGACGACGTCCGGCGAGAAGCAGGCGATCGCCTCCGGCGCGCGGGCGCGGACCGCGAGCGCCTCGGCGTAGGCGCGCGTCCTGCGGCCCGGAACGAGTCGGGCCGGCGCGGGGTAGGAGAGATAGGACCCGCCCCTCGACCCGCCCGGGCGCCCGGGGTGGAGGACCGCCACCTCGCACCCGCGGGCGACGAGCGCTTCCGCCAGGAGCGCCGTGTAGGAGGCGACGCCTCCGATCTCCTCCGAGGGGAGCCGGCCGACGAGGAGGACCTTCATCGTCCTCCACCGGCGGATTCGCCGCGGGGCGCGACGCCGAGGACGACGTCCGCGGGGCCGAGACTCCCGCAGGTCCAGGCTGCCCCGAGGGTGAACCAGAGGGAGGATGCGTACGCGAGGTCCTCGAACACCGCGAGCGCGGCGGCGTGGGCGAGGAGGCCGACGCCGAGGGCGGGGAGGAGCGCCTGCGCGGGGCCGGTCGCCGCCCGCAGGCCGCGCCGCAGGCGGCGCGCGACCGCGAATCCGGCGAGCCCGAGGACGCCGAGGCCGAGGAGGCCGAGCTCTCCGAGGGTCCGGGCGTACTCGTTGTCGGTCGAGGACACCCCCCGCCGCAGGGCCCCGAGCCCGCCGCGGTGACGATCGGCCTCCGCGCGGAACCGGCCCGGGCCCGCGCCGAGGACGGGGTGCTCCGCCGCGATCCGCAGCGAGGCGACGGCGACCTGCTGGCGGTAGCGGTTCGAGGACCGCCGGTTCCAGTCGAAGATCGTCTGGAAGCGATCGGCCGCGCGGTCCGCCTCCATGCGGACCGGGTCGGAGGAGAGGGCGAGGGTGGAGGCGAGGAGGGCGGCCGCGACCGCCCCGCAGAGCGTCCCGCGGGGGGCGAGGGCGCGCGCGCGGGAGAGGAGGACGGCGAGGAGCCCCGCGGCGGCGGCGGCCCATCCCCCCCGGGAGCCGGTCGCGACGAGCGCCGCGAAGAGGAGGAGGGAGGCGCCGCCCGCCATCCAGCGGACCGGGGCCTCCGCGAGGAGGTAGAGGGAGGCCGACAGGACGAGGCCCAGGCCGAGGAAGTGGGCGAAGGGGTTGCGATAGTCGGAGAGGAGGCTCCCCTCCTGCACGTTCGTGAAGAGGCCGGGCGCGAGGAGGGAGGCGAGCCCGGCGGCGCCCGCGGCCGCGACGAGGGCGCCGAGGACGGTGAGGAGGGCGCGGCGATCGCGGCAGAGGAAGGGGACCGCCGCCGCGTTCGCGATCCAGACCGGGGAGTGGAGCAGGATCCTCCCCTCGGACGCCTCGATGCCGCCGGAGAGGGCGGAGACGAGCCCGACGGCGGCGAAGCCCAGGGCGAAGAGGGCGGGCGCCCGCGCCGCGCGGATCGCCCCCGATCCCTCGGGCCCCGCCGCGCGCAGGAGGCCGACGAGGAGGAGCCAGAGGAGGAAGATCGTCTCGGGCGCGAAGGAGAGCCCCCCGATCGGCACGCCCCGGACCGAGAGGGCGTTCCCGCAGCCGTAGAGGGCGAGGGCGAGGGCCGGCGCGAGGAGGCCGAGGAGGGCCGCCGCGAGCCCGCCGGCGGCGAGCGCGCCCGCCCCGCCCGGGATCGCGACCAGCGCTCCCCCGGCGAGTCCCGCGATGGGAGGGAGGGTCCAGCGCAGCCCCCTCACGCCGGCGCCGCCTCGAGCGCTCGCCCCGCGTCCTGCGCCATCGCCTCCCACTCCCCCTGGAGGATCGAGAAGTGCTCCCGCGCCTGCGACTCGAGGGTCCGGCCCCGCGCGATCTCGAAGCCCGCGGCCGCGAGCGCGCCGCGCCGCTCGACGTCGCCGGCGAGGGCGACGATCGCGTTCGCGAGGGCCTCCGCGTCGCCGGGGGGGACGAGGAGGCCGGTCCGGCCGTCCTCGACGAGGTCGCTCACCCCGCCGCAGTCGGACGCGACGACGGCGAGCCCGTGGGCCATCGCCTCCCCGACCACGCGCGGGGTCCCTTCCGAGAGCGAGGGGAGGACGAGGATGTCGTGCGTGCGATAGGCCTCCAGGAGCGAGGGCCCGAGCGGGAGGAATCCGAGGGAACGCACCCGGGAGCCGAGCCCCAGGCGGTAGGCGCTCTCCGCGAGCGCCCGGTCCTCCCCTCCCGAGGGCCACCCGACGAGGTCGAGGCGCAGGTCGCTCCGGCCCGTGCGCGCGAGCGCCTCGAGGAGGAAGCGCAGCCCCTTCTCCGGGCTGATCCTCCCGACGTAGAGGAGCCGGTTGCCCGGGCCGGGGGAAGGGGGCGCCTCCGGGACCTCGCGCTCCCAGAGGCTCGCCGAGAGGAGGGAGTGCGCGCGCGCCCCCGCGTCGATGGCGAGCTCCCGGAGTCCTCCGCCATGCGCGATGCAGAGCGAGCCTCGCAGCGTCCTGCGGTAGAAGCCGCGCTGCAGCCGGCCGTGCATCTCGGCGGCGGCCCTCGCGGGCGGGCGCAGCGTGCTCGCGCGGATCGCGTTCCCCTGCCAGGGGTGGCCGACGAGGGAGAGGTAGTGGGGGAGGCGCCGGCGGCGCGCGAGGGCGGAGGCGAAGGGGAGGAAGTTGTCCGGCATCCGCAGGTTCGCGAGGTCCCAGTCGCGGGCCCACGTCTTCAGCCGGGAGAAGGCGCGCGCGGCCCCGAGGTAGCAGCGCCGGATCCCGCGGAGGTTCGGCAGCGCGCGGAAGAAGACGTTCGCCTCCGTGAACGGGGCGCCTCCCGGGAGCGAAGAGGCCGGGACGACGGGGGCGGCGACCTCGATCCTCCGGAACCAGGGGGCGAGGGAGTCGACCCAGCGCGTGAAGGCGCCGGGGTTCACCGGGTGGCCCGTCTCGTCGCGGGCGAAGCACTCCGTCCGCACGACGCCGAGGACCGCCTCGCCCGGCTCGAGGGAGGCCGGGAGTTCGCGGAGCGGCTTCATCCGGTCTCGGTGCTCCTCATGAGGGGAGGGGGGGAGGCCCCGTCCCGCGCCGGTCGGGGACGGCGCGCCTCGGACCTATCGGCCGCCCTCCTTTTCACCCTTGAGGGCACACCCTTGAGGGCCCCCTTGAGGGGGGTTACCCCGGGGGCGCCCGGTGCTAAGTCCGGCGCGCCCCACCGCCTCCGTATAATCGCCCCCTGTCCGGGTGGGGGGGGTCGGGCAGGAGCGGGAAAACCACCCGATCGCGCGCGCTTGAACGGATGGCTCGCCTGAAGATCACCGTCTTCGAGGACGGCGCGCGCAACGACCTCGTCTTCGAGCGGGTCCCGGTCACGATCGGCCGCGCCCTGGGGAGCGACGTTCGCCTCAAGGACCCCCGCGCGTCGCGGCGCCACTGCCGCATCGAGGGGATCGCCGACGGCTTCGTCCTCGTCGACGAGGGGAGCCAGAACGGGACGCTCCTCAACGGGACCGCGGTCGAGCGGACCTCCCTCTCCCCGGGCGACGTGATCCAGGTCGGGAAGACCCGGATCCTCTTCGAGCAGCCCGGTCCGGGGAGCGCTTCGGCGGCGGGGCTCCCGCCGGGGGAGGCGACCTCCGTCGACGCGGCGCTGCGCGAGCGCGACGACCTCCACGCCCTCGTCCGGATCAACCGCGCCCTCAACGCCGAGCCCGCCCTCGAGCCCCTCCTGACGAAGATCGTCGACGCCGCCGTCGAACTCACCCGCGCCGAGCGCGGCTTCGTGATCCTCGAGAACGCCCCGGCGGGGGGTCTGGGGGGAGGGACGAGGCCGGCCCTGCGCTACGAGCTCGCGCGCAACTTCGCCGGGGAGCCGGTGGCGATGCCGCCCGCGAAGTTCCTCTCCCGGATCGCGGAGCCGGTCTGGCGCAGCTCCCGTCCGCTCCTCGTCGTCGACGCGGGCGAGGACGAGCGCTTCCGCGAGGCGCTCTCGATCGAGGAGATGCGCCTGCGCAGCGTGATGGCCGTCGCCCTCCCCGTCGGGGGCGCGCCCGCGGGGGTGCTCGCCGTCGACCACCGGCTGCGGGCGGGCGCCTTCTCGGAGGACGACCTCGACCTCCTCGACGCCCTCGCGCAGCAGGCCGGGATCGCGATCGCCAACGCCCGGCGGCTGGAGGAGGTGCGACGTCAGAACGAGGAGATCGAGCGCCTGAACCGCGCGCTCTCCCGCCGCGTCGAGGACCAGGAGCGGGAGCTCGTGGCGGTGAAGGCCGAGCTCGGCTCCGGGGCCCCCGCTCCCTGTGGCGTGGGGCGGGGGCCGCGCCATCCCTACCGCGGGATCGTCGGGCGCTCCGCCGCGATGCGGGAGGTCTTCCGCGCCCTCGACCGGCTCGTCGCCGTCGACCTCCCCGTCCTCCTCGAGGGGGAGTCCGGGACGGGGAAGGAGCTGATCGCCCGCGCGATCCACGAGCACGGCCCGCGCCGGCGCGGGCCCTTCGTCGCCGAGTCGTGCGCGGCCCTCCCCGACCACCTCCTCGCCTCGGAGCTCTTCGGCCACACGCGCGGGGCGTTCACCGGCGCCGACCGCGCCCGCAAGGGGCTCTTCGATCTGGCCAACGGCGGGACGCTCTTCCTCGACGAGGTGGGGGAGATGAGCGCGGACCTGCAGAAGAAGCTCCTCCGGGTCCTCGAGGACGGGGAGGTCCGCCCCATCGGGGCGGACGCGCCCGCGCGCGTCGACGTGCGCCTCCTCTGCGCGAGCAACCGCGAGCTCGGCGACCTCGTCCGGAGCGGGGAGTTCCGGGAGGACCTCTTCTTCCGGCTGAACGTGCTCCCGCTGCGCCTTCCCCCGCTGCGGGAGAGGATCGAGGACGTCCCCGAGCTGGTCGACCACTTCCTCGCCTCCTTCTGCCGGGAGGCGGGGGTCCCGAAGAAGCGCGTGCGGCCGGAGACCTTCGAGGTCCTCGCCCGCCACGCGTGGCCCGGGAACGTCCGGGAGCTCGAGAACGAGGTCCGCAAGTGGGTCGTCTTCGCCGCCGACGAGGTGGGCCCCGATTCTGTGTCCCGGTCGATCCGGGAGGGGACCTCCCTCCGGCACGCCCCCGCTCCCGGGGAGGAAGGGGGGAGCCTCCCGCAGCGGATCGAGCGGGTCGAGGCGCGCGCGATCGAGGAGGCCCTCGCGCGCTTCCCGACGAACAAGACGGCCGCGGCGAAGTCGCTCGGGATCAGCCGCTTCACGCTCCAGCGCAAGATGGCGAAGTACGGGATGAAGTCGGGCGACGAGACCCCCGGCGAGGCGGAGGAGGAGGGGGGTCCCGAAGGTGAGGGGGGTCACAAGGGCGAGGGGGGTCCCGAAGGGGAGGGGGATCCGGAGGGGGAAGGGGCGTCGAAGGGAGAGACTGGACCGAAGGCGGAAGGGGGGGGAGAAGAGGGAGCGTGAGGCTCCTCCTTCTCGCGGCCCCTCTCCTTGCCGGCCTCCTCCCGCGGGACGTCGTCGAGACGAAGGACGGCCGGCGCCTCGAGGGGAAGGTCGTCGAGGAGTCGCGCGAGCGCATCGTCGTCGAGACGCCCTTCGGGCGGGTGGAGGTCGCCCGCGAGAACGTCCGCTCGGTCGAGCGCGGCCCTTCCCCCCTCGAGGAGTACGCCGCGCGCCGCGCGAAGGCGAAGACCGCCGAGGACCACCACGCCCTCGCCCTCTTCTGCAAGTCGAAGGGGCTCTCCCGGCAGGCGAAGGAGGAGTTAGAGGAGGCGGCCCGGCTCGACCCGAGCCACGAGGGGGCGAACAGAGGACTCGGGCGGGTCCTCTTCGAGGGGAAGTGGGTGAGCCCCGCCGAGCGCGACGTCCTCGCGGCCCGGCGCGAGGAGGAGGCCTTCCGGGCGAAGGGGCTCGTCCAGCACGAGGGGCGGTGGGTGACGCCGCAGGAGAAGGAGGCGCTCGAGAAGGGGCTCGTCCTCCACGAGGGGCGCTGGGTCCCCGAGGCGGAGGCGATGGCGGCGAAGGGGTTCGTCCGGCGCGAGGGGAGCTGGATCCCGCGCTCCCTCGGGGAGGCGCTCGCGGCCGTCGACCGCGCGGGCGAGGCGACGGGGGCGGCGCTCCGCGCCTTCGCGACCGACCACTTCGTCGCCGCCGGTCCCTACGAGGAGACCTTCCTGAAGGAGATCGGGGAGGGGGCGGAGCGGGTGCTCGCCTACTTCGACCGCCTCTTCGGCGCGGGGGCGGGCGGGGAAACGCTCCGGGGCCAGCGCGCGGAGCTCTACGTCTTCGAGGACGCCGCGACCTACGGGAAGGCCGCGCCCCACTTCGCCTCCGGGACGACGACGGTCGGGGCGGCCTGGGTCGAGTACGCCAAGAAGACGAACGGGTTCGTCCTCTACGAGCCGAAGCCGGTCTCGGTGGCGGCTCGGCTCAACCGGGAGCGCGGCTCCCTCGTCGGGCACACCCTCCACCACGTCGGCCACCTCCTCCCCAACCGCCGCGCGCCGAACGGCCGCCTCCTCCCCCCCTGGTACGACGAGGGGGTCGCGTGCCTCGGGGAGTTCGCCGCGATCGAGGCGAACACGGTCTTCTGCCGCGCTCCGGCCGCGGAGTCCGGCGGGGGCTACTATCGCAAGCGCGAGGCGAAGGCGGCGGAGGAGCCCGATCCCAACCGCCTCGCCGCGGGGAAGTGGAGGGAGGAGCTGCGCCGCGCGATCTGGGCCGGAGCCGTTCCCCCGCTCGAGCCGGTCCTCCGCCGCGAGATCTCCGAGATCACCCTCCTCGAGATCCTCCTCTCGATGGCGACCGTCGAGCGCCTCGCCGGGCCCGGGCCCGCGGGGATCGGCCGCCTCCATGCGCGGATCCGCCGCGGGATGCCCCCCTCCCCTCGCCGCACGCTCGACCCGAACGACTCCCGGGCGCTGCACGAGGCGGCGTTCCTCGAGGCGGTCGGCCTCGGGATCGAGGCCGTGTCGGCGGAGGTGCGCCGTCCCCCTCCGCCTGCGACGGCCTCCGGGCCGACCACGAAGCCGGGGCCTTCGAAGCCGAGATCGGGCCGCCCGTGAGCGCCCCCGTCGAGCCCTCGCCCGGCCTTCCGGCCGTCGAGGGGTACGAGATCCTCGCGCGGCTCGGATCCGGGGCGACCGGCGTCGTCTTCAAGGCGAGGAAGGCGGGCTCGGATCGGCTCGTCGCCCTCAAGGTCCTCCACCCCGAGCTCGCCCGCGACCGGCGCTTCGTCGCACGGCTCCAGCGCGAGGCGCGGGTCTCGTTCTCCCTCGATCACCCCAACCTCGCCCGGGGGATCGAGCTCGGGGAGGTCGGGGGGATCCCCTGCCTCGTCCTCGAGTTCGTCGAGGGGAAGAGCCTGAAGACGGTGCTGCGGGAGAGAGGCGCCCTCCCGGAGGAGGAGGTCCTCTCGATCGGACAACAGATTGGACACGCTCTCTCCCACGCCCACGGCCGCGGCGTCGTCCACCGCGACGTGAAGCCGGGCAACGTGATCCTCGAGCCGAGCGGGCGCGCGCGGCTCACCGACTTCGGCCTCGCCCGCGCCCCCCTCGACGACTCGATCACCCGCGAGGGGGCCACCCTCGGCACGCCCCAGTACCTCGCGCCCGAGCAGGCCCGCGACGTCGCCGCGGCGGACGCGCGCAGCGACCTCTACGGCCTCGGCGCGACCCTCTTCCACGCCGCGACCGGCGCGCCTCCGTTCGAGGGGGAGAGGATCGCGGACGTCCTCACGAAGGTCCTCTTCCAGCCCGCCCCCGATCCCGCCGCGAGGAACCCCGGCCTCACGCCGGGGCTCGCCCTCGTCCTCCGGAAGCTCCTCCTCAAGGACCCCGCGCGGCGCTACCCATCCGCCGAGGCCCTCCTCGCCGACCTCGAGGCGGTCGCCGAGCGCCAGTCTCCCTCGGTCGAGGCCTCCTCGGTGATCGAGGCCCCCCCCCGCCGCCCGAGCGCCAGGGGCAGGGTCGCGCTCGCCTTCGCCGTCCTCGCGCTCGCGGCGTTCGGGATCCTGCGCCTGCGCGGCGGGACCGGAACTCACTCGGGCGCCCCGACCGCCCCGCCGAGCGTGGAGTCGGTCGGAGCGGAGATCGCCGAGGCGCTCGGCAATTCCCGGAAGATCCTCGCCGTCGGGCGGCTCCAGGCCCTCCTCGCCCGCGAGGGGCTCGCCCCCTCCGAGCGCCGGCGGATCGAGTCGGCGATCCGACCCCTCGAGCCCCTCGCCGAGCAGGAGTTCCGGCGCGGCCTCGTCGAGGCCGCCGCCCGGGCGGCGAAGGCGAGGTTCGCCGACGTCTCCGAGGTCTTCGAGAGGGAGATCCCGCAGGCGGCGGGGGAGGCGATCGGGGTCGCGGTCGACGCCCTCCCCGCTCCCTACGCCGAGAAGTGGGGGAGCGCGCTCGCCCAGGAGAGGAGGCGGTTCGAGGCCCGCGCGGCGGCCGGCGCGGTGAGCCTCCAGGCCGACCTCGATCGCCACCTCCTCGACCTCGAGAAGGAAGTCCTCGCCCTCCTCGAGGGGCGCCGCTACCGGAGCGCCCTCGGGAGGATCGAGGCCTCCCTCGACTCCTTCCGCGACGGGGAGGGACGGGGCCCGGAGGACCTCCTCCCCGCCGACGCCGCGGAGACGCGCCGGATCCTCGGGGACCGGCGCGAGGCGCTCGTCGCGAAGGTGCGGGAGCAGGCGGGGGCCGCGGCCGGGATCGCGGCGGGCCTCGTGCGGGAGAGGCAGGAGAGGTTCGAGAAGGAGATCGCCGCCGGGCGGGCCGCGGGCGCGGCGGCCGCGTTCGGGCGGGAGGCGCGGGATGCGCTCCGGTCGCGGGGGATCGACCCGGCGGAGCTGCCGGCCGGGATCGTCCCCGACCCGGGCCGGCTCCTCGAGTCGGGCGCCTCGGAGCTCGCCCTCCTCGAGGAGCGGGCGATGACGGCGGAGGCGGGCCGGAGGCTCGAGACCCTCGAGGCCTCGCTCGAGCCGCGCCTCCGGGAGAGGCGCTTCGCCGAGGTCCTCGCCGAGTGGGAGCGGCACCGCGGCGACCCTTCCCTTTCCCTCCTCGGCGACCGGATCGAGGAGCGGATCGCGGAGGCGGGCGTCCTCTCCGGGATCCGGGACCGGTTCGCCTCCCGGATCGACGACCTCGTCGGCTCTCCCGTCGAGCTGCGCGCCGGCGGGATCGTCTACGCCGGGAAGGTCTCGAGGCGCTACGACCGCGCGCGCGACGCGGTCGAGGTCCTGCCGGCGGGGAGGCCGCCCCAGGTCCTCCTCTTCCGGGACCTCCACGCCGATACCGTGGACCGCGTGCTCGGCTTCCTCGATCCCGCCAACGGCTCCGAGGCGCGCGGCCTCGCTCCCGACGACCGGTTCGCGCGGGCGCTCTTCCGGCTGCGCTGCGCCGACCCGGCGGAGGGGGAGAGGATGCTCCGCGCGCTCCCGGATCACCCGAGGGCCGTCGCGGTCCTGCGGTCGATCGAGCGGGAGCGCTCCCCCGAGGCCGGGAAGGCGCCCTCGCGCGCCGCGCAGGCGATCGGGGCGATCCGCTGGGCGCGGGAGAGCCGGACCCTGGGGGACCTCGCGGGGGCGGCGCGGGCCTACGCGCGAATCTTCTCGGAGTTCGGCGACCTCGAGGAGGTGAAGGGGCAGGCACACGCGCTCCGGCGCGGGCTCGACGAGGTCGAGGCCGAGCTCGCCCTGCGGGCGCGCCGCGACCGGCTCCTCTCCCTCGCCCCGGGCGGGCAGGTCGAGTGGGAGGGGGAAGCACCCGCGCTCGCCTTCACGTTCACGTCCGGCGGGCCCTCGTCCTGGAAAGCGAGCGGCGACTGGAGCCCGACAGCGACGGGATGGCGCCGGGAGACCTTCGATCGCGGGGCGAGCCTGCGCGAGTCTCCCCCCGCCCGGCTCGGGATCCCGCTCGACGCCGGGAAGGGCCACAGCGCGCGCTTCTCGATCCGGTTCCCCTTCGAGGCGGGCGAGCCCCGCCTCGTCGGGTTCGCCGCGGGCGGCCACGCCTTCGCCGTCCGGGGCCGCGGGGAGGGGAAGGGGTGTGAGATCGCCCATGCGGAAGGTTCGATCGAGGCGGCGGAGGAGGCGCTCCGCGCGCGGGGGACGCGGGCGCCCCGGAAGTCCGCCCTCGCCTTCGCGGCGGGCGCGGCCTACGAGGTCCTCCTCGAGGTCGAGGCGGGAGGCAAGACCGCGCGCCTCCTCGTCGACGGCCGGCAATGGGGGACCGGGACGGGATCGGCGCGGACCGCGGAGGCCTCGGGGGTGGAGTTGCGCTGCACCGGCGGGATCGAGCTGCGCGCGGTCCGGATCGCGGGGGTCCTCGAGGCGTCCCCTCCCAAGTGAGCCGCGCCCTCCTCGCGTGGTCGGTCTACGACCTCGCGAACACGCTCGTCTACGCGGTCGTGATGACCGCCTACTTCACCCCGCACCTGATCCGCCTGACCGGCGATCGCTCCCTCCTCTCGCTGGGGTTCGTCGCCGCCTCCCTCCTTGCGGGGCTCATCTCCCCGCTCGCCGGCGTCGCCGCCGAGACCTCCGGCCGCCTGCGCCGCGACTTCATCCTCTCGGCCCTCCTCACGGGCCTCGCCGCGGGCGCGCTCGCCTTCACCGAGGTCCCCGGCCTCCTCGTCGCGCTCTACGTCGTCACCTTCGTCGGATACCAGACCTCCCTCGTCTACTACAACTCGATGATCGTCGATGTGGCGCGGCCCGGCCGGATCGGCTGGGCGTCGGGCTTCGGGACGGCGCTCGGCTACGTCGGCGGTCCGATCGGTCTCGCGGGGGCCTGGGCGCTCGAGCGGACCCTCGGGTTCCGCGAGGGGGGGCTCTACCTCTGCGCCGCCGTCGCGTTCCTCCTCCTCTCCGTCCCCTCCTTCGTCTGGGTGCGGCCCGTCCGCGTCCGCCGCGGCCCCGTCCGGCCCCTCGCGGAGTGGCGCCGCGCCTGGGCCGGGATCCGCGCCGCGTTCGGCGACCGCGCGACGCGCGACTTCTACGTCGGGAACTTCTTCTGCCAGGACGCCCTCAACGCCGTCCTGATCTGCGTCTCCGACTTCGTCATGAACGGCCTCGGCTTTTCCGGAGGCGAGCGCACGACCCTCCTCCTCGCGGCGAACCTCCTCGCCCTCCCCGCCGGCCTCGCGCTCGGCGCTGCCTGCGACCGCCGCGGCGCGCGGGGGCCCTACCTCCTCTCGGCGGTCGCGCTTCTCCTCGCCATCCTCGTCCCCCAGTTCCCGATGCCGCGCGAGGCGCAGATCCTCGCGATCGCGCTGCCGGGCGCCGTCGGGATGGGCGGCATCCAGCTCGCCGGCCGCAAGTGGCTGGTCGACCTCTGCGCCGGCCGGCCCGTCGAGGGGCCCTTCGGCGTCTACGGGCTCACGAACAAGTTCTCGATCCTCGGCGTCGTCCTCTACTCGGCGGTGGCCGACGCGTTCGGGACGCCGCGCGCGGGGGTCTTCGTCCCGGCGGCGATGCTCCTCGTCGGGATCGCCTTCCTGCGGCGGGTGCGGGCGCAGAGGCCTCGCTGATCGGCGTCGCGAGCCCCGGGATCTCCCCCGAACTCCCCGGGCGGGTTAGGATATTGCAACGTCCCGACTCCGGGAGATGCCCATGCGGCCGATTCGCTGGGGCGTTGGGGGGATCCTTCTCGCGGGCGCGCTCGCTCATCCGGGCGGCGCGCAGTCCTGTCCCTTCTCCCTCCAGACGACGGTCTACGCCGCCGGATCCGGGTGCGGGCTCGCCCTCGGCGCCGCCGTGAACGGCGGCCCCTGCGCGGTGACCTTCGCCCTTCCCGTGCCGCCGCCCTCGACGACCTGCTCGATCACGATCCCCTTCCTCATCCTCGGGACGCAGGCGGCGGCGGTCCCCCTTCCGGCCGGCTGCGCGCTCCTCGCGGCCCCCGACCTCGTGGTCGGGATGACGCTCAATCCCTCCCTCACGGCGGGCACCCTGACGTTCCCCCTCCCTCCCGACCCCGCGCTGGTCGGCATCTCGGCCTACGCTCAGGGCGTCGGCTTCCGGATCTGCAATCCCGGGGGCGGCGTCATCACCTCCTCGGAGGGGCTGCTGCTGGCGATCGTCTGACGGGGGAGGGCCCCCTCAGCCGGCTCGCGACCGCCGCACGTCCTCGAGGGCGGGGCCCGTGCCCCGGAGCGCCGCGAACGCCGCCACGTACGCCGCCGCGGCGAGGAGGAAGAGGAGGGTGAAGCCCGCCTCCATCGCGAGGAGGTTCGAGAGGCTCGAGGCGAGCACCGTCGCGAAGGCGTTGACGCCGAAGGCCCAGGGGATGGCGGAGGGGCTCCTCGCGCGCAGCCGCTCGATCCCGATCGGGAAGGGCATCCCCATCAGGGCCCCGCAGGGGACGAGGAAGAGGAGGGAGACGGCGACGCGGGCGGGGAAGGGGAGGTCGAGGAAGGCCGGGAGTACGTAGCGGCTCGCGAACCCGCAGATGGGGAGGAGGACGAGGAGGAGGGCGGGGAGGAGCCGTTCCGCGGCCGTTCGGGAGAGGCCTCGCGAGAGGGCCGCCCCGATCCCGGAGGAGACGAGCATCCCGGAGAGGACGACGGAGAGCGCGTAGGTCGGGTGACCGAGGAAGAAGGTCAGCTTCTGGAGGAAGGCGATCTCGACGAAGAGGTAGGCGAGGCCCAGGGCCGCGAAGTAGAGGCCGAACCGGCCCGGCGGGACGGAGGCCTTCCGCAGCGGGACGAGGATGCCGATCGCGCCGAGGAGCGCGGTGGCGAGGAAAGTCGCGAGGAGGACGGCGTGCCCGACCGGGACCGACTGCGTGTAGACGGGATCCGCCGGCCGGATGCCGGTGACGGAGGGGAGGTTCTTCCACCGGAAGTAGTTGAAGAAGAAGGGGGAGTCGTCGCCGACGGGGCTCACCCGGTAGCCGTATCCCGAGAGGAACGCCCTCCGCTCCTCCTCGGTCCCCCTCAGGAGCGTGTCGAAGGGGGTCTCGCCCGGCCGTGCCGGATCGAACGCCATCCGGTAGCCCTCGCGCGCGGCGAAGGCGCGCACCCGCTCGAGCGCCGCCTCCGGGATCGCGCTCTCCCCGACGAGGAGGGAGGCCCAGAGGCTCCCCCGCAGGATCGCGATGTGCCGCCAGGGCTCCGGGACCCCGCGCCGGCGCAGCGCCTCGGCGGCGATCCCCGCCAGCCGCAGGGTCTCCCGCGGCGGCTCGAGGATGAAGCGGGAGACCGAGACGAACCCGCCGTGCTTCAAGTGCTCGAGGTAGTCCTCGAACGCCTCGACGGTGTAGAGGTAGGCCTCGGAGACGGAGTAGGCGCCGGAGGAGAGGGCCGCGTAGGTGTCGACGCCCGACATCTGGAGGACGTCGAACTCCTCCTCGCTCGACCGGACGAAGGCCCGCCCCTCGGCGGCGAGGAGCCGCACCCCCTTCCTCGAGGGGAGGTCTCCGGTGAACGCCCGGTAGCGGTCCGTCAGGAGCCCCAGAGTCGCGGGGTTCACGTCGACCCCGATGACCTCGGAAGCCCCCTTCGAGAGCGCCACCAGGACGTCGATCCCGCCCCCGACGCCGATGACGAGGACCTTGGCGGGAGGCGTCTCCCCCCTCGCCTCCCAGACGGCGGCGGTCGTCGCGTGGGGGAGGAACGGGATCTCTCCCGGCTCGCCGCGCAGCTCGAAGAGGATCGTCGGAGCGGCCCCGTCCTGCGTCACGCCGCGCAGGTTCCAGCTCGTGTCGGAGGCCTTCCCGAACTCCCCTCCCATCTGCGGGATCCAGGTGAAGGGGGCCGTCACGTCGATGCGGCCGAGGGGGGTCCAGCGGCGGTGCTCGACGTGGGTGACCTTCTTGTCGAGGACCACGGCGAGCTCCTTCGAGGGGGCGATCCGGACCCAGGAGTCGGCGTCCCGCACGGCGGAGGCGACGCCCGCGAGGACGACGGCGAGGGCGGCGCTCTTCACCTGCTCGAGGAAGCCGGACCGGGCGGAGAAGAGGAAGGCTCCGGCCGCCGTCGCGGCGGCGGCCCCGACGACCATCCCGGGCCCGCCGAGGTGCCCGATCGCCGCCGGGGCGAGCGCGGCGCCGAGCCCGGCGCCGACGAGGTCGGCGGCGTAGACCCACCCCGCGCTCCCGCCGAAGCCGGCGAGCGCCGTGGCGAGGACGCAGCCCGTTCCATAGAAGGGAACGGTCGAGAGGAGGACGAGGGCGAGGAGCCCGAGCGCGTTCGACGGGCTCTCGAAGATGCGGATCGAGTCGCAGGGGACGCGTGCGGCGAGGGCGACGGCGAGGCAGGTCGCCGCCGCCGCGATCCGCGAGCGACGCGCGAGGGCCGTCTCGAGCGGGCCGTCCTTCGGCAGGAGCGCCCCTCCCCGCGCCGTCATCCGGGCGCCCGCGGCGCCGAAACCGAGGAGCGCGAGGCCGACGACGAGGTAGGCGAAGTGGTGCCAGAGAGCGATCGAGAAGATCCGCGTGAAGGCGATCTCGGCGGAGAGGCCGGCCCCCGCGACGAGGGCGACGCCGGCGAGGATCGGGACGTTCGGTCGCGGCGAGGCGTTCACGGGGAGGCGCGAGGGAGGAGCGCGAGCATCCGGAGCGCCCGATCCGCCGAGGACCGCGGAACGTGGGCCGCGGCGACCCGGATCGCCGCGCGGACTTCCCGGGGGCTCGCCCCGCACCGGACCGCTCCGCGGAGGTGGGAGGCGAGCGGCTTCCAGCATCGCAGCGCCACGAGCGAGACGACCGCGAGCAGCTCCCGCAGGCGCGGGGAGAGGGCGGGTCGCGCGAGGACTCGCCCGTAGGCATGACCCGTGATCCACCGCTCGAGGGCGGGGTGGAGTCCGGCGAGGTGCCGGCGCACGCCGGGAGCCTGCGCGGCGTAGATCCGCTCGAAGAGAGCGAGGCCGTCCGTCCGCCGCCCGTCCTTCTCCTCGAGGCGAGCCGGCTCGGTCCTTCCCGCGACCTCGCCGAGGCGCTCGAACGCCTCGATCGTCCGGGGGAATCCGGCGAAGAGATGGACCTGGAGGAGGGTCTCGCGCAGGAGGCGCGGCGGCACGCCGTCCGTCGAGGCGCGGGCGAGCGCGCTTCCGAGGGCCCGCGATCGACCGAGGACGGCGAGGACGCAGACGGCGAAGAGGGAATTCTCTTCCCTCGAGAGGACCGCGCCGCCGGAGAGCGTTCGGAGCCGTGGATTCAGGGGCCGGGTCCCTCGGGGGGCGGGAAGCGTACCCTCGACCCCGCCGCGGGAAGGAATGGGATCCGGCCAGGGCCTGTCCAACGGGGCCCATCGCCGTCTGGAGGTCCAGCATGATCGCCGCCTTCCTTCTCGCTCCGCTCCTCGCCCTCTCTCCCCGGCCGCTCCCGCAGGACGCCCCCCCCGGGATCCGCGTCGAGAAGTCCCCGAAGGGAGACGTCGTCGTCGTCGACGCCGGCCTCACCCTCGGCGGGCTCGTCCGCCGCGGAGGGGAGATCCTCGGTCGGGTCTACCTCTCCCGTACCCAGGAGTCGAGCGCCCTCTCGAACACCCCCGTCGGCCTGTCCGGCTCCCAGACGGTCCCGCTCGCCGACTTCGAGCCCTGGCTCGAGGGGGTGCTCCGCACGCACGAGTTCGCGACGGTCGTCCCCCCGGAGGGTTCCCTCGAGCCGTTCCAGCTCGTGAGCCTCCGCGGCGAGGGTCGGCCCATGCTCGTGACCGCGGCTCGCCTCGTCCCGGTGGAGGACGTGGCGAACTACCGGCATCCGGGCACGTTGATCCGGACCTCCCTTCCCCTGCGACACATCGACGCGTCCCGCGCCGCGGCGAATCTCCGTCCCCTCTTCACCGACCCGAACCTCGAGTCGGTCTCGATGGTCGGCAGCAGCAACACCGTCGTCCTCCAGGGGTTTCCGAGGAGCGTCTCGACCTGGGTCGAGGTCCTGAAGGGGGCGGACGTCGAGCCGGTCGAGCGACCGGAGGTGATCGCGGCCCTCGCCCAGCGCTTCGCGGCTCCCGGGCGAGGCGAGGAGAGCCTGGAGGGGAGGCTCAAGCGCGTCGAGGAGGCGCTCGATTCGCTCCGCTCGGCGGTCCGCGACCTCGCCGCGGACCTCCGCCGCTGAAGGAAACTGCCCCGGGTCCGTGTGGATCGGGCCCCCCCTCCGACTGCGGAAACTTCCCCGATCAGGCCTGTCGGTGTAACCACCCGCGTCATTCCTTCCGGAA
>JAKEFM010000313.1 GCA_022616055.1 Planctomycetota bacterium
ATCAAGGAGCTCAAGTCGAAGCTCTTGAAGTACGTCCGGCGCGCGCGCGCAGGGGAGACGATCCTCGTCCTCGACCACGACGAGGTCGTGGCGGAGTTGCGGCCGCCGCGCCGAGACCGGCGCCCCGGCGGCGACCTCGAGGAGATCCTCGAGGGGCTCGCCGAGTCTGGAGAGATCACCC
Source organism: Planctomycetota bacterium (assembly GCA_022616055.1). Lineage (GTDB taxonomy): Bacteria > Planctomycetota > UBA1135 > UBA1135 > JAKEFM01 > JAKEFM01. The sequence goes on from JAKEFM010000313.1 coordinate 182, forward strand.
GCGCCGCCCGGGCCAAGGGGCGGTGGACCTGGAAGGTGAAGGGCCTCGGTCTCCCCTCCGGGACGGCGAGCACCCTGCTCGACGACGTGCGCGCCGACCGTCGAGACGGTTCGTGACCCCGCCCCTCAATCTGGACACGTCGGCCGTTCTCCGCGCGGTCCTGGAAGCGGGAAGGACGCCAGAACCGGAGTCTCGCCTCGCTTCCGCTCGGCTGCTCCTCACCTCCCGCCTTTCCCTCGTCGAATCCGCGAGAGTGCTCCTGCGCGTCCGCAACCTCGGCCGCACGCCCGAGCGCCGCCTCGCCGACGTGGAGCGGGAACTCGACTCCCTCTGGGCCCGGTGCGAGCCCTGGGAGATCACGCCTCCGATTTGCGACCTCGCGAGCCGGGTGGCCCCGACCAAGGCCCTGCGAACGCTGGACGCGCTCCATCTCGCGACCTTTCTCCTCGCCCGCCGGAGACTCGCCGATCTCGAACTCCTGACCGTGGACGGCCGTCTGCGGGAAGCCGCCGGCGCCTCATAGCCTGCGCGCCTCGGGGGGTGCCCCTCCCTCAAGCGTGCGCGAGCGAGCGGGGAGCCCTCCGGCCGCGGGCGGGCTGGTATCGCTGGCACCAGCCCGCCAGCGCCGCCGCCGTCGCGGACCGGGAGAACTTCCCCGGCCTCCCCGCGAGGTCGAGGAGGTGCCCCGAGGTGACGACGCGTCCTCCCTCCGCTCCCCCGCCCGGGCCGAGGTCGATCACCCAGTCTGCCTCGGCGATCAGGTCGAGGTTGTGCTCGATCACGACGAGGGTGTCCCCCCGCGCGACGAGGAGGTGGAGGACCTCGACGAGGCGGGCGGTGTCGGCGATCGAGAGCCCCGTCGTCGGCCCGTCGAGGACGAAGAGGGTGCGGCCCGCCGAGGTCTTGGCCAGTTCCTCGACTAGCTTGAGGCGCTCCGTCTCCCCTCCCGAAAGGGTCGGGGAGGACTGGCCGAGGGCGAGGTAGTCGAAGCCCACCTGCTTCATCAGGTCGAGGGGGCGGAAGAACTCGGCCGCCTCCTCGACGGTGAGGGCGAGGACGTCGGCGATCGAGTTCCCCTTGAAGGCGACGGCGAGCGTCTCGCCGTTGAAGCGCGTCCCCTCGCAGCCGTCGCAGGAAACCTTTGCGGCGGGGAGGAAGGATATCTCGACCGTGAGGACCCCCTGCCCCTCGCGCTTCTCGCATCGCCCGACCGGGAGGTCGAAGGCGGTCTCCCCCCCGATTCCACCGTCCCTCGCAAACTGGACGCGCCGAGGTTCATTTCCCGCTCTGCAGCTTCAGGATCTGCGCTTGGATCCCCTCGATGGTCTTGCCGACCTGCGCGCCCAAGCCCACCTGCCGCACGGGAAAGTCCTGGGGTTGCTCCGGGTTTTCCGTGGGCAGGAGGGGGGTGGTTCCCGCCCTTCCGCCGACGCCCCGCGGCGCTTGACTCTGGTGAGGGCCTCCGCTCCCGGACGCGACGCGGAGCCGGGGAACGCGTCCAGGATCCGGCCGACCCGCGCGTCGACCGACCGAGCGTTACCCGTGCGTAACGCGGGAGCGAGCCCTCCTCCTCCCCCCGCCTCTCTGCCGAGGGGAGGGTACCGGACTTGCAGGCCGTAGTCCCCCGTTGACTCTGGTCAAGCCCCCGCTACGCTTCAAATCGCTGTTCAAAGTAAGCCGGGTCCGCGCGGAACGGCTACGGAACGTGGCCCTCCGCAGAAGTCCCGGCGGAAAGGAAGGGCGGACGATGAAGTCGATCGCACGCAGGACGGAGGGACGCCTCGCCCCGAGAACTACGCTTCTTTGCTCTCTCTTTCTCGTCATCGCCGGAATCGCAGTCCTCTCGACTCCTGAGGTTGCGCAGGCGGCGGCTCCCCCGTCGCCCCCGCCCCTCGTTCCCGCCACCACGATCTAAGTGAACGCCGAGCAGGGAGACGACTCGTGCTTCGACGGGCTGAACCCCATCCCGAGCGTGGAGCTCCCCTGCCCGATTCCGTACCCCCCTGCGCCACCGCCGCCTCCGCCCTACGCCGGACCCTTCAAGACCATCACCAGGGCGCTCTCGGTCCTCGGCACGGCCGGCTACGCGGGTCCCCCATTCACGGTCTGGATCGCGGGTCGTCGCGACAACGTCACCACGGCGCCGATTCCGTACGATGCGGCGAACGGGGAGGTCTTTCCCCTGTCCGTGATGATCCCCCAGGTCACTCTCCGCTACGACGCGGCGCGCTCGGACCGGGCGCCCTTGGGAGGGCTCACGAGCGCGATCATCGAGGGTCCCGACCCAGTCAACAGCCAGACTGAGACGCTTCATTTCATGGGGGTCCCTGCGAACCTCGGAACCTGTGGGATCGATGGATCAGGAGGCTCGCCCTACGGGTTCGAGATCAGAGGCGGGGAGGTGAGCGTGATCTTCCACACGGACGGCGCCACCGGGGGAATGAACGCGAGCGTCCGGGGGGTTCTCTTCTCGGGGGCCCCGGCCGGCAGCACCACGGAGAGCGGGAACGCGCTCAACGTGCACGTCTTGAACGGCGCACAGGCGACCGTTCTGATCGACACCTGCCGATTCACGACGGCCCTCTCAATCCCCTTTGCTCCCGTGTTCCCCGGGGGGAGCCCGTTCAACTTGGGGGGCGGGCAGCGGGCCGCGTTCATCTTGCTCTTCGAGAACCAGACGGGGGCTCCCCCCCCGGTCAACGCCAGGCTCGACGCGAGCATCCGCTCGATCACGATGGAGCCCGACCCGACCGTGACTCCAGTCCCGGAGGTCGTCACGGGAATCGAGCTGAGAGCCTGGACGTTGTCCGAGATAAACGTCGCGATCAACGACGCCGTCATTCTGGGTCATGCGACGGCGACCACCCCGCCCCGCGAAGGAATCGGAACCGGCATCCGACTGACCGTTGACAACGGAAGCCCCACCTTTGCACTCACCGGCAGTGAGGTCAGCAGCTGCGGCGAGTACGGGGTCCATGTCCGGCCCGAACCGCAGTTCTCCGTATCGGGAATCCTGCCCGCCCTCACGATCGACACGTCGGTCTTCACCGGGAACGGGGTTCGAGGTCCGGCGCCGTCGGGTTGTGCCAACGGCACGGGAGGCCAGTGCCTCCCTGGGGCGGCGATCGCCGTCGAGCTGCAGGCCCAAAGTGCTGGAACAAATTCCTCGGTGGGCGGCTCGATCGCCTCGAATGTGATCTCCGGAAACCGCGTGGGGATCATTCTCACCTGGAACCAGAACACCCTCCCCACGGGCACGACCACCTACCCCCAGGGCTTGTCCATCTCCGGCAATGATATCTCCTCCCAGACGCTCAATCCGCCTCTCACCGACCCGTCCCCGGGAATCGGAACCTACTCGGGAATCGGTCTGCTGATGCTCGCGGAGAACGGCGCCTTCGTGGACGACCCTGTCGTCGTGGACTCCAACCGGATCCATGACAACGAGGGGCGCGGCGTGTTGATGGTGATTCGGAGCACGGCGAACGGGCCGGCGACGCTGAGCCCGAGGCTCCAGAACAACCTGATCTACTCGAACGGGACCCTGGCGGGATCCCTCGAGGACGGAGTCGAGGTCTGGAACCTGGGCGGGGGCACGATCCGGCCGCGGCTCGTGTACAACACGATCTGGGGGAACGGCCTCTTCGGAGTGAACAACGTGGTCCCGAGCGCAGCGAGCCGCCCGGAGATCTACCGCTCGATCATCTGGAGGAACAACGGACCCCCGACCGGACCGTGGAACGATCTGAACGGGTTTTCGTTCGTTCCCCCTGGGTCGCCCGGAACTCTAGGTTCGGTCGAGTCCAGCGACTTTTGCGGAGGACCGTGGTTGACCGCGACACCTCCGGTGACTTCGTGCGGGGGAGTCGGCGGAGTCGGGGGAGTGCAACCGCCCCCGTCGGCTGCGAACAACTGGAACATAAACGCGGAGCCTCTCTTCGTCAACGTCGCCACCCCACCTTTCGACTTCCAGCTGGCCTGCGGCATACCTTCCCCGTGCGCCCCTCCTGCATGCCCTTCGTGCTCCTCTCCTTGCATCGACGTGCTTGATCCCGCTCCCCTTGTCAGTGTCATCGCCGCTAGGTTTATTTCCAACCGTTGTCATTTCAGGCCTTAGGAGCATGCCACACGCACCTGAGACTACCCTCTGGCGCATGGGAGCTTACGACCGGAGTAGTCCTCGTCGACCTCGCCGTCGGGGGCCGGAAGACGGGTCGAGAGAAGCTTCCCCAAGTTGTGACTCTGAACCACCTTGAGAATTAACCTAGCGGCAATGCTTGTCAGTGTCCCCCCGCCCCCATTCGCGGTCCCGTTCGACGTCGCGGGGATCTTGAGACCGATCGCCATCAAGAGCGCTACGCCTATCCCCGACATGGGGGCCTATGAGAAGACGTCATGTTGCCCATGACCATCTCGCGAGGCATCGGCCACCGGTTGCTTCTCCTTCTAGCCGCCGGTGCAGTGTCCGTTTCCGCGCAGGACGCGGTCGCTCCGTACCTTGACCTCGGTCCGTCCAGGGGCATCGGGTTCGATCCAGGCGATGTCAACGGCGACGGGTTCGGCGACGTCCTCGTCGTCAGTGTGGCGCCTGCGACAGTATCCAATCCTCAGCATGCGTACCTGCTGAGAGGCTCGGACGGGGTGGTCATTCTCGACCTAGCTCCTACCATGCCCGGCGCACCATCCTTCACGTCGGGCGTGGGCGTCGCAGATCTGAACGGGGACGGCTACCGCGATCTTCTCCTAAGCGTGGGGAGCGCGATCGAGGTTCGGTCGGGCCTGGACGGGGCGGTCCTGGCGATTCTCCCGCCTCCGACGCTGCTTCTGCCGGGTTCTGGGTTGATCACCGCGCTATCGACAGGTGCCTCCATCGTCAATGCGGGCGATTTGAACGGTGATGGTGGGGAGGAGTTCATCGTTCCGGCCTGGTTTGGAGGTGGATTCGTCGGCGTCGTGGTGTACTCGGCCCCGTCATTCCAGGTGCTCTACTCGTTCGGTCCAGCCTACGGGACGGGTCTCGGATCGGCTAATGGAGGACTCCAGGACGTCGACGGCGATGGAATCAGGGACTTCTTCGTCGGGGGCGGTCTGGCCACAGGAGGGCTCGGGATCTACTCGGGGGCCACCGGGTCTCTACTGTTCACGATCGTCGGGGCCTTGTCTGGCGCCTGTGGCATGGACGACGTGAACGGAGACGGGCTCCCCGAGATGGCATTGATGGAATTCGCAGGCTCCCCCGCCGTCCAGATCAGGGTTATCTCCCTCCCGAGCCTGGCGACCCTCTACACGATCCCAGGCGGCGTTGTCCCGATGAGGATCCAGGACGCCGACGGGGACGGGATCAACGATCTTCTTGTCAGGGGAGGAGCCCCAGGTGGCGTGGGGGTCTTCTCCGGGACGACCGGCGCGCTCATCGGGTCGAGCGCCGGTTATGGCGCGGCTCCGTTCGGGGACGTGAACGGCGACGGGCTCGGCGACTTCGGGACGAACTTCGGGGTCAACCTTCCATACGGTGTCCCTCAAGCGGGAGCGGCGACGAGCCTCATGTGGCCGGGGCTCATGGCCCCTCCGGCGATCCAGTTCGGCATTCAGGCGATGATCTACGTGGCGCGCAACCTGGAACTCGCTGCTCCCGTGCTCGTGGGGGGAACGGCCACTCTCGACCTCGTCGTCCCCAAGCACGCGAACCGCCCCTTCGGGATCCTCTTCTCCCTCGAGGGCGCGTTCCCCGGCGCCCCGGTCGGACCCTTCTACTTCCCCCTGGTGAACGACGCCCTCCTTCAGGCCTCGCTCGCCGCCGCGATCGGAGGCGTCCTCGGAGCCTCCGGCACGGCTTCGATCACGGTCCCCGTTCCTTCGAATCCAGCCCTCCAAGGTCTCGAGGTCCTCGCGAGCGGCGTCGTGCTCGACCCGTCGGGACCGCTCGGCATCGGCTGCGTGCTCACCGGGCTGTCGTTCGCCATCCAGTAGCCCCCACCATGTCTCCCGCGTCGGCATTTCCCGCCGCCGCAGCCTCGTCTGTGGCAGCGCGCCGGGAGTTCGTATCCGCCCTCGACGTCCGGCATGCACGGCGCAGTCGGGCGGGGAGCCGCGAACTTCGGACCGAATGGCGTCGGGGGCAACGTGCTTTCGCCTCCCGTCGCGGACGAGCGCGTCCCGATCGAGCTCCGTGGTGGGTCGGCTCGCGGGAAGGTCCTTGGAACACACAGCCGTCGCCGCTCGACCTCTCGTTCTTGGGTCTTCCCGCCTGCTCCCTCCTCGTCTCGCCCGATTTCGTGCTCTTCGTCCCGACGAGCGACCTCGGGCCGACGGCGGGACATGCGACGGTCTCCGGAGTGATTCCTGGGAATCCGGCCCTCCTGGGACAGTCGGTCTTCGCCCAGTGGTTCGTCCTGGAACCCGGTATCGGACCTCCGCCTGTGGTGTTTACACCAGGGCTCCAGGTCACCCTGCAGTAGGCACGAGGGAGCGCGCCGCAACAGCCTCTTCACGGATCGGCCGTTCGTCACCGTCGCGGGAAGCGAGGCGTGCACGAGGACGGGAGTTGGGGGGACGGGGGGGGGGACGACGCGATTCCCGGCGCGACGGAGCATCAACTCTTCGATGGGACTGGCGGGGAGGAGATCATCGAGGAAGCCCTCTTTCGCAGCCGCCGTGCGCCGTACCGGCGCGCCCATCCCGCCAGCGCCGCCGCGGTCGCCGACCGAGGGAACTTCCCCGGCTTCGAGGCGAGGTCGAGCGGATGCCCCGATGCGACGACGCGTCCCCCCTCGGCCCCCCCGCCCGGGCCGAGGTCGATCACCCAGTCGGATTCGGCAATGAGGTCGAGGTTGTGCTCGATCACGACGAGGGTGTCCCCCCGCGCGACGAGGAGGTGGAGGACCTCGACGAGGCGGGAGGTATCGGCGATGGAGAGCCCCGTCGTCGGCTCGTCGAGGACGAAGAGCGTGCGACCCGCCGAGGCCTTCCCCAGCTCCTCGACGAGCTTCAAGCGCTGCGCCTCCCCCCCCGAGAGGGTAGGAGAGGACTGGCCGAGGGCGAGGTAGTCGAGGCCCACCTTCTTCATCAGGTCGAGAGGGCGGAAGACCTCCGGGTGCGGGCGGAAGAACTCCGCCGCCTCCTCGACGGTGAGGGCGAGGACGTCGGCGATCGACTTCCCCTTGAACGCGGCGGCGAGCGTCTCGCCGCTGAAGCGCCTCCCGTCGCAGGCGTCGCAGGGGACCTTCGCGGCGGGGAGGAAGGACATCTCGACCGTGAGGACCCCCTGCCCCTCGCACTTCTCGCAGCGCCCCCCCGGGAGGTTGAAGGAGAATCGCCCGGGCGCGTAGCCGCGCGCCCGCGCCTCGGCGGTCGCGGCGAAGAGCCGCCGGATCGCGTCGAAGATCCCGACGTAGGTCGCCGGGACCGACCGGGGATTGCGCCCGATCGGGCTCTGGTCGACCTCGGCCACGCGCTCGAGCGCCTCCCACCCCTCGATCCCCTCGTGCGCGCCGGGCCTCGCGGGGACGCGGTGGACGAGTCGCCGGAGCCCCTCGAAGAGGACGTCGCGGGCAAGGGTCGACTTCCCGGAGCCCGAGACCCCCGTCACGCAGGTGAGCCGGCCGAGGGGGATCGAGACGTCGATCCCTCGGAGGTTGTGCTCTCGGGCGCCCCGGAGGCGGATCCACCCCTTCGGCCGTTCCTCCGTCCGGGGGTTGCGCCGCCCGCGCCCCTCCCCTCGCAGCGCCCGGCCGGTGGCCGAATCGGCCTCGGCGAGGTCGGCGGGCGCGCCGACCGCCACGAGCGCCCCGCCTCGCTTGCCCGCGCCGGGGCCGAGATCGAGGACGAGGTCGGCCGCGCGGATCGTCGCCTCGTCGTGCTCGACCACGAGGACCGTGTTCCCGAGGTCCCGCAGCCGCCGCAGCGTCCCGAGCAGTCGCGCCCCGTCGCGCGGGTGGAGGCCGATCGTCGGCTCGTCCAGTACATAAAGGAGGCCCGTCAGGTGGGAGCCGAGGGCCGCGGCGAGCCGGAGGCGCTGCGCCTCTCCGCCCGAGAGGGTGTCCCCCCGCCGGTCGAGGGCGAGGTATTCGAGGCCGACCTCGACGAGGAACCGGAGCTTCGGGAGGAGCTCGCGGCGGATCGGCTCGGCGACGGCCCGGTCGCGGGCGGGGAGGTCGAGCCCCTCGACCCACTCGAGCGCCTCGGCGACGGTCCTGCGTGCGACCTCGCCGATCCGGGTCCCGGCGACGCGGACGGCGCGCGACTCGGTGCGGAGACGCTCTCCCCCGCACTTGTGGCAGGGGCTCTCGGCGAGGAAGCGTCGAAGGTTCGCCTCCCCCTTCTCCTCCTCCAGGTAGACCCGCAGCCTCGGCACGAGCCCGTCGAACTCGTCCGTGCCCGCGAGGAGCGCCTCGCGGGCGCGGGAGGAGAGCCGCCTCCAGGGCCGGCGCGTGTCCACTCGGAGGACCTCCTTCGCCTGCCGGGCGAACACCTCGGAGGCGCGGCGCCCGAACGGCTCGCCGCGGAGGACCGGGAACGGACCCTGCGCGAGGGAGAGCTCCGGATCGGGGACGAGGAGGGCCTCGTCGAAGTCCTCGAGGAACCCGTACCCCTTGCACTCCGGGCACCACCCGCGCGGGCCGGCGAAGGAGAACGCGCGCGGGTCGGGCTCCGGGACGCCCGTCCCGCACCGGGGGCAGAGGAGCGAGACCGAGAAGGCGGCCTCCGCCCCGCGCTGCGGCGCGACGACCATCGCGCCCTTCCCCCGCTCGAGCGCCCGGCGGACGAGGGGCTCGACCGAGCGGACGGAGGCGACCCTCGCCTCGGCGACGACCGCCTCGATGTCATGCTCCCGGAAGCGCGAGAGGGCGGGGGTCGGCTGCGTCCGGACGAAGCGTCCGTCGACGCGCGCGGCCCTCACGCCCTCCTTCGCGAGGCGCTCGAAGACCTCGCGGTGGAACCCCTTCCTCCCCCGCACGACCGGCGCGAGGAGGCGGACCTGCTCCCCCGCGAAGCGCTCCGCGACCTCCTCGGCGATCCGCGCCGGGGACCCTCCCCTCAGCGCCCGGTCGCAGATGGGGCAGTGGGGCACGCCGACCCGCGCGTAGAGGAGCCGGAGGTAGTGCCAGACCTCGGTCAGCGTCGCGACCGTCGTCTTCGCCGTCCCCCGGGTCGTCCTCTGCTCGATCGCGACCGCCGGCGGGATCCCCTCGATCCGATCGACGTCGGGCTTCCGCAGCGGCTCGATGAACTGCCGCGCATAGGGGGAGAGCGTGTCGATGTAGCGGCGCTGCCCCTCGGCGAAGAGGACGTCGAACGCGAGGGAGGACTTCCCCGAGCCGCTCGGGCCGGTGACGACGACGAGGCGACCCTGGGGGACCTCGAGCGAGAGGTTCCGGAGGTTGTGCTCGCGGGCCCCCTCGACGCGGAGCGTGGCGACGTCCCCGCGTCCGTCCCCGTCGACGGGAACGAGGATCCGGGAGGAGACCGCCTCGGCCTCCGACTTCCCCTCGAGGAGCGGCCGGAGGTAGGCGCCGGTGACGGAGTCCGGACTGAGAGCGACCGCCTCGGGCGATCCTTCGGCGACGATCCGGCCCCCGTCGGCGCCCGCCCCGGGCCCGAGGTCGATCACCCGGTCGGCCGTCTTGATCAGCTCCCCGTTGTGCTCGACGACGACGAGGGTGTGGCCCGCCTCGAGGAGGAGCTCGAACGCCCGGAGCAGCGGGGGGAGGTCCGCCGCGTGGAGGCCGGTCGACGGCTCGTCGAAGAGGAAGAGGTTCCCCCGCCGCGTCCACCCCCGGCCCGGCTCCGCGATCGCCGCGGC
>JAKEFM010000314.1 GCA_022616055.1 Planctomycetota bacterium
CAGGGGAGCCCGGAGGAGCACGAGGTGATCCGGAAGGCCTTCACGGCGCCGCCGCGGAGGGAGGAATGACGATGCCGGACGGGGGGGGGCCCGGGGGGACCGGCCCGCGGCCGTCGGCCCTCGAGTTCCTCGGGCGGCTCGCGGGCGGGCTCGTCCACGAGATCAAGAACCCGCTCTCGACGCTGCGGATCAACCTCACCCTCCTCAAGGAGGATCTCGCGGACGCGCACCCGCAGGAGCGCGCGCTCCTGAAGCGGATCGAGGTCCTCGAGAAGGAGGTGACGAGGCTCGACTCGGTCCTCTCCGACTTCCTGCGCTACGCGGGGATGCGCCGGCTCGAGAAGCAGGAGTGCGACCTCTCCGCGCTCGTGGCCGAGATGGTCGAGTTCCTCGAGCCGGGCTTCCGCCGCGACGGGATCGAGCTCCGCGCGGAGGTGCCCCCGCTCCCGGTGGACGCGGACGCGGCGCTCCTGAAGCGCGCGCTCCTGAACCTGCTCCTGAACGCGCAGCAGGCGATCGAGGGCCAGGGCAAGATCGTCGTCTCGGGGGTGCGCGAGGGCGACGACGCTGTCCTCGAGGTGCGCGACGACGGGAAGGGCATCCCCGCGGAGGACCTGGAACGCGTCTTCGACGTCTACTACTCGCGGTCGAAGGCCGGCTCGGGGCTCGGGCTCCCGACCGCGCGCCGGATCCTCGAGGAGCATGGCGGGCGCCTCGAGCTCCGCTCGCGCGAGGGCGAGGGGACGATCGTCACGCTCTCCCTCCCGCTGCGCCGGGAGGCCCTCCCGTGAACGCCTCGCCGCCGCTCTCCGTGCTCGTCATCGACGACGACCGGGCGCACTGCGCCGCGACGGCCGAGATCGTCCGGCGGCTAGGGCACGAGGCGAGGACCGCCCATTCCGGCGAGGAGGGGATCGCGCTCCTCCGCGCGGGCGGGATCGACGTCGTGGTGACCGACCTCGTCATGCGCGACCGGTCGGGCCTCGACGTGATCGTCGCGGCGACGGGCGGGCCCGAGGTGATCGTCGTCACGGGCTTCGGCTCCGACGGGGCCGCGCCGGCGGCGCTCCGGGCCGGCGCCGCCGCGTACCTCCTGAAGCCGCTCGCCGTGGAAATGTTCCGGAGCCTCCTCGACCGGGTCGGGCGGAGGGCGAAGGCGCGCCGCGCCGCGCGCCGCCGCGACGGCCCCGGCTGCTTCCTCGGCATGGTCGGCGCCTCGCCCCCCATGCGGGAGCTCTTCG
>JAKEFM010000315.1 GCA_022616055.1 Planctomycetota bacterium
GATCTCGGCGGCGAGCGGGCCGCCCCCGATCACCATCACCGTCCCGTCGGGGAGGGGGACGGCGACCGGGAAGAGCCGGGGCGCGGCCATCGGGCCGGTCGAGGAGAAGGCGTTCGTCGCGGTCGAGAAGCGGTCGGCGCTGGCGGCGGCGCTCGCGACGAAGACTCCGCCCGCGACGTTCACCGTCAGGTTGAATCCCCCCGCGATCAGCGCGCCGCCGTCGGGGAGGACGGCGAGCGCCGCCCCCGCGCGCCCCTCGGAGAGGGCGTCGACGTTCGCGAAGGTCCCGAAGCCGAGGAACGAGGGGGTGTAGAGCTGCCCGTCGGTCCGGGTCCCGATCAGGATGTCGAGGGGATTGAGCGTCGTCAGGAAGGTCGTCAGGTCGAGGGTGAGGCCCCCGGCGAGGAGGACCTTCCCGTTCGGGAGGCCGACGGCGCTGTGGAGGAAGCGGCCGCCACTGAAGAAGGCCGGCAGGCCGAAGGAGCCGGTCGCCGGGTTGAACCGGTAGGCGGTGTTCGAGACGAGGGGGAGGTTGACGATCGGAAGGAGGGTGAGCCCCCCCGCGATCAGGACCTGACCGCTCGCGAGCGTCGTCGAGGTGTGGAGGGCGCGCGGCTCGAGGAGGACGGGGCCCGGCGAGAAGGTGTCGGTCGCGGGGTCGAAGATCTCCGACGTCCCCTGGATCGACGTGAAGAGGGAGAGGAGGTTCGTCAGGTCGAAGACCTGGAATCCGCCCGTGATCAGGACCTGCCCGTTTCCAAGGAGGGAGGCGCCGTGGCCTGCCCGCGCGATTCCCATGGCGAGCGTCGTCGTCGTCCCGGCGACGGGGTCGTAGACCGCCGCCGCGCTGGTCGGCTGGCCGGTCGCGAGGTCGAGCCCGCCCGTGAAGAGGACCCGCCCGTCCGCGAGGGGGGTCGTCTGGGAGAAGAGGCCGACGCCGAAGGTGACTCCGGCGGCGGTCCAATCCTCGGTCTCCGAGTCGTAGCGCTGGGCGACCGGACCCGACCCTCCGACGAAGAGGAGGTCGCCGTTCCCCGCCGGAAGCGCTCCCCCTCCGGCGACCGGGACGGTCGGCGAGGCGAGGGCCGGCTCGAATGTGCCGGGCTCGGCCGGGGTGATCCGGACCAGGTTCGAGGCGACCGAGGAGGGGAACCCGGCGACCGCCTGGAACGACACCGTCGAGTCGAGAAGGGCCGGGATGCCGTCCGGGAGGGAGAATCCCACGCTCGCCCCGCCCGTCCCGTTCAGGAGGCCGATGAAGCCGGGGATCAGACCGGACATGGGGAGCCAGTCGAGCGGGATGTCGAGCGAGACTCCGTTGACCACCGTCGGCTGCTCCTGGAAGGAGAAGAGGACGATGTAGGGCGCGCCCGCCGGCCCCGCCCCCAGGGTGAGCGTCGTCGGTCCGGGGGCGGCGCCGCCCGTCTTCCCCAGCGTGAACGGCTGGGCGGGAGCGGAGGCGCAGAGGGTGGCGAGGGCGAGAAGAGTGAGTCTGGTCATCGGGGGCTCTTCGAGCGTGGGACGGATAGCAGGGTAGCCGCCATGCATTCGAAGGTCAGGGGGGGAGATCCGGCCACCTCTCGGCTCGACGAGCCGCTGCCATGCGTTCCCCCTTGCGGAGGGGCCCGGGCGGCGGTGGTCCTGAGCCCTTCGACGGGGCCCCCTCCCCAGGGGTTCCGTGCTCCGCACGCCTCCACCCGGCTCGCCGAACCGCTCGGTCTCATGGGACGTTCTCGGCTCCACCCGGGAGGAATCCAGATCCCGCGTCCCCTGTCGAAGGCCGGGCAGCCCGGTTCGGCGCCCGAGGACGGCTCTCCATGAGACTTCCCTCCACGATTCTCCTCGCCACGTCGGCGACCGTCGGGAACCAGGTTGCGACGGATCTCCTCGACCGGCTCGCGCTTTCGGCGGACGCTTCGACGACGGCCGATCTCGCCGCCGAGCTTGACGGTCGCCTCCGGGCGCGCGCCGAGGACCCCGACGCCGCGAGACTCCTCCTGGAGCTGGCTCGTGCCTGGCGACGCAGCGGCAGAATCGAGGAAGGGGTGAAGGCCCTCGACCGGCTCCCGCGGCGCGCGGACGACGGCGTGAGCGTGGGGGATGCCTACGTCGAGTTCGCGCAGGCCCTCACCCTGTCACCGGCTCCCGACCTGGACGCGATCCTCCGCCTCTACGACCAGGCGGCGGTGGCCTATCCCGAGGATCGAGACGGGTGGTCCTTCGCGATCAACCACCCGGTGAACGCAGGGGTCCGCGCGATCGCGGCGCAGTTCGAAGGCCGCGGCGAGTGGCAGAAGGCGGCCGACGCGTGGCGGCGGTGGCGGCCCGTGTCCTGGTGCGGAAACGCGGGGGAGACGATGCGGGAGGAGCGACTCACGCGAATCGCGCGCTGCCTCCACCTCGCCGGCAAGAGCGAGGAGGCGATCTCGACGCTCGAGGAATACCTCCTCGGCGAGCGGTTCCTGAACGGCCCCTTCCCGTCCCCCGTCTTCGCCTATCTCGAGATCTCCGCGCGCGCGGGCGCCTTCGAGCAGGCCAAGCGCAAGCTCCTCGCCTCCCCCGCCAACCGGAAGGGGATGGGGACGCTGGCGTGGGAGCCGGTCGAGCCGCAACCACAGGAGCCTGCCGAAGGGATCTGGTTCGAGAAGGAGATCCAGATCGTCGAGGGATTCGCGAGAGGGGATCCCGCCGCGATCGTCGATGCGCTGCGGGGTTGGGATCCGCTCAGGATGTACGACTTCGAGCGGGGATTCCCGGTCGTCCCGGAGGAGTACGTCGTCGCCGGCCGGCTCCTCGCCGAGCTCGGTCGCGCAGGCCTCGACTACCTGCGCCTGCGAATCGCGGAGTTCGACCCCGTCGCCTGGAAGCTCGCGGGATTCACCGGTCACAGGGAGTTGCGCGAGCCTCTCGACGCGAGACTCCAGGAGGAGGAGGACCCCACCGCGCGGGCCCTGATCCGCGACGCGATCGAGCGTCTCGGCGCCGGCAGACCGGCCTCCGTCGGGCGTTGAGCACCGGAGGCGGCGAGCCGCCTCCGGAACCCCCGTTGAGAAGGGGACTTCGGCCAGGGCAATCACGCACGTGCGTCTTTCTCACGTGAGACAGACGCGCATTCATGATCGCGGGGCGCGACGAACGGGCGTCGAGTTCCTTCGCAAGGGCTTGTCGGGTTCTGGTCGGCCCTCGGCCCCGGCGTATCGCCAGCACCGGAAGCCGCTCAAGCGGCGCGCGACCCCCGCGCGGGGCGGGGAGATCCCGCCTGCCGCAGACCGCGCGCGGCGGATCGTGGGGTCCCGATCTGCCTATACTCCCTCCCGCCTCGGGCCCCCGGGATGCGAATGGCTGCTCGTCCGCTCGTCCTCTTCCTCGGCTCGCTCGCCGCGTCCTGTGCCGGCCCCCCGGAGCGCCCGGGGTTCACGCGCCTGTTCAACGGCCGGGACCTCTCGGGCTGGGTGAACGTGAACGGCGGTCCGCAGACCTGGACCGTCCGGGACGGGACGATCGTCTGCTCGGGGAAGCCCGCCGGCGTCCTCCGGACGGACCGGATGTACGAGAACTTCGTCCTCGAGATGGAATGGCGCCACATGGTTCCCGGGGGGAACGCCGGGCTCTTCGTCTGGTCCGACGCGCTCCCCGCCCGGGGCGAGCCTTTCACCCGCTCGATCGAGGTGCAGGTGATGGACGGCCGGGAGACGCCCGACTACACGAGCCACGGCGACGTCTTCGCCATCCACGGCGCCCGGATGACCCCGACGCGGCCGCACCCGGCGGGCTGGGCGCGCTGCCTCCCGAGCGAGAAGCGGAGCCGGCCTTCTCCTGAATGGAACCACTACCGGGTCACGTGCATCGACGGGCACGTCGCCCTCGCCGTCAACGGCAAGGAGGTCTCCGGCGGGAGCGAGGTCGAGCCGCGGAAGGGCTACCTCTGCCTGGAGTCGGAGGGCTCCGAGGTCCACTTCCGCAATCTCCGGATCGTGGAGCTCCCCTCGACCGCGGGCCCCAGCCCGGACGAGTCCGCTCAGGAGGACCGGGGCTTCCGGAGCCTCTTCAACGGCGTCGATCTCTCCGGCTGGAGGGAGGGCCCCGATCACGCCGGCCACTGGACCGCGAAGGACTGGATCCTCGACTACGACGGCAAGGGGGACCACCTCTGGTCGGTCGAGGAGTTCGGCGACTTCGAGCTGATCGCCGACTGGCGCTGG
This sequence comes from Planctomycetota bacterium, assembly GCA_022616055.1. Taxonomy (GTDB): domain Bacteria; phylum Planctomycetota; class UBA1135; order UBA1135; family JAKEFM01; genus JAKEFM01. Next base: position 4,203 of record JAKEFM010000315.1, read on the forward strand.
TCGGGCCCTCCCGCGAGGAAGGCGGTCCCCGTCATCCTCCCGAACGGGGACTACGAGACCGACGAGAAGGGGAACCGCCGCACAGTCGAGGTCGACGAGGCCGGCGACAGCGGGATCTACCTCCGGGGGAACGACAAGTCGCAGGTGAACATCTGGTGCTGGCCGATCGGATCGGGGGAGGTCTACGGCTACCGGACCGACGCGAAGATGCCCGCCGAGGTTCGCGCCGCGGTCACGCCGAGGGTCGCGGCCGACGCCCCCCTCGGCGAGTGGAACCGCTTCCATGTCCGGATGGTGGGGGATCGGCTCACCGTGTTCCTCAACGGGAAGCGGGTGATCGAGGACGCGCAGCTCCCCGGCGTCCCGCCGAGGGGAAAGATCGCGCTCCAGCACCACGGGAGCCCGATCCAGTTCGCGAACCTCTTCGTCCGCGAGATCCGCTGACGCGCGCCTAGTCTGCCGATCGCGCCACGCGGAACCCGACGAAGGGTCCGTCCGTCACCCACCACTTGCTCCGGGGGCGGTTCGGATCTCGCGCGCTCCAGATGTCGAGGAAGGGCTGGCGGACCTCGCAAGAAGGTGGATGGCCGTAGGAGCCGCCCCGGAGGACCGGTCTCGGGTCCCCCGGGCCGAAGTCCCCCGAGCAGTACTCCCAGACGTTCCCGAGCATGTCGTGGAGGCCGAAGGCGTTCGGGCTCTTCGTGGCCACTTCGTGGGTCGTGAAGTCGCTGTTCCCCGGGTGCCACGCCTCCTCGTCGAGGGGAGCCGCCGGCCGGCAGGCGAAGGCCCACTCCTCCTCGGTCGGGAGGCGATAAGGCTTCCCCGTCTTCTCCGCGAGCCAGACGCAGTAGGCTTCCGCCGCGTGACGCCGCATCGACATCGCCGGGTGCTTCCCCTTCCCCCAGCCCCGGTCGGGGGGCTCGTAGGGAGGGGAGGGGCGCGTGACGCCGTCGACCGCGCCCTCCGCCTCCTCGAGGCAGAACGCCTCGTACTCCTCCCAGGTGACCTCCGTCTTCCCGAGGAAGAAAGGGCGCGGAGCGGGGATCCAAGCCATCCCGAAGCGGAGCGTCGTTGAAGGGATCGCCTCGACGTAGGAGCGCGGCGGAGCCGCGCAGGAGAGCAGGAGGGGGAGCGCGAGCGCGATCCCTCGCATGGGTCCTCTTCCTCGGGGGGTGCAGTCTACTGGCGGGACGGGAGGACGTGCTGCGGTTCCACTTCGCGCAGGGGCACATGGGGAGCCCCTGCCGGATCGTCCTCTACGCCCCCGACGCGCACTCCGCGCAGGCGGCCGCGGCCGCCGCCTTCGCCGAGATCGCCGCGATCGACGCCTCGATGAGCGACTGGAAGGCGGGAAGCGAACTCTCCCGCCTGAACGAATCGAGAGAGGCGCTCGTTTCGGACCGGCTCTTCGAGGTCCTCTCGATCGCGCTCCGGATCGCGGAGGGGACGGGGGGCGCCTACGATCCCACGCTCGGCGCGGCCGTCGAGGCCTGGCGGGAGGCGAGGATCCCGGGCGAGGAGGAGAGGAAGGAGATCCTCTCGAAGGTCGGGTGGCGCCACCTCCGCCTCGATCCGGCGAAGAGGCGCGCGCGGATCGAGAAGCCCGGCGTCCGGCTCGACCTCGGCGGGATCGCGAAGGGGTACGCCGCGGATCGGGCTCTCGCCGCCCTCGCGCGGAGGGGGGTGCGCTCCGCCCTCGTCGACCTCGGCGGCGACCTCTCGCTGGGGGATCCTCCCCCCGGGGCAGAGGGGTGGCGCGTCTCGATCGGAGGGAAGGGGAGCGGGATCCTCCTGCTGCGGAATCGCGGAGTCGCGACGTCCGGGGACGCGGAGAAGTCCCTCGAGATCGGCGGCGTCCGCTACTCCCACATCCTCGACCCGAGGACCGGCGTCGGCCTCCCCGGCGGCGCGCAGGCGATCGTGGTCGCTCCGAACGCGACCCTCGCCGACGCGCTCGCGACCGCGGTCTGCGTCCTCGGTCCGGAGGCCGGGCGCACGACGGCCGCCTCCATCCCCGGCGTCGAGGCCCGGGTGCGGGCGGGGGAGTGGGAGGCGGAGACGGCCGGCTTCGCCGCTCTCCTCGCCGAGGACGCGGAGAGTCTTCCCACTCCCGCGTCCGGGCGCTAAGTTCTCCCGCCTTTTTTCACGATCGCCTCCGATGCACCCCCACCGCGCGTGGGCCGAGATCGACCTCGACGCCTTCGCGGGCAACCTCCGCGAGATCCGCCGCCGGGTCGGCCGCCGCCGGATCTTCCTCGTCGTCAAGGCCGACGCCTACGGCCACGGCGCCGTCCCCCTCGTCCATCACGCGCTCCGCTGCGGCGTCGATGCCTTCGGCGTCGGCGATTCCCACGAGGCGCTCGAGCTGCGGGAGGCGGGCGTGCGGGCCCCGATCCTCGTCCTCGGGACGATCGTCGAGGGGGAGGAGCGCGCGATCGTCGAGCACGGGATCGAGGTCGGGATCCACGCCGCCGACCGCGTCCGATCGCTCCGCAAGACGGCCGCGGCCGCGCGCCGCGAGGTCGGCGTGCACCTGAACCTCGACACCGGGATGGGACGCCTCGGCGTCTTCCCCGAGCGGGCCCGGACCGTGCTCGAGGAGATCCGGAGGTCGAAGGCCCTGCGCCTCGCCGGGATCATGACCCACCTCTCCTCGCGGCAGGGGTGGCGCGATCCCTTCACGGCGGAGCAGGTGGAGCGCTTCGAGAGGTTCCTCGACCTCGCGACGCTCCTCGGCGTGCGGCGCGCGAGCGTGCACCTCGCCAACAGCGCCGCGATCTTCACGGGGCTCCCCGACCTCCACGACGCCGTGCGCCCCGGGATCGCGGCCTACGGGGTGCTTCCGAGGCGGCTCTCGGAAGGAACGAAGCTCCGGCCGGTGCTCTCGCTTCGCACGCAGATCGTCTTCCTGAAGGATGTCCCCGCGGGGACGTCGGTCGGCTACGACCGGACCTTCGTCACGGTCCGGCCGACGCGGATCGCCACGATCCCCCTCGGGTACCACGACGGTCTCCCCTGGAACCTGGGGAACCGGGGGGAGGCCCTCGTCCGCGGCGCCCGGGTCCCGATCGTCGGCGCGGTGTCGATGGACTACGCGACCCTCGGCGTCGGGGGGATCCCCGGCGTGCGGGTCGGGGACGTCGTCACCCTGATCGGGAGGGACGGGGGGGAGGAGATCGCGGCCGAGGAGGTCGCCGGAAGGGCGGGGACGATCGCGTACGAGATCGTCTGCGGGATCGGGCGGCGGGTGCGCCGGGTGCTCGTCGGCGGGGGGAAGCCCGCGGTCGCGCCGGGAAGGCGCGTCCCCCCCCTCCTCGTCGGCCGGTAGGGCCCGCGCTCAGCCTCGCGGCCTGCGGAAGAGGGCGGGATCGAGGTTTCCGTCGACCTCGATCGAGGCGAGGGTCCGGGTCAGGGACGGATAGGGCTTCCCCTCGAAAGTCGCCCCGGAGGTGAAGGGGAGGGTGAGGCCGCCGACCGGCCGGAAGTCGGAGAAGAGGACCTCGACGTCCCCGAGAGGTCCTGACCCCGGCCGCCCGTGATAGCAGAGGCGAAGGACGCGCCCGTTCTCCGGGTCGACCGAGAGGGTGGTCGTCGAGCCTCCGAAGGAGACCGCGACCTTCTCGACCTCCCGGTCCCCGACGCGGTCGGCTCCGAGCGAGGAGGCCGAGAAGTCCGGGCGCGTCCGTGCGCGGAGGATCGTCACGAGCTGGCGGTTCGCGGCGTCGAGGAACGTAGCGCGCTGGGAGGGGACCATCTCGCGGCACTCCTTCGAGGCGAACAGGAACGCCCCCTCCGGGCCGAGGACGTTGCCCCAGCGGCTCTCGTCCCACGACTCCTCCGCCCGGACCGCGTCTGGGAAGAGGAAGGTGAGGGTGTCGGTCACGGCGTGGTTCGTCTCCCCGGTCTTCTGCTTCCCGGAGAAGTGCGCCCGGTAGCTCTTCAGCGCGTCGATCCGCGCGGCGCCTCCCGCAGCTTCGACGGCCCGCTCGACTAGCGCCTTTCCCTTCGCCTTCGCCTCGGGCGTTCCCGAGGCAACCGGGTCGGGCTGGTCGAGGTGCTTCTCGGGCGCCCGGGCGAACCCTACGCGGCAGGCGTCGGACGCGAAGATGTAGATGCGCTTCTCGTGGACTAGCCACCGCTCCGGGCTTCCGCGGCCGGAGAGCGGCCCCATCCGGCCGCAGCCTCCGCCGAACTGGATCTCGCAGGCCTCCGGGTCCTTCTCGAAGAGGGCGCGGCTTGCGGGGGTGGCGAAGAGGTAGCGGTAGCCGTGCCGGACGGCGGCGACCTCGTCCTTGCCGGAGACTTCGCGGCCCGCGACCAGCTCGACCGGGTCGAGGCCCTTGAGGGCGAGGACGGGGGCCTCGTCTCCGGGCGACGAAACGAGGAGGGGGGGGAAGGCGAGGAGGAGGGAGATCATGGAGGGAGGATAGGGCGCGCGGGGCGAAGCGGGTATCTACGGGCGCTTGCGGGCGCCCGGTGCGAACGACTGGAGGGGGCGCGGCTCGGCGCCGAGGGCTCCCGCCCGCACCTCGAGGTGGACGTCGCCCGTCTTGTTGAACCAATCGACCGCGATCGGGTGGAGCCCCGCGCCGAGGGCGATCCCGCCCCGCTTCTCGGCCGCCGCGTGGAGGCCGTCGTTGTCGACGACGGTTTCGCCGCGGACGAGGAGGCGCGCGCCGTCGTCGGAGGCGAGGGAGAAGAGGTAGACGTCGTCGCGGGGGATCTCGATCCACCCCTCGTAGCGCAGGCCGACGCGCTCGTCCCGGAACCCGTCGGGCAGGGTCACCGTCCGGCGCCTGAAGGAGCCCTTCGACGGGAGGGCCCCGAAGTCGGGGAGCCGGTCCCAGTCCCCCTCGAAGCGCTGGACCTGGAAGTCGCGCTGGGGATCCGCGATCGCCTCCCCCGGGAGGGGCTCGACCCGGCGGAAGGTGTTCGAGACGACCCCGCTCGCGGGCGTCGGGCCGTGGAAGGTGCGCGCCTTCACGCTCGCCGTCTCCCGGAGGGTGATCGATTCCCGGTAGAGAGGCGAGGTCCCGTCGGGATCGGTCCCGTCGGTCGTGTAGCGGATCTCCAGGCCGGGGGAGGGGGAGAGGATCGAGACCTCCAGGGGCCGGACGAAGGTCGCCGACTCGGCGCGGATCTCGGGCGCCCGGTAGACGACCGGCTTCCCCTCGACCTCGAGGACGACGACGGAGCAGACGGGATCGGGGGCCTGTGCGGGAAGGGCGATCCGCAGGTCGGAGCCCCTGCGCTCGAGAGCGAGGGGCTTGTCGGGCTCCGCGAGGAGGAAGGCGCGGCGCGGCTCGCTCCCCACGCCCGGGACGAGGAGGCTCGTTCCGGGCCAGTCGAAGACGTGGAGGTAGAGGCGGCTCGTCTCCTCGCCCGGCTTCATCGTCGAGCGCCCCCACGGGAGCGCGTCGAACGGGCTCGCCTGCGTCCCGTGGATCGACTCCCCGTTCGTCGCCATCCAGGATCCGATCGCCGCGAGCCGCTCGAGGCAGGGCTCCGGGAAGGTCCCGTCCGCCTTCGGGCCGACGTTCAGGAGGAAGTTCCCCCCCTTCGAGGCGACGTCGACGAGGTTGCGGATCAGTTCGGCGGCCGGCTTCCAGTTCGAATCGCGCGAGTTCCACCCCCAGTGGTCGTTCATCGTCATGCAGGTCTCCCAGTCGACGCCGGGGAGGCCGGTGGGGGGGATCTCCTGCTCCGGGGTCGCGAAGTCGCCGACCGCGTCCGGCGACCCGGAGAAGCCCGCCATCCCGCCGCGGTGCACGTCGACCCGGTTATTGACGATCATCGAGGGGTCGAGGGAGCGGCAGAGGCGGAAGAGGCGAAGCCCCCGCTCGTGCGTCCAGGTCGGCTCCCACTCCCCGTCGAACCACATCACGGAGGGGCGGTAGCGCCGGACGATCTCGCGGACCTGCGCGTGGAGGTATCGCTCGAACCGGTCGAAGTCCGCCCCGTCCGCCGAGCGCTCCTCCCAGGACCGGCGCGGGAGGTAGTCGGGGTGGTGCCAGTCCATGATCGAGTGGTAGGTCCCGAACCGGAGGCCGTGGCGGCGGCAGGCCTCGGAGAGCTCCTGCAGGATGTCGCGCCCGAAGGGGGTCGAGGCGACGTCCCACTCGGTCTCCCCCGAGTCGAAGAGGCAGAACCCGTCGTGGTGCTTGCTCGTGATCACGACGTAGCGCATCCCCGCCGCCCGGGCCGCCCTCGCCCAGGCGTCGGCGTCGAAGCCCGTCGGATCGAACATCGGGAGGAGGCGCTCGTAGACGTCGAGCGGGATGCGGGCGGTGTCGCGGATCCACTCCCCGTGCCCGGTCGCGTCCTTCCACTCCCCGCCCGGGATCGCGTAGAGCCCCCAGTGGAGGAATAGACCGAACCGGGCCTCGCGCCACCACTCCATCCGGCGGTCGCTCTCGGACCCGGAGCCCGGCCTGGACGGGCCCCGCGAGGGGCTCGCGCAGCCGGCGAGGAGGAGGAGGAAGAGGGTCGCGGCCCTGGACATGGTCGATCGGAGGAGAAGGACCCCTACCGTCGACCCTCCCGCTCGTCCACCTTCTCCCCGGCCGACGCCTGCAGCTCGACCTCGCTGAAGCCCAGCTCGTTCCCCCCGACGCGGCCGTCGATCGCTTCGAGGATCCGGATCTCGAGGCGCTGCACGGCCAGAGGCTTGCCGAAGGGGAGGACCGTCTTCAGGAGGACGTCCGGGTTCATCTCGACCTCGAACCGGCGGTCGCCGTTGAGGATGACCTCGGCGCGGGCGATCCGCGCCTCCTTCGCGCTCGCGAGCCGGGGCCGGCCGTGGGAGAGGAGGACGCGGTCCGCGCGGATCGACGGTGAAAAGGCGAGCCGGAGCCAGGGAGAGCCGTCCTTCGCGGTGCAGAACCAGGCGGTGCCGAGTTTCCCGTCGGCGGCCATCTCGGGCTTCTGGGGAGCGGAGGCGAAGCTCGACGCCTCGGCGCGGGGCTCGATCCCGCGGAGGAGGTTCCGCCTGAAGTCGCCCGGGTAGGCGAGGCGCTCGGGCTCGAGCACCTCCTCGACGGGGATCGGAAGGGGAGGGGACTCGAGGACGCGCTCGCTCTCCCCGGCCGGAGCCCGGAGGAAAACCTTCGCCCACACCTCCCAGGTCCCGCGGCGCGGGAATCGGTGCTGGAGCTCGAAGCGGCGGATCCCCTCCGCGGAGACCTGGGCGCCCGGCAGCTCCCCGAGGAGGGTCGCCTCCTTCCCTTTCAGGCGTCCCCAGAACTCGACCTTCGCGACGTCGAGGCCACTTTCCTTCGCCCGGCGGGCCTCGAGGAGGTCCTCCCGGATCCGCTCGATCCAGACCGCGGCCGGAGGGCCGCCGCGGGCGCGGATCGCCACCTCCGCCTTGGGGGCGTCGGTCCCCCAGGTCTCGACCTCGCTCCCCTTCCCCGTCGTCGAGGCGGCCGTCGCCTTCCCGAGGAAGAGGAGGGCGAGGGGAGTCTCGATCGCGGTCGTCGTGCCCCAGGAGCCGTCCCCCTTCTGGGCGCCCACGAGGTAGTCGGCGCCGTTCTCGTACCAGTCGAGCCCTCCGAGCCGCTCGAGCCCGAGGAGGGCGCCGACCCGCTCGACGCCGTAGATGAACCAGTAGTGGTGGCCCACCCCGTGACGGCGGTCCGGGTTCGTCGACCAGCGCATGTTCCTCTCGAGCCAGGCGAGCGCGGCCGCCCGGGCGGGCTCGATGCGGACGCGCAGCGGCCCGGGAAGATGACCCTTCATCCCCTCCTCCGCGATCGCGAGGATCGAGAGCGCCCCCGCGGTCGTCGATCCGGTCGGCTCCCCGTCGACCCGGTAGGAGAACCCAGCGGGGCGGACCCCTCCCGTGACGGAGGGGCCGGGGGGATTCCGATCGAGGCAGCGCAGCGTCCCGTCCGCGAGGTCGAGCCAGACCTCCTCGGGGATCGACACGCCGGCTCGGGCGGCCGCGCGCACCGCGAGGGCGGCGAAGAGGGTGTTCGAGAGGTCGGGCGCCGGCCGATCGCCGTCCAGGTAGACCGGGTAGGAGAAGAGCCCCGTCGAGTCCTGCCAGGAGAGGAGGTCCTCGACGGTCCCGAGCAGGAGCGCCTCCCGGGCGGGGTCTCGCAGCCTCTCGAGGGCGAGGATCACGCAGGAGGCGGCGTAGGTCTTCTCGATCTCCCGCTCCTCCGCCGCCCGGATCGCCATCTCGACGGCGGGGTGGTCCCGGCGGACCCCGAGGGAGAGGAGCGTGTACGCCGCGAAGGCGGGATGCCCCGCCCCCCACTCCTCGAAGGCCCCCCAGGTCCCGTCGAGGAGCTGGTACTGGAGGAGCCACCGGATCCCGCGCTCGACCGACGCGCGAATCTTCTCCTTCGGGATCCCCTTCCAGGGCGCCATCCGGAAAGTCCATGCCGCCTTCTCGTTTCCGACCTTGACGAGGAGGTGGTTCGCGCCCCGGCGCAGCCGGAGGCGCTGCTCGTGGTCCTGGAGGAGGAGGATCCTGGGGAAGTCGCGCTCGACGAGGAGCTCCCCGTTGAGCCAGACCCGCAGGGAGTCGTCGCTGCCGAGCGCCGCGGTGATCTCCATCTCCTCGGCCGCGTCGATCCGGCGGTAGAGGTAGGCCGCGACGAAGTCGCCCCAGTGCTCGACGCCGCTCGGGGCGGGGAGGACCTTCCCGAAGTCGATCGTGCCGACGTCGAAGTCGCTCCCCCCGCCCTTCTCCCGGACCACGGGCACCCACGCGACCGTCCTGCCTCCCTTCCCCTTGAAGGTCGCCCGGAGGTCGGGCCCCTCCGCGCCAGCCTCCATCGACTTCATTCCCCGCTCCGGCGGGTGGGGCGACGCGATCTGCGAGGCCCCCTCGGGCTCGTCGAACGGACCGACGGCGAACCAGGGCCCGAACTCCTGGGCGGGGAGCGAGGAAGCGAGGAGGAGAGCGACGATCGCCCGGAAGATGGCTCCGTCGAAGGCGTGGCGGCGCGCGCCGGCGCCGGCCATCCTCCTCCCATGGCTCTCCTCGAGGTCTGCGTCGACTCGATCGCCCGCCTGCGGGAAGCGCAGTCGAAGGGGGCGGGTCGGATCGAGCTCTGCTCGCGGCTCGATCTCGGGGGGCTCTCGCCGGGACAGGCCCTTCTCGGGCCGGCGCTCGGCGTCGCCCGCATCCCCGTCCACGCGATGGTCCGCCCGCGGGAGGGAGACTTCGCCTACTCCGCCGCGGAGTTCGCGCGGATGGAGCGGGAGGTCGAGGAGGCAAAGGGGCTCGGCGCCGCCGCCGTCGTCCTCGGGATCCTCGCGACGGACGGCCGGATCGACGGGACCCGGACGCGCGCGCTCGTCCTCGCCGCGCGGCCGATGTCGGTCACCTTTCACCGCGCCTTCGACGAGGTCGCCGACCCCGCCGCCGCACTCGAGGAGCTGATCGAGGCCGGGGTCGATCGCCTCCTGACGGCGGGGGGGAAGGGGAGCGCGTTCGACGGACGGCGGAGGACCCGGGACCTCCTCGAGCGCGCGCGGGGCCGGATCGTCGTGATGGCGGGGGGCGGGATCCGGGGCGGGAACGTCGGCGAGATCCTCGCCGACAGCGGCGTGAGCGAGGTCCACTCCTCGGCGATCTTCCCTCTCCCCGACGTCCGGTAGCGGGTGGCTCACTCGAGGATGGGGAGGAGCCGGTCGACGACCGCCTCGCCGATCGAGAGGGAGGAGGTCGCGGCGGGGGAGGGGGCGTTCAGCACGTGGACGATCCGATCCTGCGCCTCGATCCGGAAATCGTCGAGGAGGGAGCCGTCGGGCGCGAGGGCCTGGGCGCGGACCCCCGCCGGAGCGGGGAGCAGGTGCTCCCGCCGGACCTCGGGGACGAGGCGCTGGAGGGCCCGCGCGAAGGCCGACCGGGAGAGGGAGCGCCACATCTCGGCGCCCCCCGTCCGCCAGTGCTTCGCGGCCATCTTCCAGAACCCTCGGTAGGAGAGCGTGTCCCAGAGGTCGGCGGGGCGCAGGGTCCATCTCGTGTACCCCTCCCGGGCGAACGCGAGCACCGCGTTCGGCCCGCACTCGACGCCGCCGCCGACCGTAGGCGTGAAGTGGACGCCTAGGAAGGGGAAGGTGGGGTCGGGGACGGGATAGATCAGGCTCCGGACGAGGCGCCTAGCTTCCGGGACGAGCTCGAAGTACTCGCCACGGAAAGGGACGATCCGGACCTCGCGCTTCGCCCCCGTCCTCCCGAGGACCCGGTCGGAGTGGAGGCCCGCGCAGTTCGCGACCACGCGCGCGCGCGCCTCCCCCTTCGTCGTCGCGACGACGATCCCTTTTCCGTCCTTCCGCGTCGCCCCGGCGCGCGCGCCGGTGACGACCTCCCCGCCACCCTGGCGGATCCTCCCGGCGAGGCGCTCGCAAACGGTGGAGTAGTCGACGATCCCGGTCTCCCACACATGGATCGCCGCGATCCCGGCGGCGTGGGGCTCGATCTCCCGCAGGCGCTCGGGGCCGATCCGCTCGCAGTCGACGCCGTTCGCGAGCCCCCGCTCGAGGAGCCGCTCGAGGCGCGGGACCTCCGCTTCCTCGACGGCGACGATCGTCTTCCCGCAGGTCTCGAAGGGGACCCCCTCCTCGCGGCAGAAGGCCTCGAGCATCCTCTTCCCCCTCCGGCAGTTCGCCGCCTTGAGGGTGCCGGGCTTGTAGTAGATCCCCGAGTGGATCACGCCGGAGTTCCTGCCGCTCTGGTGGCGGGCGAGCCCCTCCTCCTTCTCGAGGACCGTCGCACGCCGGCCGGAGCGGCGCTCCTGGAATCGCCAGGCGGTCGCCAGGCCGACGATCCCGCCGCCGATCACGACGAGGTCGGCGTCGCGCATCCCTCTCCCTAGGGGCCGGCGGGGACCGCGAGCGCGGCCTCGAGGACGGGATCGCGCCCGGCGAAGAAGTCCGACGAGACGACGTCGACCGGGACGTCGGGGAGGATCGCGGAGGCGGGCGCCCGGCCGGGCCGGATGCATCGCTGCGTGTAGTACACGGTGAGCCCGGCGTTCGGCAGACGCAGGCCGGCAAGCTCGCGGAAGGGGGAGTAGGGGTTTCCGCCCGTCGGCTCGCCCACGAAGATCGCCTTCGTCCCCTCCCGCAGTTCGCGCGCGTTGAGCGACGCGGAGGAAAAGGTCCGCCTCCCGATCAGGACGAGGATCTTCCCGTTCCGGTTCAGGCTTCGGTCCTTCCGGATCGCCGTGATGAAGGGGGAGAGGAGGGCCGAGTTCCCTCCCGAGTTCGCGCGCAGGTCGATCACGAGGCGCGCGCGGGGGTTCGACCGCGCGGCCGCGAGGAGGCCCTCGAGGAACGGGCCGATCGGCTGCCCCTCCTCCTCCGAGCACGAGTTGTACTGGAAGTAGAGGGTCCCCGAGGCCTTCCACTCCTCGAACCAGTACTTCTCCGATCGGCGCCGCCGGTACTCGGGGACCGGCGCCTCGGGTGCGGCGACCCACGCGGGTCGCTCCTCCGCGGCGAGGGGAGGGGTAGCGACCTCGAATCGCTCTCCTCCCCGTTCGAAGGAGAACCGTCCTTCCTCCTCCGCGGGGAGGATCCGGAGCCCGCGGAGGACGGCGGCGTTCGAGAGGAGGTCGGCGACGTGGAGCTTGAGCCACGAGTCGTTCCCCTCCGTGGGGACGAGGGGAGCGATCCTCGCGGCCGCCTCCTCGACCGGGGTCTCCCCGACGCGGACGAGGCGGGCGCCGAGCGCCGCGCGGTGCGCCTCCGTCGCGGCGACGACGAAGAAGCCGTCGGCGAAGCGGTGGAAGCGGAAGGGATACCGGGCCGGCGGGAGCTCGACTCGCGTGTGGGCGTCGTCCGCGAGCGCGGCGATGCGCGCGATCGAGACGGCGATCTCCGCGTCGTTGAGCCGGGGGATCTCCCTCTCGAGCTCCACGATCGCTCTTTCGAACTCCTCTCGCCGGAGGGATCGGAAGAGGTCGCCGTGGATCCTCGGCAGCTCCGCGGCGAGGTAGGCGAGGTCCTGCCGCCACTTCCCGTCGCGGGTCTCCGCGGCGGGAGGGGGGGGCGAGGGGGCGGGGAACGAGCCGGGCGCCGAGGCGCACGCGCCCGCGAGCCCGGCCAGGAAAAGGAGGCGCGCCTTCGCGGAAGGCCTTGGTGTCGGGGACGAGAGGATCGTGGCGGAGGACGCCTCCGCGCGCATCGGGCCCAAGACCCTCACGGCCGGCGGGCCCGAGGCGCCCTCCATGGGCCGCGGCGGACGCGGGTCATTTCGTCAGGAGCTTCGCCTTCACCTTTCCCTCGAGGACGAGGAAGAGGTTCACCCCGAGGACGTCGGTCGGACCGAGGACGAGGACGCCGGCCCCCTTGAGCGAGGTGGCGGTCGGGTTCACGTGAGCCGAGAACTGGAGCGGGATCGCCGTCGGACCGGGCCCGCTCGCGACGATGTGGTAGTTCCCGATCTCCCCGGTCAGCGTGAAGGGGCCGATGGGATCGAGGGGGAAATCGACCGTGAGGGTGATGTCCGACCCCGCCTGGGTCACGTCGATCGTGATCAGGGTCTTCGACTTGAACGCCTTCGGGGGGAGGAACCCGGACTCGTCGTAGAGCTTCCCCGAGATGGTCCCCTCCCAGGTGGTTCCGTTGAGGTCGGGGGCGCCGTCGGGGGTCGCGCCCCTCAGGAGCGCAGCGGCCGTGGCGACGGAGCCCAGGAAAAGGGCGGAGGCGACGAACGCGAATCTCGTGCGGGACATCGATTCCTCCAGGGTTCGGGTGTGAACCGCGTTCTCCGGGAGAGGTCCCGGAACGCTATCCCGGACCCTGGCGGTCGCCAGCCCCGGAGTTCCGGGGTCAGACGAGGAGCTTGCGGACCACCTCGCCGGCGACGTCCGTCAGCCGGTAGTCGCGCCCCTGGAAGCGGTAGGTGAGGCGCGTGTGGTCGAGCCCGAGGAGATGGAGGATCGTCGCCTGGAGGTCGTGGACCGAGACGGGGTCCTCGACGACGCGGCAGCCCAGCTCGTCGGTGGCCCCGATCGCGACCCCGGCCTTGGTCCCCCCCCCGGCGAAGAGGACGGTGAAGGCGTGGGGGTGGTGGTCGCGGCCGAGGAACTTCGAGCCGTCGCGCTCCTCGTTCATCGGCGTGCGCCCGAACTCCCCTCCCCAGACGACGAGGGTGTCCTCGAGGAGGCCCTTCTCCTTCAGGTCCCGGACGAGGGCGCCGGTCGCCCGGTCGACCTCGCGGCAGACCTGCGGGAGGGTGTGGACGATGTCGTCCCCCATGTTCGAGCCGTGGGTGTCCCAGCCCCAGTGGTAGAGCTGGACGAACCGCACCCCGCGCTCGACGAGCCGGCGGGCGAGGAGGGCGTTGTTCGCGAACGAGGCCTTCCCCGGCTCGACGCCGTACGCCTCCCGGATCGCCGCGGGCTCGGCTTCGATCGAGAGGAGCTCCGGGACGCTCGACTGCATCCGGTAGGCCATCTCGTACTGGGCGATCCGCGTCTCGATCTCGGGGTCGCCGTAGCGCGCGAGGGCCTTCCGATTGAGGTCGGCGAGCGCGTCGAGCGCGCGCCGACGCGAGGGGCGGTCCATCCCGGGAGGATCGGCGAGGTGGAGGACCGCTTCTCCCTGCGATCGGAACCGGACCCCCTGGTGGACCGTCGGGAGGAAGCCGCTGCTCCAGCAGGACGCCCCTCCGTCGGGCATGTAGGGGCCCGAGAGGAGGACGACGAAGGAGGGGAGGTCCGCTGCCTCGGTCCCGAGTCCGTAGGAGAGCCAGGAGCCCATGCTCGGCCGGCCGATCCGGAAGTGTCCCGTGTTGAGATGGATCTGGGCCGGGGCATGGTTGAACTGGTCGGTCCGGACGGAGCGGACGACCGCCCACTCGTCGGCGACGGAGGCCATGTGGGGGAGGAGCTCGGAGAAGTCGTGTCCCGCCTCCCCGTGCTTTCGGAACTCGTACGGAGAGCCGAGTGCCTTCGGGTGCCCCTTGATGAAGGCGAAGCGCTCCCCCCGGATGAGCTCGTCCGGCACCGGCTGGCCGCTGATCTCGACCAGTTTGCGCTTGGGGTCGAAGAGGTCGAGCTGGGAGGGGGCGCCCGCCATGAAGAGGTAGATCACGCGCTTCGCGCGCGGCGCGAAGTGGGGGGGGCGGGGCGCGAGGGGGTTCTCGGCCGCGCGAGCGAGACGGGGAAGGACGCCCGAGAGGGCCATCCCCCCGAGGCCGACCCCGCACTCGGAGAGGAACCAGCGCCGGGTTCCGCCACGGAGGACTTCGCTCCGCGGGTCCATCAGTTCTTCGTCACCGTCTCGTCGAGGTTGAGGAGGACGCTCGCGACCGACGTCCACGCCCGCAGGTCGTTCGAGGAGCCCGGCCTCTCCGCGCCGAGGAGCCGGCCGAGGCGGTCCAACTCTTCCGCGTCGGGCTCGCGCCCCGTGCAGAGCCGGAATCCGCGCGCGATCCGCCCCTCCGGCGCGGGCCCCGGCCCTTCCACCATCCGCCTCGCGAGGGCCTCCGCGCACTCGACGAAGGCGGGGTCGTTGAGCAGGGCGAGCGCCTGGAGCGGCGTGTTCGATCGGGCGCGGCGCGTGCAGGTCACCTCCCGGCTCGGGGCGTCGAAGAGCGAGAAGGTCGCGTAGGGGGAGGTCCGGCGCCAAAACGTGTAGAGCCCGCGGCGGTGGCGATCCCCCCCCTCGGAGACCTTCCAGCGGTCGTCGCTCCGCGCCGCGGCCCAGATCCCCTCGGGCTGCGGCGGGAAGACGCTCGGGCCGCCGAGCCGGCGGTCGAGGAGGCCGCTCGCCGCCAGCGCGAGATCGCGGATCGCCTCGACGTCGAGGCGCACCCGCGGGCCGCGGGCGAGGAGGGAGTTCTCCGGGTCGCGCTCGAGGAGGGCCGGGCTCGCCCGGGAGGATTGCCGGTAGGTGGCGGAGAGGACGAGGCGCCGGAGCAGCGCCTTCACGTCCCATCCGCCCGCGACGAATTCGAGGGCGAGGTAGTCGAGCAGCTCGGGATGGCTCGGAGGATCCCCGCGCGTGCCGAAGTCCTCGGCCGTCGGGACGATCCCGTTGCCGAAGAGCTGCATCCAGAGGCGATTCGCCGTGACGCGCGCCGTGAGGGGGTTCTCGGGGGAGACGAGCCAGCGCGCGAGGCCGAGGCGGTCGCGCGGCGCCCCTTCCGGGAGATTCCCGAGCGCGGCGGGGACGCCCGGCTCGACCTCCTCCCCGGGCGAGAGGAAGCTCCCGCGGACGAAGAGATGGGTCGGGCGCTTCTCCCCGCGCTCCTCGAGGACGAGGGTCGTCGGAACCTGCTCGCGGAGATTCGATTCCTCGACCCGGGCGCTCGTCAACTCGCCCGCCAGGGCGCGGGCGGTATCCGAGAGATGGTTCCGGAAGTACTCGCGCAGCGCCGCGCGCCCGGAATCGTGCCTCTCCTCCTCGGGAAGGCGCAGGGCTTCGGCCACCGCCATCGGCATCCGATCGGCGGTGGCGCGGCTCGCGTCGAAGTAGAAGCCGAAGAGCCCGCCGCCGTTCACGACCTTGACGAGGAGGCGGTTCTCCCCCGCCTTCAGGTCGACGTCGACCTTCGCCTGGTCGGGGAGGAAGCCGGGCCACTCCTCGCTCCGGTGGACGAGCGCGCGGTTCAGCCAGACCCGCATCGCGTCGTCGCCCCCGAGGAACATCCGGAGGCGGACCGGGGACTCGCACCGGAGCGTCCGCTCGAAGTAGGCGACGCCGCGCTCGGATGGAAGCGAGATGGGGACCCCGTCGCGCCACTCGGCGTGCTCTTCCCATACGGGAGGCCAGGGGGGCGCCCCCTCCGTGATCCCCTTCTCGGGAGGAAAGGCCGCGGCCAGGCCTTCCGCCTGGGATGTGGTCGGGTAGGGTCCCGCGAGCCTCCAAGGGGAAGCCTCCGGCGGGGCGAGCGAGGCGGCGAACTCCGCGTCTGGGGTCGCCGAGATCCGGAAGCGGCCGATCGAGTGCCGCGCGTGCTCGCTCGCGTGGGCGAGGCGGAACCGGAGGCTTTCGCCGGCGGAGAGCGCGATCGGCTCCTCGGGGACGAAGATAGCGACGCGGCGCTCGCGCAGCCGCTTCCCCCCGACTCCCCACCCGGTCGCGTGGTCGCCGTCGATCGCGAGGCCGACCCGGAAGCGGCCGTCCTGCTGCTCGTGGTCGGCGTCGGCGGCGACGAGCCGGACCCGGATCGGGGAGTCCGCGTTCCCGGCAGGCAGGCGCTCGACCTCGAATCCGGTCAGGACGAAGTTCGAGTTCCCGGCGCGCCCCGCGCCGCGCTCCGGGAGGGAGGGATCCGGGAGCGCCTCGAGGCGGAGCGCCGCGATCCGGGCGGGTCCCGGTTCGAAGGTCGCCTCGTAGACCTCGCGGGGGGGATTCTCTCCGCCCGCCAGGACCGAGCCGTCCTCGAGGATCGAGAGGGTGGAGCCCTCCCGCGAACGGACGCTCCTCGGGAGGAGGACCCGCCACCCGGGGGGTGAGGGGAGGGCCGCCCGCGTCCGCTCCGCCCAGGCGCGCTCCTCGGCGAGGAGGGAAGGCTCGGCCCCGGCCAATCGCCTCTCGATCCGGGCGATCCGGTCCCGCGCCTGCGCGAGCGCCCTCTCCTGTTCGGGCGAAGGGACCTCGAGCCTCGGATCGGTCTTGCTCCCGCCGTCGGTCGCCTGGTTGAAGAAGGCGTAGAGCCGGTAGTAGTCGCGCTGCGGGAAGGGGTCGTACTTGTGGTCGTGGCACTGGGCGCAGGCGAGGGTCGTCCCGAGCCAGACCGCCGCGGTCGTGTTCACGCGGTCGATCACGGCGTCAACGCGGAACTCCTCGGGATCGGCCCCTCCCTCCTCGTTCGTCATCGTGTTGCGGTGGAACCCGGTCGCGACGCGCTGCGCGCGGCTCGCGCCGGGGAGGAGGTCCCCGGCGATCTGCTCGATCGTGAACCGGTCGAACGGGAGGTCCTCGTTGAAGGCGGAGATCACCCAGTCGCGCCAGGGCCACATCGTGCGGCGCGCGTCCTTCTCGTAGCCGTTCGTGTCGGCGAAGCGCGCGAGGTCGAGCCAGAGGGCGGCCTGGCGCTCGCCGTAGTGAGGGGAGGCGAGGAGCCGGTCGACCTGTCGCTCGAAGGCGTCGCCGGTCGCGTCCGCGAGAAAGGCGTCGATCTCCTCGATCGAGGGAGGGAGGCCGAGGAGGTCGAGGCTCGCCCGGCGGAGCCAGGTCGCGCGGTCGGCCTCGGGGGAGGGCTCGAGCCCCTCCTTCTCGAGGCGGGCGAGGACGAAGCGGTCGATCCCGTCGCGCACCCACGCCTCGTTTCGCACGGAGGGAGGGACTTGCGCCAGCGGCCGGCGGTAGGCCCAGTGGTCCTTCCCTCGCTCCTCGCGGGCGACGACGACCTGAGGGGGCCAAGAGGCTCCCTCCTCGATCCACCTCCGGATCGTCTCGGTCGCCTCGGGGGGAAGCGGCGCCCTCCCCTGCGGCATCCGGGCCTCGTCGTCGTCCGACACCACTCGCCGGTAGAGCGGGCTTCCCTCGGCGTCGCCGGGGTAGAGGACCCGGAACCGGCCGTTCGAGGAGCCGGCGAAGGCGGCGGCGCGCCGATCGAGCCGCAGCCCCGCCTTCGGGTTCGCGCCCGAGTGGCACTCGACGCAGTGGGCGGCGAGGATCGGCCGGACGTCGCGCTCGAAGTCGACGGTCGGACCCTGCGAACGAGGGAGGAGGAGCCCGGCGACGGGGCTCGAGAACAGGTGGAGGAGGAGGGCCCGTCCGCCCATGGGCGGGGGTCGCGAGCGGGCCCGCGATTCTAGCCTCGCCTCCGCGGTTAGGATCGCGCGGCCCCAGGGGAAACGAACCCTCCATGCGCCTCCATCCCGCCCTCCTCCTCGCCGCGCTCCCCGCCCCTCTCCGCGCCCAGGGAGCCGAGTGGATCCGCGCGAACTACACGAAGCACGAGTTCGAGATCCCGATGCGCGACGGCGTGCGCCTCTTCACCGCGGTCTACGCGCCGAAGGACTCGGCGAAGACCTACCCGATCCTCCTGCGGCGGACCCCCTACTCCGTCTCCCCGTACGGCGTCGACAAGGTCCCGGCGAGCCTCGGCCCCTCGGAGGTCCTCGCGAAGGACGGGTTCATCTTCGCCTTCCAGGACGTCCGGGGCCGCTACGGCTCCGGGGGGACGTTCGTCCATGCGCGGCCTCACCGGCCGCAGAAGAAGGCGGGGGAGATCGACGAGTCGAGCGACACCCACGACACGATCGAGTGGCTCCTCCACAACGTCCCCGGGCACAACGGCCGGGTCGGGATGTGGGGGATCTCCTACCCCGGCTTCTACGCGGCGATGGGGATGATCGACGCCCATCCGGCGCTGAAGGCCGTCTCCCCCCAGGCGCCCGTCTGCGACTGGTTCGTCGGCGACGACTGGCGCCACAACGGCGCGCTCTTCCTCGCCCACACGTTCGGCTTCATGGCCTCCTTCGAGCGGTCGGGCGCGAGGCCGCCGCAGCAGGACCCTCCCTCGATCGACTTCCAGGCGAGCGACGGCTACCGGTTCTTCCTGCAGCTCGGGCCCCTCGGGAACGCGAAGGCGAGGTGGTTCGGCGAGTCGGCCCCCTACTGGGACGAACTCCTCGCCCACCCCGACTACGACGAGTTCTGGAAGGCGCGGGACACGCGGCCGCACCTGAAGGACATTCGTCCGGCCGTCCTGACGGTGGGGGGGTGGTTCGACGCGGAGGACCTCTTCGGGACCCTCGCGACGTACCGGGCGGTCGAGGGGCAGAGCCCGGAGTGCGACAACCGGATCGTCATGGGACCCTGGCACCATGGCGGGTGGGCGCGGGCCGACGGGGACTCCCTCGGCGACGTGCGGTTCGGGGCGAAGACCGCCGTCGACTACCGCGAGAAGCTCGAGGCCCCCTTCTTCCTCCGCCACCTGAAGGAGAAGGACGACCCCGGCCTCGCGGAGGCGACGATGTTCGAGACGGGGACGAACCGGTGGCGGCGGTTCGACGCGTGGCCTCCGGAGGGCTCGAGGATCGCGTTCCACCTGCGCGCCGGGGGCGCGCTCTCGGTCGATCCGCCGCGGGACGAGGGGTTCGACGAGTTCCCGAGCGATCCCGGAAGGCCCGTCCCCTATCTCGGCCAGGTCGGCTTCGGCATGGCGCGGGACTACATGGTCGGGGACCAACGGTTCGCCGCGACGCGCCCCGACGTCCTCGTGTACGAGACCGAGCCCCTCGCGGAGGACCTCGCGGTCGCGGGTCCGGTCGAGGTGCGCCTCTTCGTCTCGACGACCGGGACCGACGCCGACTGGGTCGTGAAGCTGATCGGCGTGTACCCCTGGGACTTCCCGAACCCCGACCCGAATCCGAAGGGGATCCAGATGGGGGGCTTCCAGCAGCTCGTCCGCGGCGAGCCCTTCCGCGGGCGCTACCGGAACGGCTTCGACCGGCCCGAGGCCTTCAAGCCGGGCGAGATCGACGAGATCGCGTTCACGATGCCCGACGTCTCCCACTCCTTCCGGCGCGGACACCGGGTCATGGTCCAGGTCCAGAGTTCCTGGTTCCCCCTCGTCGACCGCAACCCCCAGACCTTCGTCGACATCGCGAGGGCGAAGGAGTCGGACTTCGTGAGGGCGTCGCACCGGGTGTTCCGCGGGCCCGCCCGGCCCTCGTCCGTCTCGCTCGTCCGGGTCGGCGGTTGAACGGAACGGACGGTCCGCGTCCATCCCCGGGCGCGGCGCCTCCCTCGCGCCGCGGAGGCGATCGACGGGGGGGGGTGGGAAACTGACTTCCTGGCGAACTTGGCTAACATGGCGGGATGAAGCGCGCCAAGATCTCGGAGCTCCGCGACGGATTGAGTCGGTACCTCGAGCACGTGAGGGCCGGGGGAACGGTGATCGTGCTCGACCGCGACACGCCGATCGCCGAGATCCGGCCGATCGCGTCCCGCGCGAGGGGCGGGTCGAAGGGAGACGAGGCGTGGCTCGACCGGCTCGAGCGCAAGGGGCTGATCCGTCGGGGCACGGGAGTCCTGCCGCCCGGATTCCTCGAGAAGCTCCGCCGCCGCGGGCCGATCGCGCCGGGCGCGCGGCTCGGCGAGGCGATCCTGGAGGAGAGGGGGGAGGACGCGCGATGAGGTTCTGGGATTCCTCCGCCCTGCTCTCCGTCCTCGGCTACGAGGAAGGCGGACGGGGTCTTGCCGCGCTGCTCGACGAGGATCCCCGGGGGATCATCTGGCTCCTCACGCCGGTCGAGGTGCGGTCCGGGCTCGCGCGGAGGGCGAGGTCCGGCGCGATCGGAGGGGAGGAGCGGGACCTGCTCTGGGAGGACTTCGGACGCATGCGGGAGTCCTTCGCCGAGGTGGACGCCGTCCTTCCCGTGAGGGACCGCGCGCAGCGCTTGCTCGACCTGCATTCCCTCCGCTCGGCGGACGCCTTGCAACTCGCCGCCGCGATTGTCGGGTCCGAAGGGAAGCCCGACGCCCTCCCCTTCGTCACGATCGATCGGCGACTCGCCGAGTCCGCCGCGAAGGAAGGGTTCTGCGTGCTCCCGCCGCCCACTGGCGAGGGGTTCGTTGCGGAGGTGGGGGTCCGGCCGGGTAGGGGGCGACGCACCCGGTCACCTGTGGGCCGGTGAACCCCTCCTCACGAGCGCTCGTGCAGGTCGGCGATTGAGCGGGGAGGTTCGCTCTCCGCCGAGCCCGCCCGCGATCCTCCTCTTCACGGGCCTCCTCTGCCTCATCTGGGGGAGCACGTGGGTCGTGATCGAGCGGGGCCTCGACGACCTCCCGCCCCTCACCTCGGCGGCGGTCCGGTTCGTCGTCGCGGCGGCCGGGATGGCGGTCCTCGCCGCGTGCCTCGCGCGGCGCGAGGGGGGGGAGAGCCCCCCGCTCCGGCTCTCCCTCGTCCTCGGGACGACCAACTTCGCTCTCTCCTACGCGATCGTCTACTGGAGCGAGACGAGGCTCCCCTCGGGGCTCGTGAGCGTGCTGTGGGCCGTCTACCCGATGCTGCAGGCCCTCCTCGGACACCGGTACCTTCCGGGGGAGAGGCTCGGCGGCGCCCAGTTCCTCGGCTTCGGGCTCGGCTTCCTCGGGGTCGCTCTCCTCTTCGTGACCGACCTCCGGTCGATCGGGCCCGGGGCGGCGCCGGCGGGAGGGGTGCTCCTCCTCTCCCCTCTCGTCGTGGCCCTCGGGACGACGTACGTGAAGAAGCACGGCGCGGCGGTGAGCTCGCTGCGACTCAACCGCGACGGGATGGCGCTCGGGGCCGCGATGCTCGGGATCGCGGCCCTCCTCGCCGAGCGCGGCGCCCCGGTCCGGTGGACGCGCGGCGCCGTTCTCTCGGTCCTCTACCTGGCGTTCGTCGGGACGGTGGTGGCCTTCGGCCTCTTCTTCTGGCTCCTGCGCCACGCCCCGGCGAACCGGCTCGGGGTCATCGCCTACGTCACCCCGGCGATCGCGCTCAGCCTCGGGATCGGAGTCCGCGGGGAGCCGGTGACGGCGTTCACGGTCGGGGGGCTCGGGCTCATCCTGCTGGGGATCTTCCTCGTCCACCGGCGCGGGAAGCGGGCGGCCGCGGAAGGGCGCCTTGGGTACGATGCCGCGACCCCGGAGGGCGCGGGGCCCCCGGCCGAGGAGCGATGATCCGCGTCGAGCGCGTGACGAAGCGCTTCGGGAGCACCCTCGCCGTCGACGACGTCTCCTTCGTCGTGAATCCGGGCGAGGTCGTCGGGTTCCTCGGCCCCAACGGCGCCGGGAAGACGACCGTCCTCAAGATGATCTCGACCTGGCTCCCGCCCGACGCCGGGAAGATCGAGGTCGCCGGCTTCGACGTCGAGCGCTCCCCCCTCGCCGTGCGCAGGAACCTCGGCTACCTCCCCGAGCACAACGCCCTCTACGAGGGGATGCGGGTCGACCGCCTCCTCGCCTTCCTCGCGCGGGCCCGCGGACTGGAGGGAGCCCGGCTCCGGGACCGGCTCGCGTGGGCCGTCGAGCGCTGCGCCCTCGAGGCGGTCCTCGGGAAGCGCGTCCACCAGTGCTCGAAGGGCTACCGCCAGCGGATCGGGGTCGCCGCGTCGCTGGTCCACGACCCCCCCGTCCTCGTCCTCGACGAGCCGACGCACGGGCTGGACCCCGTCCAGGTCGTCGCCTTCCGCGACTTCCTGCGCGGGCTGCGGCCGGGCCGGGCGATCCTCTTCAGCAGCCACATCCTCTCCGAGGTCGCCGCGATCTCCGACCGGATCCTCGTCATCCACCTCGGCAGGCTCCTCGAGGACTCCCCGGTGGCGGCCCTCGAGGCGAAGGCGCGGGCGGCGGGGCGCGACCTCGAGGGGCATGTCCTCGAGATCGTGAAGGCGAAGGGGGCGGCGGCGTGAGCGGGGAGGCGTTTCCCCTCTCCCGTCCGGGCGGGCTCTCCCCCCGCGAGTGGATCGCGGGGGTCCGCCTCGTCTCCGGGCGGGAGCTCGCCGCCTACTTCGACTCGGCGATCGCCTACGTCTACACGATCGGGTTCGTGGTGCTCGCGAACGCGATCTTCATGAACGAGTTCTTCCTCACGGGGACGGTCGAGATGGCGGGGTTCTTCGACCGCCTCCCCCTCCTCCTGTCCGTCTTCGTTCCGGCGGTGACGATGCGCCTGTGGGCCGAGGAGAGGAGGCAGCGGACGATCGAGCTCCTCCTCACGCTCCCCTTGACGACCGCCCAGGCCGTGCTCGGGAAGTACCTGGCGGCGATGGCCCTCTACGGCGGCTTCCTCGCGGGCTCGCTCCCGATCGTCGGGATGCTCCTCGCCCTCGGCCACCCCGACCTCGGGCGGATCCTCGGGGGTTACCTCGGGGCCGTCTCCCTCGGCTCGCTCCTGATCGCGCTCGGGATGCTCCTCTCGGCCGTCTCGGGGGACCAGATCGTCGCCTTCGTCCTCGGGACGATCGCCTCCCTCGCCCTCGTCCTGACCGGGAACGACCGGGTCGTCGCCGTCCTCGACGGGCTCGCTCCCCGCCTCGGGGCCGGGACCTTCCTCTGCGAGTCGGTCTCGGTCGCGCCCCACTTCGACGCCTTCGTCCGGGGCGTCGTCGACCTCGGGGCGGTCGTCTACTTCGGCGGGGGAACCTCCCTCTTCCTCTGGCTCGGCGCGCGGCTCCTGCGCCGCAACCGGGCATGAAGCGGCTGCGGGGGCTCGAGATGGGGGTCGTCGCGGCCCTCGGGCTCCTCGCCTGCGTCTTCGCCGTGCGCGTCGCCCGCCACTTCCCCGGCGCGCGTCTCGAGATGGGGCGCGCGCGGCTCTCGCGCCTGACGGAGGAGACGCGCCGGCGCCTCTCGACGCTCCAGGACCGGGTCCTCCTCACCTACTACGCGAGCGACCGCTCCCGGATGCCCTCCCACCTGCGGGGGGTCGAGCGGGAGGTGACCGACCTCTTCGACGCGCTGAAGCGGGCCTCGGGCGGGAAGCTCGACTACCAGGTCGTCGACCCGGACGCCGACCCGGTCCTCCGCGAGGACCTCTCCCGGTACGCCGCGAAGCGCGCCGTGGCGCCCTTCCGCGCGCGGAGCGTCGAGCGGGACGCCTGGAGCGAGACGACGGTCTGGTCGACGATCTCGATCGCCTACGGGCCGCGGCCGGAGTCGGCGATCCCGGGCGTCGGGCCCGAGCGGCTCGAGCGGCTCCAGGGCCTCCTCGTCGAGCACCTCGACCAGATGGAGCGGCCGAGGAAGGCGAGGATCGCGGTGGCGGCCCCGGCGGGCTACGAGCAGCTCGCGGCCTTCCTCGCCGGGAAGGGGGAGGTGGCGAGGGTCGACCTCGACGGGGGGGCGCCGTTCCCGGAGGAGGCCGACGCCCTCTTCTGGATGCACCCTCGCCGCGTCGACGACGAGCGGCTCGCCGAGATGGACCGGTTCGTCCGGCGCGGGCGCAACGTCCTCGTCGCGGGGAGCGAGCGGTCGTGGGAGGCGAGGCGGGGGCCCGACGGCGCTCCCTGGCTCGTCGTGAAGCCGACGCCCTACCCCGCCCAGACCCTCCTCGCGCACTACGGCCTGCGGGCGGCGAGCGGGCTCCTCTGCGACCTCCGCGGGGAGGCGCCGGCGGGAGCGCCGGGAGCCGAGACGCGGCCCGCCTTCACCCCCTTCCTCGTCCGGTGCATCGCGACGGACCAGGACTTCCGCGCGTGGCGCAACCAGCCGAACGGGAACCTGCTCTTCGAGGTCCCCACCCCCTTCGCCCTCGATCCCGAGGCGCTCGAGGAGAGGGGCTGGCGGGCCGAGGTGCTCGCGACCTCCTCGGACAAGAGCTGGGTGCAGCCGGTCCCGCGGGAGCCGATCCCCTTCGCCGAGGTGAGGCCCGAGAACGGCGAGGCCGTGCCGAAGCAGCTGCTGATGGTGCGCCTGCGGACGCGCGACCCGTGGCAGGGCGCGGTCATCCTCTGCGCCGCCTCGACCCCCTTCCGCGACGGCTACCTCCAGGGGCACGAGGGGGTCGCGCACGAGAGGCTGGCGAGGGTCCTCGCCGACGCCTTCACGGCGAACGACCGGCTCGTGCTGGCCCGGGCGGGGTCGCTCGCCGTCGAGCCGCTGCCGGCGATGGGAGCGGGGGCGCGGGCGCTCTGGCGAGGCTGGACGGTCCTCTTCCTCCCGGCGGCGCTCCTCGCCCTCGCCCTCCTGCGCGGCGCCTTCTCGGTCCGGGTGGAGAGGGCCCCCCGGTTGGCGGCGGGCCGCGCGCTCCTCGCCGCGGGACTCCTCGGCGCCCTCGCGGCGGGGCTCCTCGCCCGGGCCGCGGGCGCCCTCGGCGCGAGAGCCGACCTCTCGGAGTTCGGCCGCAACGAGCTCTCCCGGGAGACCCGCGCGATCGCCGCGCGCGCCACGGAGCCGATCGAGGCCGAGATCGTCTTCTCGTCCCCCGAGAGGCTCCCTCCTTCGATGCGGCGGTGGGGGAAGCGCGTCGCCGAAGCCCTGGGAGAGCTCCGCCGCGCCGGCGCGCGGCTCTCGGTCCGGAGCGTCGACCCCGACGACCTCGGCGAGGCGGGGCGGAAGGCGCTCGCCGCCGAGGGGATCGAGCCGTTCAAGGCGACGACGAAGGACGAGGAGACGACGACCGTCCGCACCGTCTACGCCGCGCTCCGCCTCGCCTCGAGGGGGAGGAGCGAGACGCTCCGCTTCCCGGACGCCGTCTCGATCGAGAACCTCGAGTTCCGACTCGCCTTCGCGCTCTGGCGGCTCGAGACGGGGCGGCGCCCCCTCGTCGCTTTCGCCTCGGACGCGCCGCGCCTCTCGCCGGCCGAGGCGTGGGACCTGCAGCAGGCGGGCTTCACCCCTCCCTCCGGCACCGACGTCTACGGCGTCGCGCGGGGCCTCCTCGAGGGGTGCGACTTCCGGGTGGCGCACGTGAACCCGCGCGACCCCCGTCCACCCGAGAACCCCGACGCCTTCGTCTGGCTCCAGCCGCGCCGGGACGTCTCGGCGGCGTACGACTGGCTGGCGCGCTACCTCCATCGCGGCGGCCGCGCCTTCCTCGCCGCCCAGCACTTCAACGTCCAGGCGCGCCAGTTCCGGGGCACCGGCTTCAAGCTCGTCTACTGGCCGCAGCCGCAGTTCCCCGACGTCGACCTCCTCTACTTCCCCGACCTCGGGATCGAGGTCGTGCGGGAGGTCCTCTTCGACGAGCTCAAGACCCGGATCGCGGGGGAGGCCCAGGTGAACCGCTCCTACGCCCGGCCGGACCTCGAGGTCCAGACCTCGGCGCTCCCGTTCCTGATCCGGGCCTCCGCGGCGAACTTCTCGAAGGACTCGCCCCTCACGCGCGAGCTCGGCGACCAGGCCTTCCTCTGGGGGGCCTACGTCCGGACGGACGAGGAGAAGCTGCGCGCCGTCGGCCTGCGCGCCCGTCCCCTCCTCACGACCTCGGAGCGCACCTGGTCCTTCGCCTGGAAGGGGGGCTACCTCCCCGAGGAGCTGCTGGCGGGCCCTCCGCGCGACGAAGGGGGGGAGCCGGCATGGCTCGGGAGAGTCCCTCTCGCCGTGGACGTCGAGGGGAACTTCCCCGAGCCCTTCGAGCCGCTGAAGATCCAGGGGAAGATCTTCCCCGGCGCGACCTCGGAGCCCGCCGCGACGAAGCCCGCCTTCGCCGCGACGCCGCCGGGTCCCCCGGGGCGCCTCCTCCTCGTCGGCTGCTCGGAGATGTTCAAGAACCACCGCGTCCTCGACCCCGAGTTCCGCGCCGACCACCTGCTCCTGAACGCGGTCGCCTCGCTCGCGCTGCCCGGGGAGCTCGCCGAGGTCGCGGCGCGCCGTCCCGCGCAGCGCGGGTTCGACTACGTCGAGCCGGGGGACCGGATCCGGTGGCGCGGGATCGTGCTCGCCGGTTTCCCCGCCGCGCTCGCGGCCTTCGGCCTGGTCCGCGCGGCGGCGCGCCGGCGACCCACGGGGGTCGCGAGCCCGGCGCAGGCGGCCGGAGGCGCGTCGCGGTGAGCCGGGCGATCCCCGTCCTCGCCGTCCTCGTCGCCGGCCTGCTCGCGGCCGACGTCTCGCTCACGCGGGCCGGAGGGGAGATCCGCCGCGCGTCCTCGAAGGTGCGCCGGATCGTCCCTCCAGGCGAGCGCGAGTCCGGGCGGATCGCCGTCCTCCGGCTCGAAGCGGGCGGGCGGCCGCCGATGGCCTACGCGCGCGAGGGAGGAGTCTGGCGGTGCCCCACCTACCGGGGAGCCCTCGCGAGCGAGGCGCTCGTCGGGAGCGTGATCAAGAAGCTCTTCGAAGGGGGCGGGGTGGTCCAGAGCGTCGATCCGTCGAGGGCCCCCTCCTACGGACTCGACGGCCCTGCGATGGTCCGCCTCTCGGTCCACGGACCTCGGGGGCTCGAGGCGCCCGCCTCCGACCTCCTCCTCTCCCTCGACGTCGGGGCGGCCGCGCCCGCGATCGGCGGCGGGTACGTCCGCCGGACGGGCGAGAGGGAGATCTGGTCCGTCGACGTGAACCTGCGGGAGGAGCTCGCCCCGGACGGGCCGGCGACGCTCCCGCCTCTCGTCGAGCGGACCCTCTTCCCGACCGCGTGGCCGGGAGCGATGAAGGGGATGAAGTCGTTCCGGGTCGAGCCGGCCGGCGCCGAGGCCTTCGACCTCGAGGGGCGGCCCCGGGAGGTGAGCCCGGAGGAGATGCGCGCGGGGAAGTCCCCCTGGGAGTGGTTCGTGAAGCGCCCCTCCGGGGAGCAGCCGGCGAACGAGGCGCTCGCGTCGTCCTACGCCGCCTTCCTCCAGCGCGCTCCCCGCGAATCGGTGGCGGAGGCGGCGCTCGAGCCGCAGGCGGGGCTCGGCTCGCCGCTGGGCCGGGTGACCCTGACGCCGAACGAGGGGGATCCGCTCGTCCTCACGGTCGGCTCGGGCCGGATCGGGATGCTCGTGCCCGTGAGCAACTCCTTCGGCCGGACGCTCGACCTCGCCTCGCCGCCCGTCGCACAGCTCCTCCTCCCCCGCGCGGAGCAGATCCTCCAGCCCGCGGGGGCGAACCCGTGGGAGCCGTTCCTGAAGGAGCGGTGAGCGCGGCTCGTCCCGTCAGGGACGGAACATGAGGCCCGCCTTCTGGACGCGCGGGTCGATCTGTCCGTCCCCGGTGACGACCAGCCGCAGGAGGCAGTCGGGGACCATCGCGCCCGCGGGGACGGGGCTGACCGGGCTGATCTTGAGGACGTTCACCGTGTAGCCGGTCCCCATGTCGAGGAGAGTGGCCCAGCTCGTCCCCCCGTTCGTCGAGTACTCGAAGCGCGCGACGCCGGCGGGCGGGGGGACGGTCGAGAAGACGACCTGCCCCACGAGGTTCGTCGCGGTCGTGAGATCGATCTGGTAGCGGCTCCCGCCGTTCGTCGTCTCCTCCGCTCCGCCCGGCCCTGCGTTGGCGTACTGGAGCTGGCTCACGACGAGGTTGACGAACGCGCGGAACGTCCCGACCGGCCCCTGAGGCCCGGCGGGCCCCTGCGGGCCGACGGCGCCCGTGTCGCCTTGCGGGCCCTCCGGACCCGGCGGGCCCTGGGGGCCCGTGGCGCCCGTGGCCCCGGTGAGTCCCGTCGGACCCTGGGGACCCGTGGCGCCGGTGGGCCCCGTCAATCCGGTCGGACCCGGAGGACCCTGCGGCCCTGCCGCCCCCGTGGCGCCCGTCGGCCCCGTCAGGCCTGGAGGACCCTGCGGGCCGGCGGCGCCGGTGGGTCCGGTGAGACCCGTCGGACCCTGCGGGCCGGCGGGGCCCGCGGGACCCGTGGCGCCCGTCGCCCCGGTCAATCCGGTCGGACCCGGGGGACCCTGCGGACCGGCCGGGCCCGGCGGTCCCTCCGGACCCTGCGTGCCGGGCGCCGAGGCGGCCGACAGCGCGAACGGCACCGCATTCAGTTCGACCGCGGGGAGCTTCACCCTCTCCAGGGTCGTGAGCGAGATCCGCAGCGCGCTCGCCAATCCCAGGGCCTCCTGGTTCGCCTGGACCTGGAGGTCCACCACGCCGCCGCGCACCCTCGGAAGGGGGAGCGGGAACGACCCCGAGCCGAGGACCGTCCATTCCCCGGACTCGAACTTCTCCATCTCCCAGCTTTCCACGCGGCCCTTGAAGGGCGACCCGTCGACGCGGAGGACCCGCGTCAGGTGCAGGTCGAGCGTGTCCGGCACGGGGGTCCCACCCTGGAGGAGGACGAGGGCGAGGGGCAGGAGATGCGAGCGCATGGCGTCCGGGAGGTCCGCCGCGCGGCGGCGGGCCGAAGGAAGTCGGTTTTCGACGCCGGAGGGAGGGAACTTGACCCGCCGTCCCGGGGCCCGGGGGAGGGGGGGGCTAGGCGGTCCTCGCCTCGCGCGGACGGCCCGGCATCGGGACGGAGCGGACCGGAGGGTCGCGCACGGGGTCGGGGTTCGCCCAGTCGAAGCCCGGAGGGGTGAGGTCGAGGTCGGAGTCGAGGATCTGCTCCCAGGTGATCGTCTTCCCCGTGTACGCGGCCTCGCGGCCGAGGATCGCCAGCAGCGTGCTCTCCGCGATCTGGCGCGCCTCGTTCAGGGGCTTGCCCGCCCGGATGCTCTCGATCAGGTCGGAGTGCTCCCGGACGTAGGCGTTCTCCGACTCCCCCTCGTATTTCCACGGCTTCGAGCCGGCGATCGTCCCCTCGTAGGGGGAGGCGACCCCCTCCGTCCCGACGAACCAGGCTCCCACCTCGCCGTGGCCGCCGGCGATCTGGCGGTTCATCGACAGGCCGTGGACGCCCCCCTCGAAGGCGTAGTCGATCGCGAAGTGGTCGTAGACGTTGCCGTGCTCGGGGCCCGTCCGCGCCGCCTGTCCTCCGGTGCCGATCGCGCGGAGCGCCTTCCGCCCGAGGGCCCAGGAGACGACGTCGAGGGTGTGGACATGCTGCTCGACGACGATGTCCCCCGAGAGCCAGTCGAAGTAGGGCCAGTTGCGGACCTGGAACTCGAGATCCCGGTCGCCGCTCTTCCGGTCGTAGCGCCACAGCGCCCCGGCGTTGTAGTGGGCGCGGAAGCTGAGGATCTCCCCGATCGCCCCCTCGTGGATCCGCCGGACCGTCTCGATGAACTTGCGCGTGTGGCGGTAGATCGTCCCCGTCACGACGCCGAGGCCCCGGCGCTCCGCCTCCTCGCCCGAGGCGAGGATCTTCCGGACCCCGACGGGGTCGACGGCGACCGGCTTCTCGAAGAAGACGTGCTTCCCCGACTCGACGGCCGCGGCGAAGTGGAGCGGCCGGAAGCCCGGCGGCGTGCACAGGAGCACGAGGTCGATGCCGCAGTCGAGGAGCCGCCGCCATCCGTCGTAGCCGGGATAGCAGTGCTCGTCCGTCACGGCGTACCCCTCGTGGCGGAGGGAGACGAGATGCTCGCGGCACTTGGCGATCCGGTCGGGGAAGACGTCGGCGAGGGCGACGAGCCGGACGCCCGGCGCCGCGTTGAGCACGTCCTCCGCCGCGCCCGTCCCGCGCCCGCCGCAACCGACGAGGCCGACCCGGATCGGCTCGGGCTTCCTCGCCTCCTGGAGGACCGCGAAGGTCACGACGCCTTCCCCGGTCTCGCGACGGGAGGGACGGCGAGGGGTCCGAACGCCAATCCCGGAGGCGTGAGGTCGAGAGGCGAGTTCAGGACCTCCTCCCAGCCGATCTTCTTCCCGGTGTAAGCCGCCTCGCGGCCGAGGATCGCCGTCAGCGTCGACTCGGCCACCGCGCGCGTCTCGTTCAGCGGCGCCCCGGCGCGGATGCTCGCGAGCCAGTCGGTGTGCTCCTGCACGTAGGGGCTCCCCGGCTCCCCCTGGAACTTCCAGGGGTCTTTCCCCTCGATCCAGGCCGACGGGTCGGCCCGCCCCTCCGTCCCGACGACCGCCTCGGCGACCCAGCCGTCCGTCCCCGGCTGCTGGCGGCACATGCTCGTGACGTGGACCCCCCCGGGGTACTCGTAGTCGACGCAGAAGTGATCGTAGATGTGGCCGAACCGCGGCTCGGTCCGGACCTGGCGCCCCCCGACGGCGACCGCGCTCACCGGGTGGGCCCGGAGCACCCAGTTCATCACGTCGAGGTTGTGGACGTGCTGCTCGACGATGTGGTCCCCGGAGAGCCAGGTGAAGTAGAGCCAGTTGCGCATCTGCCACTCGACGTCGGTCCATCCGGGCCGCTTCTCGTGGCTCCAGAGCCCTCCCTGGTTCCAGAAGCAGCGCCCCGCGACGATCCGGCCGATCGCCCCCTCGTGGATCCGGCGGATCGTCTCGACGTACTTCTTCTCGTGGCGCCGCTGCGTGCCGGCGACGACGGCGAGCCCCTTCTCCCCGGCCTTCTCCCCCGCGGCGAGGACGCGCCGGAGTCCGGGCGGGTCGACGGCGACCGGCTTCTCCATGAACACGTGGCGGGCCGAGGCGATCGCCGCCTCGAAGTGGGCCGGCCGGAAGCCCGGCGGCGACGCGAGGAGGACGAGGTCGAGGTCGCACTCGAGGAGCCGGCGGTAGGAATCGAGCCCGACGAAGCAGCGCTCGTCGGCGACCTTGAAGCCCGGGTGGTTGAGCGACAGCAGGTGCTCGCGGCACCCGGCGAGCCGGTCCTTGAAGGCGTCGGCGAGCGCGACGACCTCGACGTTCGGGGCGGCGTTGAGGCAGTCCTCCGCGGCCCCCGTCCCCCGGCCGCCGCAGCCGATCAGGCCGAACCGCAGCCGGCGGTCCTGCGGAGGGCGGACGAACGAGAAGGCGAGCCGCGGCGCGAGGGCGCCGGCCGCGGCCGCCGAGCCGGCGCGGAGCAGGGAACGGCGGCTGACTCGGGGCGTCACGGCTTCTCCTCGCGGATGCGGAGGTTCCGCCATCGGATCTCGTACCCCTCGTTCTGGAGGGCGATGCGCCCCGGCTCGGTCTTGAGCCCCGTCGCCGTGGCCACCACCGTCCCGTTCAGCCGGACCGTGACCTTGTCTCCCTTCACCTCGATCTCCGTCTCGTTCCACTCCGCCAGCGGCTTCCGCGCCTTCTTGCGCGCCTCGGCGTCGTTCTTCGCCGCCGCCTTGATCCCCATCGGCTTGATCGCCCCGACCTCCCGGAACGAGCCCTCGACCGCGAGGCTCTTCGGCCGGACCCTGTCGAACTCGTTCACGAAGAGGAGGACGCCGCTGTCCCCCGGCCACTTCGACTCGTCCTTCACCAGGCCGAGGGGCTTGTCGTACTTCCACTCGAACCGGAAGGTGAAATCGCGGAACGCCCTCTCCGTGTAGAGGATTCCCTCCGGTCCCCCCCGGCAGACGAGGTTTCCCTCCTCGACCCCGAAGGGGATCTTCACGGTGATCCTCCCTCCGAGCGGAACCCCTTCTCGCTTCTCCGTCGCGTACATCTGCCAGCTCTGGAGGCCCTTCCCGTCGAACAGGAGGACAAACCCCTCCTCGACCGCCGGTTGGCTCTCCTGGGCCGGGAGGAGGGAGAGGGCGGCGAGCGCGGCGGCCACCATTCGCGCCGGAGAGGCCCTACCCCTCCCGGATCCGGACGTTGCGCCAGTGGATCTCGGCCCCCTCGGACTGGAAGCCGATCGCCCCCGCCTTGAAGGGGTGCTCCGTGACGGTCGAGACGAGCGTCCCGTTCAGGCGCGCCTCGATCCGCCCTCCCTTCGCGACGATCTCCATCGAGTTCCACTCGCCGACCGGCCTCCTCGCCTTCTTGCGGGCCTCGGCGTCGGTCGTGGACTTCGTCTCCTCCTTGCATGCGATCGGGATGATCCCGGCGACGTCCCGGTTCATCCCCTGGATCTCGATGCTCCGCGGCCAGATCTTGTGCTCGGTGACGAAGAGGAGGTAGCCGCTGTTCCCGGGGAACTTCTCCTCGTCCGTCAGCCCCTCCGGGCGCTTGTAGCGCCACTCGAAGCGCAGGGTGAAGTCCCGGTAGGGCCCCTCCGCGTACCAGTAGCCGTTGGGCGACCCCGTGCAGACGAGGGCTCCCTCCTTCACGGAGAAGGTCTTCGTGGGATCGACGTCCTTCGCCTCGAACCGGAACTTCAGTCCGGCGAGGTCCTTCCCGTTGAAGACCGGGACGAACCCCTTCTCGTCCTCCTGGGGGAGGAGGAGGAGGAGGGGGAGCAGGGCGCGGACGTCCATCGGCGGATCCTCCGCCGGGGTTCGTACCCGGGGGGGAGCCGGACGTCAACCGGCCTAGAATCGCCTCCGTGATCGAATCCTCCCTCCCCGGGGCCGACCTGGTCGAGCAGGGGCTCGCGGACCTCGCGAGCGGGGTCGAGTCGAACGCGGCCCTCCTCGTCCTGATCGGGGCGCCGCGGCTCCGTCGCCTCGGGGTCGAGGTCCCGCGGACGGGCGTGGTCCGGCCCGAGCACCGTCTCTACGAGAGGCTCGCGGCCGAGGCGGGCGACGCCGCCCACTCCCGCTACAACGCGCTCGTCCGCCGCCTCGTGAGCTTCGAGAGGGCGCTCGCGTGCGCGCGCTAGCCGACGAGGCTCGGATCCGCGAGTTCCTGCGCGCGCTGGGGGGGGAGGCGAAGGCCCCGTGCCGCCTCTACCTCACCGGGGGAGCGACGGCGGTCCTCCTCGGGTGGCGGGAGACGACGGTCGACGTCGACGTGAAGTTCGTCCCGGAGGCCGGCGAGGTCTTCGACGCGATTCCCCGGCTCAAGGAGTCGCTGCGGATCAATGTCGAGCTCGCCAGCCCCTCCGATTTCATTCCGCCGCTCCCCGGCTGGGAGGACCGCAGCCGGTTCGAGAAGCAGGAGGGGAGGCTCGCCGTCTACCACTACGACTTCTACTCCCAGGCGCTCGCGAAGCTCGAGCGGGAGCACGAGCAGGATCTGGAGGACGTTCGGGAGATGATTCGCCGCCGTCTCGTGGAGCCCGCGAAGCTCCTGGAGTTCTTCCAGAGGATCGAGGCGGACCTCCGCCGGTACCCCGCGATCGACCCGCCCACGTTCCGGCGCAGCGTCGAGGAGATGGTCCGGGGAGCCGGCTCGACCGGATCCTGACGGTCAGTCCCGCCGGAGCTCGACGACGCGGACGTTCCGGAAGGAGACCCGCGAGGCCTCGTCGTGGTTCTGGAGGCCGACGAATCCCTCGGTCGAGCGGTCCCCGACGAAGCGGTTCACGACCCGCCCGTTCACGCGCACCTCGTAGCGGCTCCCGATGGCGAGAACCTCCATGTGGTTCCAGGAGCCCGGCTCCGCCGTAGGGACGCGGCTCGAATCCTGGAAGTCGTAGATCGAGCCCGTGCGATGTTTCGGGCCTCCGGTGTCGCAGATCTGGATCTCGTACCCCTTGTTCACGGCGACCCAGGGGTCGTTCCCGGGGTCGGGGAAGCGGACGAAGACGCCCGCGTTGTCCTCGCGGCGCGCGACCCTCCAGTCGAGGAGGAGGAGGAAGTCCTTGAGCGGCCGCTCGTGCCAGAGGAGCCCCATCCCCCCGCGGCTCACGAGCGAATCTCCCTCGACGTCGAAGCCCCCGGGCCCCGCCATCTTCCACCCCGAGAGGTCCCCTTCGAAGAGGACGCGGAAGGAGGCGGCGTTCGTCGGCAGCTCCCTCACGCGGATCCCGCGGAACCGCGTTTCACCCGCCTCGGGGACGTTTTCGAGGCCGAGGAAACCAGCGCACCTTGCTTTGGGAGCGGACAAGGAGGAGGACGCGGCCCGACCGTTCGAACGGAGGAGGGTCTCGCCTTCGAGGCACGCGATGTCCCATGCGTTCCACTCGCCGGGGGCTCGAAGGTGCATCGACGGCTCAGGGGTCTCTCTCCCCCCATGGGTCAGGAACCGCCCCGCCCAGTTGTCGGTGGACAGGATCGACGCGCTCTGGCTCGACGCCGTCATCGGGTCGTCTCCCGGGGTGGAGAGCCCGATGAGCACGAGGGGGCCCCAGTCCTGCTTGCCGCGCGCGAACTCGAGCCTCAGGAGGAAATTCTCGAACCGTCGGGCCCCGAACCACCAGAATCCGGGACCTCCCGAGAGCCTCGCGACACCCTCCGCGACCTCGAAGTCTCCCTCGCCACACCGTCTCCACCCGGGAGCGCGGTCCCGGCCGAGGAGGGGACGGAATCCTTCCGCGTCGACGTCGCGCCGGCTCGCCCAGCGGATCCCCTCGACGACGTGGGTGAGAAACCTCGGGTCTCGCCAGAGTTCCTCGCGGTGTCCGAGAGCCGTGTAGAAGACTCGCCCCTCCCCGAACTCGCGGCACCAGGCGAGGGCGAAGTCGCGGTCCTTCCGGTTCACCCCCTTCGCGCCGAGGTCGACGCTCGCGGGGTCGAGGGAGAGGAGGACGTGGACCCTCCCCCGATCCCACTCCTTGAACTGGTAGATCTCGTCCTCGATCTCGAAGCCGGGGGCGAGGTTGATGCTCGAGGGGTGCCAGGGGTCCTCGACGCGGACGCGGACCTTCTGGACCCAGGGATGTCCGTCGAACCGGCCGCCGATCAGCTCGCCGTACGCCGGCCACTCGTAGAAGGTGTCCGCGGCGGAGTGGATCCCGACGAAGCCCCCGCCGCGCCGGACGAAGTCGAGGAGGGCCTCCTTCTGTCCGCCGGCGAAGGGGAGTTCTCCGGTCGTGTAGAGGGCGACGGCCTCGAAGCGCGCGAGGTTCTCCTTCGTGATGGCCGCGCAGTCCTGGGT
Source organism: Planctomycetota bacterium (assembly GCA_022616055.1). GTDB lineage: Bacteria > Planctomycetota > UBA1135 > UBA1135 > JAKEFM01 > JAKEFM01. Next base: position 39,201 of record JAKEFM010000315.1, read on the forward strand.
CGCCTCGACCTCGAAGGCGCCGCGGGAGGCCTCCACGAGTCGGGCCTCCGCGAGAGAGAGCGCGCCGGGGGCCTCGGGTCTCGTGACGACCTCGTGGCGGAAGGCCGCGGAGTGCGTGAGGAAGAGGACGCGCGGCGGATCCGAGGCGGGGGCGAAGCCGGCGACGAGGAGGAGGGCGAGGGGCGCCGGGAGGAGCAGGCTCGGAGTCGCCACGGCAGGCCGTAGAGGGGGCAGTCTAGGCGGGGGGCCCGCCGGGAGGGGAGGGACTCGATGCGGGCTCGGCCCTTGGAGACCGGACGGCGTCGGCGGACTATGGAGGGACGCGGAGTCAGCGTCCCGGGATCGAACGAGCGATGGTGCGGCAGGAGGTTCGACGCATCCTGTGGCTCGCCCTCTGCCTGGCGTCTTGCCGGGCTCCCCGGGTGGCGACGGAACCGACGGCGGAGGTCCGAGGTCGGGTCGTTCGCCAGACCGACGGCGCGCCGGTGTCGGGAGCCGTCGTGTCCATCGTCACGGGGCGCCCGGAGATCGAGTATTCGCAGGTCCGGGAGCAGGTGGAGAGCGGCGAGGAGAGCCCTCGGTTCCACCGGGAGGCCGCCTTCGAGCAGCTCCGGCGCGATGGGGGAGGGTGGCGGCACGCCTTCCGCACGACGACCTCGGAGGACGGGACCTTCGCCCTCTCCGTCCCGGCGAGCCTCCCGCCGTTCCGGTTCGAGGCGTGGTCGGAGGAAGGCAGCCTCGACGCGAGCGGGGAGCGGGTCGCTCTCGGACTCCCGGAGGTCGAGGCGGGTGTCCCTCTCGTCCTGGAGCCGGCGGGAGGTATCCGGGGGAGGATCCTCTCTCCGACGGGAACTCCCGTGCACGACGCCCGAGTTTTCGTGCAGCCCCATTTCGCGAATCCATCGGGAATCGCGCGAGGCGGCTCCGCGACGACCGACGGGGAGGGGAGATTCTCGCTCTTCGGCCTCCCTCCGGGGCCGTGCACGGCGGCGGCGGCCGCCGAGGGATTCGGAGTCGCCGTCCGGGCCGACCTCGAGGTGGTCGCGGGAGGGGTCGCCCGGATCGAGGTCCGCCTCCCCCTCGAGTCCTTCCTCGAGGGTCGCGTCCTCGGACCCGACGGGCGGGGAGTCCCGGGAGCGTCCGTCATGGCCGAGCCTCAGCCTGTCCCCCAGAAGCGCTCCCCGGACGGGGCCTGGATCGACGAAAGCGTCCGCTCCTCCCCGTACAGACTGATCGCCTACGAACCCGTCGTGACGGACCGTCGCGGCCGCTTCCGCATGGGCTCGCTCTCGCCCGGCCCGCACGAGATCCGCGTGGAGAAGGCGGGGCTCGCCCCGAGCGAGCCGATCCAGGTCGATCTCCCCGCGGCGGGCGGCGTCCGCGATCTGCGGTTCGACCTCGAGCGGGGACTCTCGGTGTCGGGCCGTGTGCTCGACGTCGCCGGACGCCCCGTCCCGGGAGCGCATGTCGGCGCCTGGTGGTTCGGTCCGGGCCGCTCCGTCGGGCAGTCGGGAAGGTCCCTCGCGGACGGCTCGTTCACCCTCGCCGGCCTCGGGTCGGACACCGTCGATCTCTACGCCGGGGAGAGGACGAAGGGGCTCGCGAGGATCCGGAACCTCGCCGCCGGCGCCCGAGACCTGGAGCTCCGACTCGGCGGCACCTTCGTCCTCTCGGGGAGGGTGCTCGACGCGGAGGCGCGGAGCCCGGTCCGCGCCTTCTCCGTCCAGGCGCGCCGCTTCGATTGGATCCGCGGCGAGGACGACTGGGTGGTCTACGACCAGCCCTTCGCCTCCGCCGAGGGCCGGTTCGAGCTCCGCGACCCTCCGCCGGGATCGTACGAGATCCTCGTCCGTGCCCCTGGCTTCTTCCCGCAGACGATCCGGGGGCTCCAGGTCTTCTTCGCGGGGGACACCCCGTCGATCGAGGTGGGGCTCGGTCGCGGCGCGACCCTCTCGGGCAGGGTCGTCGCGAAGGAGACGGGCACTCCGGTCGAGGGGGCGATCCTGACCCTCCAGGCCCACGACCCGCCGACGGACGCCGCGTGGAGGGAGACGGCCCGGCTCTGCGAGGCGCGGAGCGGGAGGTGGGGGACCTTCGAGATCCGCGGCGTCCCCGCCGGAAACTGGAGCGTCTCCGCTCGACGGCTCGGGTTCGTGCAGGACGCGAGCGAGCCGTTCGACCTGAAGGGTTCCGGCCCTCCGAGGGAGGTCGTGGTCGCGCTCTCTCCTACGGGCGGGATCGAGGGGATCGCCCTCGACGAGGAGGGGAAGCCTCTGTCCGGAGCGCGCGTGGCGGTGACTCCCCTCGCCTGGGACAGGAGAAGGCCGTTCGGGCCGCCGAAGACGGCCCTGACGGACGACGAGGGCCGGTACCGGGTGCTCGACCTGGTTCCCAACCAGTACCTCGTCTCGATCGAACCGCGCGCGGACTCCGCCGGGGGACGCGGGACCGTCGTCCTGCGGGGACGCGAGGCCGTGGGTCCTGGAGAAGTGCGCCGGGTCGCGATGCGGGCGATCCGGCGGACCACCGTGCGGGGTCGAGTCTCGTGGTGCGCGGAGGGGGCGGAGGGAGTCCTCGTCCGGATCCAGCCCGAACGCGGGCCTTCGGACGCGATCGAAAAGGAGGACCTGCCCCGCGATCTTCCGGGGAAGACCGGGCCGGACGGTTCCTTCTCGGTCGCTGGGATCCCCATCGGCGAGGCGGAGCTGCGCGTGGAGACCGCCTCCGGGACCTTCACCCGGAAGGTCCGGCTCCCGGACGCGGCGGAGACCTGGATCGACTTCCCGCTCCCCCTGGGGGGGCTGGAGGGGCGGGTCCTGCGAGGTCGCGGAGGGGAGCCCGTCGCGGGCGCGGAGGTCCAGCTCCAGGGGCCGGTCACCCACCGATCAAAGACGGACGAGCGGGGGAGGTATGCGTTCCGACTCCTGCAACCGGGGACGTACGGGGTCCGCGTGCTCGGGAAGGACGCGGTCGGATCCGCTCCCGCGCTCGTGGCGCTCTCGATCGTGGAGTAGCGCGGAGTCGAGGTCCGGGAAGGGGAGAAGACGAGCGCCGACTTCGCCCTCCCGCCGGGCGGCGCCGCCGTCGTCCGGGTCGCCGACCCGGAAGGCGCCCCGAGCGCCGGCGTCGAGGTCTGGCTCGTGCCGAAGGGAGGGCAGGCGGATCCGACGAGTCTCCCCGAGCGCCGGGCGGTCACGGGCGGGGACGGCTCCGCGTGGTTCGGCGGAGTCCCTCCCGGGAAGTACGCCGCGATCCTCGGCGGACCGGGTCCCTTCCTGCCGAGGAGCCGGACCGCGGAAGTCGCCGCCGGGGAGACCTCGGAGTTCCAGGCGGTGCTCGTTCCCCCGACGCGCGTCCTCGTGAGGCTCTTCTCTTCCCCGGTCGGCGGAGCGAGCCGCCCCAGGCCCTCGAGGTCCGTCGACGCCCTCTTCGTCGACGAGGAAGGGAACACGCTCCCCGCGCTTCCCCACCCGGATCTCCCCGCCCTGTCTCCCGGCGAGTACCTCCTCCGCCTGCTCGAACCGGGCCGCGAGCCGGTCGACCACCCCGTCCGCATCGAGCCGCGGGGCGTTCAGGAGGTCGACCTGCCGCTCGACTCGGGGGGTCCGCGGTAGGAGGAGCGGGGGGGGATCCCCGGGCCTCAGGCCGCGGCTTCGGGTGAGGTGAGGATCGGCGCGAGCGGGCGACGCGGGGCGGTCAGCCGAGCCGCGAGGTAGAGGAGGAAGAGTTGCCCAACGACAAACCGCTCCCTACTGTTCCCGCGCTTCAAGGAGAGCACCAGGAGGCAGGCCTATGTCTGGGTCGCGACGTCCGGGGAACCGTCCCTACTTGTGGAACGGCCTGCTTCTCGTTTTCGGCGGCGCGGTCTCGCAGGGGTGCTCGCTCTTTGTCGGTTCGACGCAGCCGGTGATCATCACCGCGAGCGATCCCAGCGCTCAGATCATAGTGAATGGCCAGGTCGTCGGAACGGGAACGGCCACCGTGCAACTCCGTCGCAATCGGCCGCACAGCGTCATGGCGAAGGTGGGAGACCGGGCCGCCGCTGCTGCGATCGGGACGCAGATCTCGACGACGGGGATTCTCGACATCATCGGAGGCGCGATCTTCCTCGTCCCCTTTTTCGGCGTGCTTGGTGCCGGATTCTGGTCTCTAGACCAGGAAAGCGTGGTTCTCGCGTTGCCTCCAGGGGCATGACGGGCGGGAGTCGTGGCGATGCGCACCTCCCCGTCGCGCCCCCACGCGTTCCGGCACTTCGTGGCGTTCCGACTAGAGGGCGGTGACGGGAATGCACCGCGCCGCGAAGAAGCAGAGTCCCGCTCGAATCGAGCGTTTCATCCTTGGGTCTTGCGGTTGCAGGTCGTCCTCGCAAGCCGGACGGGCCGGTGAGGCCGGCTCCTAGGAATGGGGCTCTGCCAAGGAATGTCAGGGCAGCCGAGCGGCGAGGTGGAGGAGGCCGATCAATACGGGGAGCGCCTAACACTGCCCCGGTGAGATCACGGCGCGCCGATGTGACGCGTGCCGGGTCTCACGCCGCGGCGTCGGGTGAGGAGAGGATCGGCGCGAGCGGGCGACGCGCGGCGGTCAGCCGAGCGGCGAGGTAGAGGAGGCCGATCAGGAGGAGGAGCGCCTGGTAGCCGGTCACCAGGGAGAGGTACTCGAGCACGCCGCCCGCGACCGCGCCGAGGAGGTTCGCGCCGTAGTCGCGGGCGAGGCCTCCCGACTTCTTGATCGCGGTCCCGAAGAGGAGCCCCGCGCAGAAGATCGGGGAGAGCCCGAGCCCCGCGTAGAAGCCCGACTCGAGGAAGCGGCTCCCGATCCGGACCGACCCGATCGGGAGGAGGGCGTTGAGACCGAGGAGGGAAAGGAGGACGACCGTCACGAGCCACGGGCGCCGGATCTCCACCTTCGAGACGACGAGGGTCGCGGCGAGGGCGAGGGCGAGGATCGAGGCGATGACGGCCGAGGCGACGACCCAGGTCGATCCCCAGAGGAGCCCGAACTGGACGATCGACTTCGTCTCGAGGAGGAGGAAGCCCGCCCCGAGGAAGAAGCACTCCCACGACCAGCGGCCGGGAGCGCGGCGCAGCACGCCGAGGACCGAGGCCCCCGCGGCGAGGAGGACGAAGGCGAGGACGACCGTGTAGTGGGCGGGGAGGTGGCGCCCCCTCATGTAAAGGAAGGGCCAGTCGTCGGTCGTGGGGGGGACGGAGGCGTCGCGCTCGTGGAGCCGGCCGGGGCTGCTCTCCCGCTCGTGGCCGTAGGCGAGCACCCGGTCGGGGATCGGGGGGAAGTCTGTCTTCGCCCGGAGGCGCGGGCCCGCCAGCATCATCGCGAGCCAGGAGCGGCGCTCGTGGACGTGGACGCGGGGCTCCTCGCCGAAGGCGGAGAAGGCCAGGTTCGCGAGGCGGTCGACGAGCCAGCGCTCGCGGAAGTAGTTGTAGAGGCAGAGGAGGCCGTCCGGCTTGAGGACGTCCCGCACGGCGCGGAACGCCTCCTCCGTGAAGAGGTAGGACTCGAGCCGGACGCTCGTGAAGGAGGACTGGACGGTCAGGGAGTCGACGAGGCCGAAGACGACGAGGTCGTAGCGGCGCTCCGTCGTCCGGAGGAAGTGGCGGGCGTCGTCGCAGATCGCCGTCACTCGCGGGTCGTCGTAGGGGCGCTCCGGGTGGAGCTCCTTCCCGAGGCGGAGGATCGCGGGGTCGATCTCGACCGCGTCGACCCGTTTCGCCCCGTGCTTCAACGCCGCCGTGACGTCGGTCCCGCTCCCCGCCCCGAGGATGAGGACGTCCTCGAAGGTGTCTCCGAAGGCGGCGTAGGGCCACTCGTAGAAGTACTCCTTCTTCCCGAGCGGGGCCATCGACTGGTGGAAGATCGCGTTCACCTCGAGGACCGTCTCGTCCGCCTCCTCGCGGACGGTGATCCGGGAGTAGGGGGACCAGATGCTGTCGGGGGCGAGCCTGCCGACCAGGGGACCACAGGCGAAGAGCAGCGCCGCGTTGGCGAACCTCCGAGGGGTGACCGGCGGACGGAGGAGGAAGGGGGCGGCGAGGCAAGCGATCCCGAAGAACCAGACCGAGGCGGGAGCCTCCAGGAATGAACAGAGGGCGAACGCGGCGACGCCGGCCAGACTTCCGCCCACGTTCCAGAGGTAGGCCCGGAGCGAGGGGAGCCGGTTCATCTCCCGGCCCATCCCCTGGGCAAGGGCGGTGAAGAAGGCGGCGATCCCGACGAAGAGGATCGGGAGGAGGAGGCGCGTCTCGACGACCAGACGGGACTCCGTGGTCCCACTCGAGAAGTAGATCTCCGTCGCGGTCGGGACCGCGACCTCGAGCCGCAGAGCCGCGACCGCGGCCAGGATCCCGAGGAGAAGGGTCGGGAAGAGGGGGAGGAGGTTCCGATTCGAGCGGGCGAGGAGGCAACCGAGCCCAATCCCGAGGAAGGAGGCGAGGAGGATCAGGTTCGAGAAGTAGGCGAGGAGCCGGACCTGGGAGGGGAGCCAGCGGATGAGCGCGATCTCGTAGAAGAGGACGAGGAAGGAGGCGAGGAAGACGCGGAGGGGGACGCTCCGCTCGATCAGCGGCGCGGGCCGTGCCGGGGCCGGCGTCAGGAGGGTCGCTTCGGGAGCCATAGGTCGAGGAGGATCCCCGCGGTGCCGAGGACGGAGAGGAGGTTGAAAAGGGTGCCGGAGACCAGGAGGACGCCGAGGAACGCCCCGGACCCGCGCGAGAGCCACCAGGAGGCGAGGTCGAGGAAGAGGGAGAGGCCGAGGAGGAGGGCCGCGCCGTGGACGAGGGGCCTCGGCCCGCGGGTCGCGAGGAGGAGGCCGCCGAGGAGGATCGAGAGGCCGCCGAGGGAGAGGGCGTGGGTGTGGGTCGAGGCGGCGAGGATCTTCGTGTCCACCGGGCGAACGTCGCGGGAGACCGCCGCGGCCTTCACGTCGTCCCAGAAGTCGAGGTTTGGGGGGCGGGAGGTCCCGGCCGTTCGGGAGTGGCAGGAGAGGCAGCGGCGGCCGAGGACCTCCGCCGGCGCCGCGTCGCCGCGCTCGGGGTCGTCGTAGTCCTCGGCGAGGCGCGAGCCGCGGAGCCAGTCGAGGAGGGCCTTCCGTTCGTTGGCCGCGAGGTCGTCCGGGTGGCCCCGCTCGAGCGCGACGAGGAGGGGGGCGCGCGTACGGATGCCGCGGTAGGCCCCGCGGAGGTCGTCGACCGAGAGGCCCGGGCGCTCGTCGCGGTTGGCGTGGTGGAACCTCAGGTGGACCCCCGAGGCGACGAACCCGCCGAGGATCGCGAGGAGGGTGCAGGAGAGTCCGGCGCGGACGGGCGCCGGGAGGTCGCGGAGTCGCCCCTCCACCCGTCAGTCCACCTTGAGGACGCTCTCCGGGATCTCGACGGTCTCGCCCGTCGCGACCGCGCGGTGGGCGAGGATCCCGACCGCGGTCGCCCGGTACCCCTCCTCCGCCCCGCAGACGACCGCCTCTCCCTGCGCGAGGCTCTTCAGGAACGACTCGATCGCGTAGTAGAGCGGGGGCTGCGGGAGCCCGACCCCCTCCTGGAGCTTCCCCTGGGCGGCGAGCTTCGTCGCGTCGGCGATGAGGGTGATCCCCTCCTCGTTCCCGAAGCGCTGGCGGTTCGCGTAGACCTCCCACCCCTGGGTGGGGGAGTCGGCCTCCTTGAACATCCACCCCGCGGTCCAGGCGAGCTTGATCGTCGCCTGGCTGCCGTGGAAGACCTCGTGGGTCCCCTCGAAGGAGTTGGCGAGGCTCGCCTCGTAGGAGAGGCGAGCCCCCTCCGGGAAGGCGAGGTCGAGGAGGACGGTGTCGGGGACCTTGCGGCCGTCGTTGTGGAGCCGGACGGCGCCGGCCCCACGGACGGAGACGGGATAGCGGCCCGTGAACCAGTGGAAGACGTCGAACTGCTGGGTCCCCTGCTCCCCCTCGAGGCCGAGGGAGACCTCGGGGTCGAGCCTCCAGTTGAGCGCGGCCTCGCGCGCGGGCTCGGAGGCCGTGACCCGCCAGGTGGTCTTGCGGTGATGGTGGCCCCGCATCGAGGCGAGGTCGCGCCCCGCGGCCGAGCGGAAGAAGGACCAGGCGAGGCGGTAGATCGGGTTCGACCGCGCCTGGAGCCCGGCCTGGAAGATCGACTTCGAGCCCCGCGCCCCCTTCGCGATCGCGCGGGCGTCCTCGAGGGTCGAGGCGATCGGCGCCTCGCAGTAGACCGCGCGACCGGCGGCGAGGGAGTCCTCGACGATCGCCCGGTGGAGATGGGTCGGCGTCGCGACGAAGACCGCCTTGAGCCCCTTCGCCTTCTCGAGCATCGCCCGGTGGTCCGCGAACCCCTCGACTCCGGAGGCGCGGCGCGCCCCCGACTCGAGCCGCGAGGGGTCGACGTCGCAGAGGGCGCTCACCTTCGCCGCGTCGAACTTCTGGAGTTCCGTCAGGATCGCCCGCCCCTGGCGTCCGATCCCGATCACCCCGACCTCGATCGGGTCGGCCCCCGCGAGGGGGGAGGCGCCGGAGAGGTCGGGGAAGAGGGAGATCGCGGCGAGCGCGCCGCCGGCGTCGAGGAGGAACTCTCGGCGGGAGGGGCCGGTCATCGGGCTTCGAAGATCCGGCGATCCGGCCCCTCGACCCGCCAGGTCCCCGCCTCGTCGAGGATCGCGCTCGTCAGGTCGTCGGGGGTCCGGGGCGGCCGCTCCCCGAGGACGAGGAGGGCGGTCGACCAGCCGTCCGCGAGCCGGGCCGACGGGGAGACCGCGGCCGCCGCTCGCGCCCGGACCTCTGGCCGCCGGCTCCGCGGGTCGAGGACGTGGCCGAGGCGCTCGCCGTCGCGGAGGAGCGTGCGGCCATGCGGCGCCGAGACGGAGAGCGCGCGGTCTCGCAGCTCGACGAAGAGGCGGGGCTCCGCCCCCTCCTCGCCTCGGATCCCGATTCGCCACCCCTCCCTCCCCGGGGGCGCTCCGATCGCCACCGCGCTGCTCGTCCCTCCGTGGAGGAGAGCGCACCGGATCCCCGCCTCGCGGAGCCGGGCCGCGGCGAGGTCGAGGGCGTGCCCCTTCCCGATCGCTCCGAGGTCGAGGGCGATGCCCCGCCGCAGGAAGCGGACCGTCCGGCTCCCCGCGTCGAGGTCGACCGCGTCCATGCCGACGGGCGCCATCGGGGGCGGGGGACCCGGGTGAAACCCGAGGGACCGCATGAGCGGGGCGACCGTCGGGTCGAAGGCTCCCTCCGAGTCGCGGTGGATCGCCCGGCAGGTCTCGAGGAGGTCGAAGGCCTCCTCGTCGAGCCGGACGGAGACGTCCCCCGCGCGGGCGTTGATGAGGGTGAGGAGGCTCCCGCGGCGGAACAGGCTCCAGCGGAGGTCCTCCTCCTCGATCGTCTCGAGCGCCTCCTCGCCGGCGGCGCGCAGGCGTCCCTCCTCCTCCCCCGCGAGCACGGCTTCGAAGCGCGTGCCCATCGCCGGCCTCGCCGCGAGCGCGATCAAGGTCAGAGGAGCCGCGCCGAGAGCGTCTGCGGGTCGAAGGCGAGCGCGCGCCCCTCCCACATCGAGCGCGTGGCGAGGTCGACGATGACCATGACCTTCGTCGCGAGCTCGACGCCGCTCGCGGCGGGCGTGCGCGTGCGGATGGCGCGGAACCAGTCGAGCCGGAGCCGGTCCTGGTCGTTGCCGATGTCGGGGCACTCGATCCGGTTCTCCTCGATCTCCTCCGCGAACAGGCGCTCGGGGCGCAGCACGCAGTGGTTCCCGCCGAGGTAGAGGTTCGCCTTGTGGCCGCGGATCATCGGCTCCAGGCCCTGCTCGTTCGCCGTCGAGCCGGCGACGACCATGGTGTGCTCCTTCTCGAACTCGATCGTCAGGTTCACCTGGTCGTGGTTCTCCATCGCCTTGTCGACGTAGTGGCCCCCCGCGGCGGTGACGCGCACGGGCCAGCCCATGTCGAGGGCCTGGATCATCGGGGTCATCACGTGGACGAGGAGGTCCCCGATGATCCCGGTCGAGTACTTCCGGTACCGCCGCCAGCGCGCGTAGATCGCGGGGTCCCACGGCGCCGGGCCGAGGGGCCCGCACCAGGCCTCCCAGTCGAGGTTCTCGCCGGGGGTCCACGCGGGGTCCATCTTGTAGTAGAGCCACTCCCCGTCCTTCGAGTTGCGGCAGTAGGAGGTCTGGCTCGAGACGGGCTTTCCGATCGCCCCCTCCGCGATCAGGCGGCGGGCCTCCCTCCACTTCGGGAACATCACCTGCTGGGTTCCGACCTGGAAGACCCGCTCGGGGTGGGCGTTCACCACCTCGCGCAGCCGCAGGGCGTCGGCGAGGTTCAGGGTCATCGGCTTCTCGACGTAGGCGTCCTTCCCCGCGAGGATCGCGTCGATCCCCATCTGGCCGTGCCAGTGCTCGGGGCTCGCGATCAGGACGCCGTGGAGGTCCTCGCGCTTGAGGAGTTCCCGGTAGTCGCGGTAGGTGTCGACCTCGAAACCCTGCTTCTCGGCGCACTTTCCGCGGGCCTTCTCGAGGCGGGGGCGGCAGACGTCGGCGAGTCCTCTGATCTCGACCCTCTCGTGCCCTCCCGCGACGAGGGAGAGGATCGACTCGCAGTGGGCCGTCCCCATCCCGCCGGTCCCGATCACGCCGATGCGGATCGGGTCCTCGGGGGCGAGCATGCCGGCGACCGCGCCGAGCTCCTGGGTCCTCGGGAGGTGGCACGATCCGAGGACGGCGGCGGCGCTGGCGGCGGCGCCGCGGGCGAGGAACTCGCGGCGGGTGGAGGCGGACTGGAGGGAAGGGCTCGGTTCCATCGTGGCTTCCTCGTCCGGGGCGGGGATCGGCCGGACGATCCGCAGCGTAGCGGGGGGCGCGGCGGGGGGAAAGCGAGGGCCAACGGCGAGGCGTCTCGACCGTATGCGCCGCCGTCGCGTCCGCTCGTCCGAAGAAGGATGGAAGACCCATGACCCCGACGGCGCCGCTTCTCGCGCTCCTGGCGTCGATCGGCTCGCAGGACTCCCGGGCCTCCGCCCTCGAGGTCCGGGAGACCGTTCGAGGGGATCTCGGGACGCAGGTCGACGACATCCTCTCGCGCCTCGACAGGCTCGGCTTCTGCGGCGTCGCCCTCGTCGCGAAGGGAGGGGAGATCCTCCTCGCGAAGGGGTACGGGTCGGCCGACCGGGAGCAGGGAACGCCGGTCACCCTCGACACCGTCTTCTGCCTCGGCTCGGTGACGAAGCAGTTCACCGGGGCGGCGATCCTGAAGCTCGAGATGGAGGGGAGGCTCTCGGTCGCCGACCCGATCTCGAAGCACCTCCCCGGGGTCCCTCCCGACAAGGCGGGGATCACCCTCCACCACCTCCTCACGCACTCCGCGGGGCTCGCCTCCGACTTCGCGGGGGACTACGACCCGGTCGACAGGGAGGAGTACGTTCGCCGCGCTCTCGCCTCGGACCTCCTCTTCGCGCCGGGCACGAGATACGCCTACTCCAACGCCGGCTACTCCCTCCTCGGCGCGATCGTCGAGCTGCGCTCTGGGAGGTCGTACGAGCGCTACGTCCGCGAGGCGCTCTTCGAGCCGGCCGGGATGAACCGGACGGGCTACAAGATCCCGGCCTACCGCCCCGGGGAGATCGCGATCGGGTACCAGGGCGGCGAGCGGTGGGGGACGGTCCTCGAGCGGCCGATGGCCGAGGACGGTCCCTGGTGGGCGCTTCGCGCGAACGGGGGGGTCCACACGACGGTCGGGGACTTCTGGCGCTGGCATCGCGCCCTCCAGGGGAACTCGATCCTGCCGGAGGAGGCGCGCGAGAAGCTCTTCGCCCCGCACGTCGCCGAGGACCCGGAGGGCTCCTCCCACTACGGCTACGGATGGGTGGTCGTGCGCACGAGCGCCGGGAAGAGGGTCGTCACCCACTCCGGGGGGAACGGGATCTTCAGCGCCGACTTCCGCCACTTCGTCGACGACGACGTCGCGATCTTCCTCGCCTCCTCGGTCGCCGAGATGCCCGCGAACGCGCTCGCGCGCATCTGGCGGCCCATCTTCGGCGAGAAGCTCGAGGTGCCTCCCCGCGCCGTCGACCTCGACGGGCCGGCGATCGCGCGGCTCGCCGGGTCGTACCGGCTCCCTTCGGGCGGGACGGTCCGGGTGAGCGCGCGGGGGAACTCGCTCCTCCTCGAGGGCGCGGAGCCCGACGCGATGGCCGCTCTCCTCGGCGCGGAGGGACCCGACGGGAAGCACCGCGACCTCGTCGCCCGCGTCGAGGCGATCGTGCGCAGCGCCGCGTCGGGGGACTTCGCGCCGCTCCACGCCGCGGTGCAGCCGGGCGTCCCCCTCGAGGAGTTCAGGAAAGAGAAGGCGGCGACCTGGTCGCGATGGCGGGAGGAGCTGGGGCCATTCCGATTGGTGAAGGCGTTCGCCCGTCCCGGCCGCGGCGACGTCGTGCGCTCCTTCGCCCGGCTCGACTTCGAGCGGGGCCAACGGTTCCTCGACTACGAGTGGGAGGGGGAGGCCCTGACGGGCATCCGCATGCGCTCGGAGGCTCCGCGTCGCGAGATCTTCCCCGAGTCGCCCGCCTCGTTCTTCTCCTTCGAGGTCCCGCGGTGGGAGGCCTGGAAAGTCCGCTTCGAGTTCGACCCCTACGGCGCGCCGGCGCGTCTCGTCCTTCCTTCTGGCGCCGGGGAAGTCGTCGCCCTCCGGACGCCATGATCTGGGAGGGACCCATCGGGAGCCTTCCGGTCCTGGGTGACCGCCCCGGGCGCGCCATACCCCGAGGGGTGCCGGCCGCAGAACCGGTCCCTCCTCCCGCCCTACAAGACTCCCGCCGAACCCGACGGGCCCGGAACTTGCATGGTGCCGTCCACGCGACCCCTCGCGGTTCGAGACTAGCCCCCCCTTCCCCTTGAGGCCGGGGGAGTCAGGGGGCCTCCGGCTCGGTCCCCGCCTGGCGTTCGCGTTCCCTGCCAGGAACATGCTCCCCCGTTCCGGGCCAGCCCGGTCCCCTTCGCGAGGTTGACCATGCGCGACTGGACCTGCCTGGCCTGCTGCCTCCTCGGAATCGCTGACGGAGCGTCGGCCCAGCGGTTCGGGTTCACGCATCAGATGGTCCCTGTGGGGAACGACGACTCGCATGCGGTCGCGCTGGGGGACGTGGACGGGGACGGCGACCTCGACGTCTTCGTGGGGAACGGCGAACCGTGGGTCGGCCAGCAGAACCGGCTCTATCTCAACGACGGGACGGGGGTCCTGACGGACGTCTCCGCGACGAACCTCCCGGCCCTGGCCGACCGAACCTTTTCGGTCGCGTTCGGGGACGTGGATGGAGACGGCGACCTCGACGCGTTCGTGGGGAACTTCAACCAGCTGAGTCGCCTCTACCTCAATGGGGGGACGGGGATCTTCACGGACGTCACCGCGACGAACCTGCCGGCGGGACTGGGCGACTTGGCGACGGCGGTAGCGCTGGGAGACGTGGACGGGGACGGCGACCTGGACGCGTTCGTGGGGACCGGAGGAGGGTTCTCACGGAGGCAGAATCGCCTCTACCTCAACGGCGGGACCGGGGTCTTCACCGACGTCACGGCGACGAACCTCCCCGCCCTGCTCGACAACTCGAATGCGGTCGCGCTGGGAGACGTGGACGGGGACGGCGACCTCGACGCCTTCGTGGGGGACTACGGGTGGATACTCCTGTACTTGAACGCCGGGACGGGGGTCTTCACCGACGTCACGGCGACGAACCTCCCGCTCTTCATCGATCAGGCCGAGGCGATCGCGCTCGGGGACGTGGACGGGGATGGCGACCTCGACGCGTTCATCGGCACGTACGGAGGGCCAAACCGCCTCTACGTCAACGGCGGGACGGGGATCTTCACGGACGCCACCGCAGCAAGTCTGCCGGCCCTGATCGACTACACGCGGGCGGTCGCCCTAGGGGACGTGGACGGGGACGGCGACCTCGACGCGGTCGTGGGGAACGACGGGCAGGACCGCCTCCACCTCAACGGCGGGACGGGGATCTTCGCGAATGTCACGGCGACGAACCTGGCGGCCCTGAGCGACCCCAGCCTTTCGGCTGCGCTCGGGGACATGGACGGGGACGGCGACCTGGATGCGGTCGTGGGGAACGAAACGATCTACTCCGCGCAGCAGAACCGCCTCTACCTCAACGGCGGGACGGGGGTTTTCGCGGACGTCGCGGCGACGAACCTGCCGACGTTGATCGACTTCACGCTCGCGGTCGCGCTCGGGGACGTGGACGTGGACGGGGACCTCGACGCGTTCACAGGGAACTCGGGCGTCTTCCCCTCACCGCGGAGCCGCCTCTACCTCAACGGCGGGACGGGGGTCTTCACGGACGTCACCGGGACGAACCTGCCAACCCTGTTCATGGACCACTCGCAGGCGGTCGCGCTCGGGGACGTGGACGGGGACGGCGACCTCGACGCGTTCGCGGGGCGCAACGGGCCGGAGCGTCTCCTCCTCAATGGCGGGACGGGGCTCTTCACGGACGTCACGGCGACAGCGCTCCCGGCCGTGGTCGACAACACGTCGGCGGTCGCGCTCGGAGACCTGGATGGAGACGGCGATCTCGACGTCTTCGTGGGGAACGCCGGGTCCTTCGGGGGCCAGAACCGCCTCTACCTCAACGGCGGGACGGGGGTATTCACGGACGTCACGGCGACGAACCTGCCGGCCCTAGTCGGCAGCACCCTTGCTGTCGCGCTCGGGGACGTGGATGGCGACGGCGATCTCGACGTGTTCGTGGGCAACTCGAATCAGGAGGACCGCCTCTACTTGAACGGCGGGACAGGGGTCTTTGCAGATGTCACCGCGACGAACTTCCCGACTCAGGTCGACTTCACGGGAGCCGTCGCGCTCGGGGACGTGGACGGCGACGGGGACCTCGACGCGTTCGTGGGGAACTACGGGCAGGAGAGCCGCCTCTACCTCAACGGGGGGACCGGCATCTTCACGGACGTCGCCGCTACCGACCTTCCGGCCCAGTTCAACGCCACGTTCGCCGTTGCGCTCGGGGACGTGGACGGCGACGGGGACCTCGACGCATACCTGGGGAACAACCAACAGGACTTCCTGTACACCAACCTCTCACGCCAGCTCACCTGGCGGGGAATCCCGCGCGTGGGAAAGCCCCTGACCCTCGATCTCCGGGGTCCCGGCAACGGCACGTGGCTGCTCGCGGCCTCGGCGGGGATCGCGAACATCCCCCTCCCACCCTTCGGATCGCTACGGCTGTTTCCCTCGACGCTCTTCATCGCCGCGGGGGGGCCTCTCGACCCGGGGGGCCAGGCGGACCTGACGTTCCCCGTGCCCGCGAACCCGGCCCTCGTGGGTGCCTCCCTCTACTGGCAGGCGGTGGTCGGACCGCCGCTCCGGTTCACGAATCTCGAGATCACGGCTCTGACGAGCCTGTGAGGGGGGCCGCCCCTCGGCTCTAGGAGACCAGGCCCCACCGAGACGCGAGGAGGAAGGACTCGCACTCATCGGCCCGGGAGGCTCATCCGGTCCTGCAGAACTGCTCCGTACGACCGTCCGTTCGTCCCGGCGTCGAAAGGGAGCCGGCCCGCGGCTAGGCTTGCCGCGCACCGAGAGTTCGGCCGGGAGAAGGCATGGCGAAGAGACTCGGCGTCGGGTTCGTCGGGGCGGGCTTCGTCACGAAGTTTCACATCCGCTCCTTCGTCGGCGTCCGCGACGCCGACGTGGTGGCGGTCGCGAGCCCGAGGAAGGAGAAGGCGGCGGAGGCGGCCGCCCTCGCGCGGTCCCTCGGGGTGGGGGAGGCGAACGCCTACGCGGACGTCCGGGAGATGGTCCGCGATCCGGCGGTCCAGGCGATCTGGGTCTGCTCGCCGAACCCCACGCGCATCGAGGTGATGGAGAAGATCGCCGAGGCGGGCCGGAACAAGATCGTCGGGATCGCCTGCGAGAAGCCGCTCGCCCGGAACGTCCGCGAGGCGAAGAAGGTCCTCGACCTCTCCCGCGGCTTCCTGACGGGATACCTCGAGAACCAGGTCTTCATGCCCGCGATCACGCGGGGGAAGGAGATCGTCTGGCGGCGCGGAGCGGCCTCCGCCGGGCGCCCCTACCTCGCGCGATGCGCCGAGGAGCACGGCGGACCCCACGAGCCGTGGTTCTGGTCGGGCAAGGACCAGGGGGGCGGCGTGCTGAACGACATGATGTGCCACTCCCTCGAGGCGGCTCGCCACCTCGCGACGAGCCCCGGCACCCGCGACCTCACCCCGGCGACGGTGAGCGCGGAGATCGCCTCCCTCAAGTGGACGCGCCCCGAGTACGCGGCGATCCTGAAGAAGCGCAACGCCTTCGACTTCGCCGCGCGTCCGGTCGAGGACTTCGCGCGCGCGAGCGTCTCCTGGCGCACGCCCGAAGGGAGGCCCGTCATCACCGAGGCGAGCACCTCCTGGTCCTTCGTCGGGCCGGGGCTCCGGCTCTCCTTCGAATTGATGGGCCCCGAGTACTTCATGCAGGGGAACAGCCTCGAGAGCGAACTGAAGGTCTTCTTCAGCCGCGAGGTGAAGGGGACCGGCGGCGAGGACATCGTCGAGAAGCAGACGGCCGAGCAGGGGCTGATGCCCGTCGTCACGGACGAGGAGTCGGCCTACGGCTACACGGCGGAGAACCGCCATATGGTGCGGCGCTTCCTCGAGGGGAAGACGCCCGACGAGACCTTCGAGGACGGTCTCCGGGTCACGCAATTGCTCATGGCCTGCTACATGTCCGCCGAGCGCGGCGCGAAGCTCGCCTTCCCTCCCGCGGGTCTCGACGAGTACGAGCCTCCCGCCGCGAAGGGGACCTTCCGGCCCGACGACGTCTTCCGGGGCGCGCGTTGACCGCGCCGCCGCTCGAGGGAGGGCTGCGGACGCGGCTCTCCGTCATGATGTTCCTCCAGTACGCGATCTGGGGGGCGTGGCTGCCGCTCTTCTACGGCTTCATCACGGAGCACCGGGGTCTCATGCCCGAGGAGGCGGGGACCCTCTTCGCGGTCGGGGCGATCGGCGCCCTCTTCGCCCCGTTCGTCGCGGGGCAGATCGCCGACCGGTGGTTCAACACGGAGAAGTTCCTCGCCCTCTCCCATCTCCTCGGCGCCGTCCTCGTCTGGCAGCTCGCGCGGCTCGAGACTTATGGGCAGCTCCTCGTCTTCGGCCTCCTCTACTCCCTCGTCTACGCGCCGACCCTGCCGCTCACGAACTCCCTCGCCTTCCACCACCTCCCCGACCGCGACCGCGACTTCGGGAAGGTCCGGGTGTGGGGGACGGTCGGCTGGATCGTCGTCGGGATCGGGATCGGGCAGTGGCTCCTCCACCGCCATACCCCCGAAGAGGCCGACCGCGCCGCCGTCCGCGCGGCGCAGGTCGCCGGGATGGCGGACTCCTTCCGGCTCTCGGCGATCCTCGGCGTCCTCCAGGGGCTCTTCTGCTTCACGCTCCCGCCGACGCCGCCGCGCAAGGGCCGGGAGCGCTTCGCGCCGTGGGAGGCGCTCCGGGAGGTCGGCCGCTCGCCGCTCCTCGTCCTCTTCCTGATCTCCTTCCCGATCGCCGTCGTCCACCAGTTCTACTTCGTCCACACGGCGGGCTTCCTCGGGACGCTCGAGCATCCCTGGGCCGACAAGATCAACTCCCTGTTCGGCGTCGGGGGGGGCGGTCTGATGACGATCGGCCAGATGGCCGAGATCGCCGTCCTCTCCGCGATGCCGGTGGTGACGAAGACCCTCTCCCGGAAGTTCCTCCTCCTGACGGGGCTGTGCGCCTACGTCCTGCGCTTCCTCGTCTTCGCCTACCTGCCGACGCCGGCGGCGGTGCTCCCGGCCCTCGCCCTCCACGGACTGTGCTTCGGCTGCTTCTTCTTCGTCGCCTTCATGATCGTCGACGAGGAGACGAGTCCCGACGTGCGCGCCTCGGCGCAGGGGCTCTTCAACCTCGTCATCGTCGGCCTCGGCGTGATCGGCGGGAACTACTTCGCCGGGAAGGTCGCGGCGGCGGCGGGGGGGGACTACCGGCACCTCTTCTCCGTCCCGATGTACATCTGCGTCGCCTGCTTCGTCCTCCTCCTCCTCTTCTATCCAGCGAGGAGGGCGCGGGGCACGGAAGCGCCCGCGGCGATCTGACCAGGCCGGCGGGGCGACCCACGTGGGTCGCGGCGGCTCGGATATCCTCGGTCCCCACGCTGGCGAAGGGGTTTCACCTGTCCGAGGCGCCGAAGTTCGCCGGCGGGAGGTCGAAGCCATGATCGGAGCTGCTCTCCTCTCGACCGTCCTAGGTCTCGCCCAGGGGCAGGGGCCGCCCGACTCGCCCGTGCGCCGAGTTCCGCAGGGGCAGGAATCGGCGGCCGAGCCCGTGGGAATCCGGCTCGAGAAGGCTCGCGGCGGCGACATGGTCGTCGTCGAGCCGGGGGTCACGCTGGGGGACCTCGCATTCGTCGGCGAGGGATTCCTCGGCCGGGTCTGCCATTGGAAACCGGAAGTCGAGCACATCCTGCGCACCGCGCGTCCGGGGCTCTCCGCGCGCCAGGAGGTCCCTCTTGCCGAATTCGATCCTTGGATCGAGACGGTCCTCCTCGCGAACGACTTCGTGCTCATTCTCCCCGCTGAGGGGTCGCAGGAGCCCGTCCAGCTCGTGAGCCTCCGGGGCACCGATAGGAACAGGCTCCAGAGTTCCGCGCGTTTCGTCCCCGCGGAGGAGCTACCCCGATACCGCCATCCCGCGACGCTGGTTCTTACGACCGTGCGGGTGCGCTACCTCGATCCGAAAGTTGCGGCCGCGAACCTGCGACCGTACTTCACCGACCCGAACCTCGAGAACGTGAGCGCCATGGGGGACACGCTCCACTTCCAGGGCTTTCCCAGGCGGCTCGCCTCCTGTCTGACGATCCTGAGAGAAGCCGACCACGAGTCCGAGGCCAGGGCCCTCGCGCCCCCTCCTGACCGGGGGACCTCGGCCGCCGGGTCAGGCGCCGGGACGTCCGTCGAGGACCTCGCGGCCCGGGTGAAGCAGCTCGAGGACGGGATCGAGGTCCTTCGGGCCATGATCAAGGAGCTGACCGCCGAGCGCCGCCGGTAGCCCGGCTCGACCTCCCCCGAGTCCTCGGTTACAACCGGGATCGTGGATTCGACGCTCCGCTCGATCGTGCGCCTCCTCGAGGAGGGGAACCCCGAGATCCGCTGCGCGGCCGCCGTCGTCCTGGGCGCGCTCGGAGAGAAGGAGGAGGCCATCGTCGAGTGTCTCCGCGGGCGGCTCAAGGACGACAATCTCCTCGTCCGTCGTTTCGCCGCCGAGGGGCTCGGGCGGATCGGGGCGCGGCGCGCGCTCCCCGACCTCCTCGAGGCCGTCGCCCACGGCGGCGAGGTCGGACGGGCGGCGGCGGCCGCCGCGGCCGCGATGGGCGCTCCCGGGGTCCACGCCCTGAAGGAGCTGATGGGGAAGGTCGCCCCCGGCGTCCGCCCGATCATCGCCGCGGCGATCGGGCACGGCGGGGGGAAGGAGGCGGAGAAGGCGGCGCTCGAGTCCCTCCTCGACACGGATCCGGCCGTCGTGGACGCGACCCGCCGCTCGATCGAATCGGAGGTCGCTTCCTCGAACGAGGAGCAGAAGAAGGACCTGGCTTCCCGGTTCCTCCGGTTCCTCCACCGCAAGGAGGTGGCCGAGCATCCGAACGCGGTGGTGGCGGTGCTGCGGCTCTTCGAGCCCCTCGCCGCGCCGAAGGTCTCCGACACGCTGTGGGAGTTCAGCGCCCCCGGCCGGCCTCCCGCCGTCCGCGCGGCGGCGCTGCGGGTCCTGGCGACGCTCCCCGCCCCGGAGGAGAAACGCGAGATCGGACGCCTCTTCGACGCACTCGGCACGGAAGGGCTCTCCCTCGCGGAGCCGGCGCTTCGCATGCTCGAGAAGGCGGAGATCCCGAAGGGGATGGAGGCGAGGGTCCTCTCCCTCCTCGATTCGCCCGAGCCGCGCGCCCGGACCTTCGCATTGCGCAAGCTCCGGTCGCTCGACACCCCCGAGGTCGGGAAGGCCGTCGTCGAGCACCTCGACCACCCCGACCCCGAGATCCGCCGCGAGGCCGAGGAGACCGCCTCGGGGCTGCGCTTCGGGCGCGAGGCGCTCCTCGCGCGGCTCGACAGGGCGCGCGACCCCGAGGAGGCGGGGAAGGTGGCGGCGGTCCTGCTGCGGGGCGCCGCCCCGTTCGACGAGGACGCGGCCGGGACGATCGTCTCGCGCGCCGTGCGGTGGATCGAGGCGGGGGACCCGCGGTGGGAGTGGGGGCTCCAGCTCCTGCGCCGCGCCAAGGGGAGCGGGGCGTTCGAGGTCCTCCTCGCGCGGGCGCGGGCGATGCGCGCCGCGAAGAAGTGGAAGGAGGCGCTCGCCTTCTACCGCCTCATCGCGAAGGACTCGAGATTCGGGGCCCAGGACCGCTTCGACCTCGCCGTCGTGGGGCTCCACCTCGGCGGCCTCGACTCCGCCCCGGATCGCCGGAGCCGCGACCCCGCCCTCGTCCACCTCGAGGAGCTCCTTCGGGGGAACGGGTTCGACCTCGTCGGGTCCCTGAAGAAGGAGCGGACCCTCACGCCGCGCGAGCTCTACTACGTCGGGTTCCACTTCTCGGAGAAGGCGGGCCCCGCGAGCGCCTTCGGCGGGGAGATCCTGAAGCTCGTCGCCTCGCGCTCCCCCCGCTCGGCGGAGGGGAAGGCGGCGAAGAACAAGCTCGTCCGGGAAGCGCTCGCCTGAACTAGCGAAGCGCCGTCGCGATCCGGACGCCGACCCTCACCTGCGCGCCCGGCTCGATCGGCTCGAGGCGCACCGCGTGCGGCGGGAAGAGGACGAGGAGGGCCGAGCCCATCTCGAAGCGACCGAGTTCGTCCCCCCGCCGGAAGGCGCGGCCGTCGACGTAGCGGCGGTGGAGGAGGCGGCGGCCGCCCCGCATCGCGCGGGAGAGGTCGTAGAGGAGCCGGATCGAGCCCACGTTGTAGGCCCCGATCGCGACGAGCCCGAGGGGCCCGGCGGAGGTCTCGAAGAGGCTCGCGACGCGGGCGTTCTTCCCGAGGATCCCGGGGCCGCTCGCGAGCCAGCCGGGCTTCACCGGGAGGAGGGTGCCGGGGATCCGGACCGCCTCGACGATCCGCCCCGTCGCCGGGGCGTGGAAGCGGTGGTAGTCGCCCGGGGCGAGGTAGATCGAGACGAAGGACCCACCTGCGAACCGCGCGGCGAGCTCCGCCGAGCCGAGGAGGTCGGGGAGCGCGTAGTCCCATCCCTTGATGCGCAGGCGTCCGCCGGGCTCGAGGGTGCCCGAGGCGATCACCGTCCCGTCGGCGGGGGAGAGGAGGGCGGCGGGGTCGGGGTCGGGGACGCGGGCGGCGGCGGCGAGCCGCCGGCCGAAGAACTCGGAGAAGGAGCGGTAAATCTCGACCGGGAACTCCGCCTCCCGGAGGTTCACCCCGTAGCGGCGGGCGAAGGCGAGGTAGACCGGCTCCCGGAGGAAGCGCGGGAGGGGGACCCGTGCGAGGAGGCCGGCGACGCGGGAGGCGAGCACCCTCGGGAAGAGCCGCCAGCCGACGAATGCGGGTCGCCGCCCCTCCTCCTCGGAGGGAGGCGCGAGCCGGGGTCGGGGCGAGGCGACCGGCGAGGTCATGGACGGGTGGAAGCTCTCCCGGGCGACCCCTATCTTAGCCCCTCTTCCGACGCCGCGGCCGACGCGGCGGGAAACGACCATGCAACGGGTTCCGAAAGGGTGGGGCGAGGAGCTCTGGGTCCACAACGACCCGCTCTACTGCGGGAAGATCCTGCGCCTGAAGAAGGGGAAGCGCTGCTCCCTCCACTACCACAAGAGGAAGACGGAGACCTTCTACCTCCAGTCGGGGCGCGTGCGGATGGAGCTGCGCCACCCCGACGGGCGGGCGGAGGACCTGGTGATGAAGCCGGGGGACTCCCTCGAGATCTACCCGGGCCTCGTCCACCGGTTCTCCGGGATCGAGGACTCCGAGATCGTCGAGTTCTCGACGCAGCACTTCGAGGAGGACTCCTACCGGATCGAGAAGGGGGACTAGGGTCCGGATCGGATCGCCGGGGGCGCGAGCGACCCTCGCCCCCTCTCTCCTGAGACCGGATCCCGGGAGGGGGATACATTCGGCGCCGCGCCCATCGTTGCGGAGGCGTCCCATGAGGTCGATTCCCGGGATCGTGGTTCTCGCGGCCCTCGCGTCGTTCGCTCGCGCCGGAGGCGGACGGCCGGCGGGCGAGCCTGCCTCGTCCGGTGTCCCCACCTGGGCTCTTCCGGGAGTGACCCCTGGCCCCATCGGCCCTTCCCTCGGTCGCTCGCCGCTCGTCTTCGTCGAGAACCTCGGACAGTGGGAGAGCCCCGCACGGTTCGCGGGCCGGCGGCCCGACGGGGCGACGCTCTACCTCGCTCCGGATTCCCTCTGGCTCCAGCTCTCCCGTCGCGCGGTCGAGGCCTTGAGGGAGGGTTCGCCGAGGGGAGGGGCGCGTCTCGACGGCCCGGAGCGGCGGGTCGGGGTGAACCTGCGGCTGCAGTTCGAGGGATCTCGCACGGGGGTCCGCGTCGCGGGGCGCGAGCCGACGCCGACCCGCTTTCATTACTTCGTCGGCAACGATCCCCGCCGCTGGCGGGCGGGCGTCCGAGGGTTCGGGAAGGTCGCCTACGAGGGCCTCTACGAGGGAGTGGAACTCCTCGTGCGGGAGGAGGGGACGGTCCTCGAGTACGACCTCGTCCTCTCGCCCGAGGCGGACCTGTCGAGCGTGGTCGTCCGGGTCGAGGGGGCGGACGCGCCGCTGCGCCTCGATGCGGAGGGATCGCTCCTCATCGACACGGCCCACGGCGAGATCCGCCAGCCGAGACCGAGAGCTTGGGAAGTGGGGGAGGGGGGCGAGCGTCGCGCCGTCGACTGCGCCTACCGGGTCCTCAGGGAGAACCGGTTCGGATTCGACGTGCCGGCGAGAAGGCGAGAATGCGCGCTCGTCGTGGACCCGGAACTCCTCTACTCGACCTACCTCGGGGGAGGGGCCGACGACGCCGCGTTCTCGCTCGCCCTGGATGCGACCGGGGCGGCCGTGGTCGCGGGGCGGACGATCTCGCTCGACTTCCCTACCAGTCCGGGCGCGTTCGACGCCACCAACGACCAGGACGCCTTCGTGACCCGACTTCCCCTCTCGGGGGCGCCCCCTTTCTACTCGACGTTCCTCGGGGGAGGAGCCTCCGACACCGCCGTCGGGCTCGCCCTGGACGCCACGGGGGCAGCCGTGGTGGCGGGCTACACCCTATCGGCCGACTTTCCCACGACCCCGGGAGCGTACGACACGACCGGAGGCTACATCGACGCCTTCGTCACTCGCCTCCCGATGTCGGGAGGCCCCCCCTCCTACTCGACCTACCTCGGGGGAGGCGCGTCCGACCTGGCGTACGCGGTTGCGCTGGACGCGGCGGGCGCTGCCGTCGTCGCCGGCCATACCTACTCCGCTCCGTTCCCGCTCACTCCTGGCGCGTTCGACACGACCTTCAACAGCGGAGCGGGGTCGGGAGAGGGCTTCGTCACGCGAGTCCCCCTCTCGGGAGGCCCTCTCGCCTACTCGACCTATCTCGGCGGCTCGGGCGACGACGCGGTCTTCGACCTGGCGCTCGATCCGACGGGGGCGGCGATCGTGGCGGGGAAGACCGGGCCGGGCTTGCCCGTCACGCCGGGGGCATTCGACCCAACCTGGAACGGAAGCGCCGACGGGTTCGTCGCCCGCCTCCCCCTCTCGGGAAGTCCTCCTCCCCACCTGACCTACTTCGGGGGGGCGGACGTGGAATACGCGTACGCGGTCGCCCTCGATGCGTCCGGCGCCGCGGTGGTGACCGGCTACACGGTGTCTTCCGGTTTTCCGGTCACGCCGGGATGTTTCGACTCCGTGATGAACGGGAGCGCCGATGCGTTCGTCACCCGCCTCCCCCTCTCGGCGGGCCCTCTCCTCTACTCGACGTTCCTCGGGGGGGGAAGCTACGAGGCAGCCCACGGGGTCGCTCTCGATTCGACGGGGACGGCGGTCGTCGCGGGCATCACGGACTCGCCCGACTTCCCAATCTCGGCGGGAGCGTACGACCCGGACTGGAACGGGGCCTACGACACCTTCGTCACGCGGCTTCGCCTGACGGGAGCGCCTCCGTCCTACTCGACCTTCTTCGGAGGGTCGGAGGACGAATACGAGTACGGGAAGGCGCTCGCGCTCGACGGGACCGACACCGCCATCGTGACGGGCGTGACCGAATCGGACGACCTTCCCGTCACGCTGGGAGCGGTCAGCTGGAGCGCCGGGGGTTCCGACGACGCCTTCGTCGCGCGGATGGACCTGCTTCCGGCGGGCGCCACGGCCTACGGGACCTCGACGCCCGGGTGCGCGGGTCTCCTCCCGATCGGCGTGACCTCGAGTCCCCAGGTCGGAAACTCCTCCTTCTCGATCACCTGCGGCCACGCGCCCTCCAACGGGATCGGGGCCCTCGGGTTCAGCCCGACTCCTCTCGGGGCGCCGCTCTCGATCCAGGGCGTGCAGTCCTGGATCGACTGGGGAGCCCCCGGGTCGTTCGCTCTTCGGGAGTTCGCCGATGCGTTCGGGGTGGCGCAGGTGCCGGTCCCGATCCCGGCCGTCCCCTCTCTCGCGGGGGCGCAGGTCTACCTGCAGTTTGCCTGGATGGGCCCGAGCGCACCGGCCCCTTGTCCACCGACGGGGATCTCCGCCTCGAACGCTCTCGCCGTGGTCGTGCAGCCCTGAGCGCGACCCACGTGGGTCGGGCGCGAGGACGACGCGGCGCCCGCACTCCCAGGGGGCGCGCTCGACCGGGTTCCCCGGGGCAACCTCCGCGGTAGACTCCGCCCCGCGCCAAGAGTTGCGGAGGCGTCCCATCAGGTCGATCGTCGGGATCGTTGTGCTCGCGGCCGCCGCGTCGTCCTCTCGCCGGGATGGGGAAAGGCCGAGCGGCGAGCCTGCACCGTCCGGAATGCCCGGCGCCGCGCGGTCGGGAGAGGGCTCCTCCCTCGCTCGCCCCCGGCTCGCCTTCGTCGAGAACGCCGGGCAGTGGGGGGGAGGCGTCCGGTTCGCCGCGCGGCGGCCGGACGGGGCGGCGCTTTTCCTCGCCCCGGACTCCCTCTGGCTCCAGCTCTCCCGGCCTGGCGTCGATCCCGTGGCGGATCGTTCGCCCCGAGGAGGGGAGGGCGGCGACAGGAGGGTCGGCGTGAACCTCCGGCTCCGCTTCGAGGGCTCGCGCGAGGAGGTCCGCGTCGCGGGCCGGGAGAGGACGCCCACCCTCCACCACTACCTCGTCGGGAACGATCCCACCCGCTGGCGGACGGGCGTTCCGGGCTTCGGGAAGGTCGCCTACGAGGGCCTCTACGAGGGAGTGGACCTCCTCCTGCGAGAGGAAGGGACGGTCCTCGAGTACGACCTCGTCCTCTCGCCCGGGGCGGACCTCTCGAGCGTCGTCGTCCGGGTCGAGGGAGCGGACGCGCCGCTGCGCCTCGACGCGGAGGGAGCGCTCCTCATCGACACCCCCTTCGGCGCGGTCCGCCAGCCGAGGCCGCACGCCTGGGAGGAGGAGGCCGGCGTGCGCCGGACCCTCGAGTGCTCCTACCGGAGCGTCGGGAACGACCGGTTCGGATTCGAGGTGCGCGGCGGGAGGGAGGGATGCGCGATCGTCGTCGATCCGCAGCTCGTCTTCTCGACCTACCTCGGCGGGGGAGGGACCGAGACAGGGTACGCCCTCGCCCTCGACCCGACGGGAGCCGCCGTCGTCGCGGGGTGGACCTACTCGCTCGACTTCCCCACGACCCCGGGGGCGTTCGACACCGTGAACGACTCCGACGCCTTCGTGTGCCGGTTCCCCCTCTCCGGAGCCCCTCCCTACTACTCGACCTTCCTCGGAGGGGACGAGTACGACGTCGCGCTCGCGATCGCCCTCGACGCGGCCGGGAACGCGGTCGTGGCCGGCTACACGAACTCGCCCGACTTCCCCACGACGCCGGGAGCGGCCTCCACGGTCCTGACCGGCGCCTCGTCGGACGCGTTCGTCACCCGGATTCCCGCCCTGGGAGGCCCCCCCTCCTATTCGACCTTCCTCGGCGGATCCGCCTTCGACGCGGCGTATGCGCTCGCCCTGGACGCGGCGGGCGCCGCCGTCGTCGTGGGCTCCACCGCCTCCTCCTCCTTCCCCATCACGCCCGGAGCGTTCGACACGAGCTTCAACGGCGGGATGCCCGTCCCCATGGCAGGGGAGGGATTCGTCACGCGCGTTCCCCTCGCGGGGGGCCCCCTCGCCTACTCGACGTTCCTCGGAGGCGTGGAGGACGACCAGGTCGCGGACGTCCGCCTCGACGCCTCGGGCGCGGCGGTCGTGGTGGGAAAGACGATCTCCCCCGACCTTCCCGTGACGCCGGGAGCCTTCGACACGACCCACAACGAGAACTCAGACGCGTTCGTCGCCCGCCTCCCTCTGGCGGGAGGCCCCGCGCCCTACGTGACCTATCTCGGGGGGACGGCCCAGGATCAGGCCCAGTCCGTCGTCCTCGACGCGTCCGGAGCGGCCGTCGTGGCCGGCTTCGCGGCCTCGGCCGATTTCCCCGCGACCCCGGGGGCGTTCGACGTCACCTCCAACGGCGGGACCGACGCCTTCGTCTCCCGCCTCTCCTTTGCGACGGGGACTCTCTCGTATGCGACGTTCCTCGGCGGAGGCGGGGCCGACCTGGTGAGGGGGCTCGCCCTCGACGCGACGGGCGCGGCCGTCCTGATGGGATACACGAACTCGGCCGGCTTCCCGACCAGCCCCGGCGCGTTCGACGCCGGCTGGAACGGCGGCTACGACGCCTTCGTCACGCGCCTCGTCCTGTCGGGCGCCCCTCCCGACTACTCGAGCTATCTCGGGGGGTCGGGCGACGAGTACGGCTACGCCTTCGGCCTCGACCCGATGGGGAGCGCCGTCGTGGCGGGCAACACGGACTCGATCGACTTCCCCCTCACCTTGGGCGCGGTCGACGCGACCCTCGGCGGCTTCACCGACGCCTTCGTCTCGCAGCTGGCGCTGCTCCCGGCTGGCGCGACGACCTACGGGACTTCCTCTCCCGGGTGCGCGGGTCCCCTCCCGATCGGCGTCAACTCGATCCCCCAGGTCGGGAACGCCGCCTTCTCGGTCACGTGCGGGCGCGCTCCCGCGAACGGCATCGGAGCCCTCGGCATCAGCGCGACGGCTCTCGCGACGCCGGTCACGATCCTCGGCGCGCAGTCCTGGATCGACTGGAGCGCCTCCGTGTCGTTCGCCCTCCGGGAGTTCTCGGATGCGGCCGGGGTGGTGCAGGTGCCGATCCCGATCCCGCCCGTCCCGTCCCTCGCGGGTGCGCAGGTCCACCTCCAGTTCGTCTGGGCGGGCCCGAGCGCGCCGCCGCCGTGCCCGGTCACGGGGATCTCCGCCTCGAACGCCCTCGCCGTGGTCGTGCAACCCTAGGCGCGACCCACGTGGGTCGGGGGAGGAGAGCGCGGGGAGCGTCGAACCTCGCCGCGGCCCTGGGCCGCATGCGGTTCCGGGTGCGGCCGGGGCGCTACGCGCTCGTCTCCCTCCCGGCGTCGGAGACCGAACGCGCCGACTCCTTCCTCCCGAAGGTCGGGGAGGGGTTCGCCCACTGCGTCTCGGAACCCGGAACGGCGACCCTCCTCCTCCTCGAGCGGAGGCTGCCGGGGAGCCTCCGGAGGTGGAAAGGCTGGCGCGTGCAGCGCGGCTTCCGCGTCATCTCGTTCGAGACTCCCATGGAATGGACGGTCGTCGGGTTCCTCGCGCGCGTGACGGGCGCGCTCGCGGAGGCGGGGGTGCCGATCGGGGTCGTCTGCTCCTTCGACTTCGATCACGTGTTCGTCCCCGCGCGACGCCTCGCGGCGGCGCGGCGGGCGGTCGCCCGGGCGCTTCGCCTCCCTTGACCGACCGGCGGCAAGTCGTTACACCATTCGCGCTCCGTCCGCGCCCCGGAGCCGAGGAGCGCTCGGCATCCCGGGGCCGCTTGCTTCGGGAGTTCCCCTTGCCCCACCTCCGGCTGACCGAATCGCCCGACCCGCATGGCTGACAACTCGCTCGCGGCGATCGTGCTCGCGGCCGGCAAGGGGACCCGCATGGGGGGGCCGCTCCCGAAGGTCCTCCACGAGGTCTGCGGGCGGAGCATGCTCCAGTGGGTGCTGGACGCGGTCCTCGACCTCAAGCCCTCCCCGACGATCGTCGTCGTCGGCCACGGGCGCGAGGAGGTCGAGCGCTCGCTCGCGGGGAAGTTCCCCGTCGAGTTCGCGGAGCAGGACGAGCCCCTCGGCACGGCCCACGCGGTCGCGGCGGCGCAGGCGCGGCTGAAGGGCTTCGAGGGGAAGGTCCTCGTCCTCTACGGGGACACCCCGGCGCTGCGGACGGAATCGCTGCGCGACCTGGTCTCCGCCTGCCCGAAGGGGGGGGTCTCCTTCCTCGTCGCCGAGATCGACGACCCCGCCTCCTACGGGCGGATCGTGCGCGACGCGGCCGGCCGGTTCGTCGGGATCAAGGAGGAGCGCGACGCGAGCGCCTCCGAGCGGGCGATCCGCGAGGTGAACCTCGGCGCGTACGCGTTCGACGGGCCGCGGCTCTTCACGGAGCTGGCGGGGATCCTCGCGGCGCCCCGGAAGAACGAGAAGTCGGAGTACTACCTGACCGACGTCGTCGGCCGCTTCGAGAAGGCCGACGTCGAGGTCGCCATCCGCCGGACGACCGACCCCGACGCCTGGCTCGGGATCAATTCGCCCCGCGACCTGGCCCGGGTCCGCCGGGTCCTCCAGGACCGCATCCTCGCCCGCCACCTCGCCCGGGGGGTGAAGATCGTCGACCCCGCGACGACCTACGTCGACTGGGACGTCGACATCGGGGAGGGGACGGTCCTCTACCCCTGCACGGTGGTCGGTCGGGGCGCGCGGATCGGCCCGAACTGCGAGGTCGGGCCCTTCGCCCACCTCCGGGCGGACGCGATCCTGCGCGAGGGGGCGATCGTCGGGAACTACGTCGAGGTGAAGAAGGCGGTCCTCGGGGCCGGCGCGAAGGCCCGCCACCTCACCTATCTCGGGGACGCCGAGGTCGGCGCGGGCGCGAACGTCGGCGCCGGCACGATCACGGCGAACTGGGACGGGCGCATGAAGCACAAGACGACGATCGAGGAGGGGGCGTTCGTCGGGAGCGGGACGGTCTTCGTCGCCCCCGCGACGCTCGGGAAGGGGGCGCGGACGGGGGCCGGGGCGATCGTGACGAAGGGGACGCGGGTGCCCGACGGCGAGACCTGGGTCGGCGTCCCGGCGCGGCCGCTCCCCCCGAAGGGGACGAAGGGCGGGAACTCCTCG
Source organism: Planctomycetota bacterium (assembly GCA_022616055.1). Taxonomy (GTDB): domain Bacteria; phylum Planctomycetota; class UBA1135; order UBA1135; family JAKEFM01; genus JAKEFM01. Next base: position 68,567 of record JAKEFM010000315.1, read on the forward strand.
AAGGAGGGCGCGCGGCCGGGAGCGGGGGACCCCTCGCGCTCCGGGGCGCTCGCCCCCGGGAAGGGCGACGATGGCGTCCGCGGGTGAACTGAAGATCTTCTCGGGGAGCGCGCACCCCGAGCTCGCCCGGTCGATCTGCGAGCACCTCGGCATCGGGCTCGGCAACGCCATCGTCGGGCGCTTCCCCGACGGGGAGATCGAGGTCAAGGTCGACGAGGACGTCCGGGGCCGCGACGTCTTCCTCGTCCAGCCGACCTGCCCCCCGGTGAACGAAAACCTGATGGAGCTCCTGATCCTCGCCGACTGCCTGCGGCGCGCGTCGGCCGACCGGATCACGGCCGTGATCCCCTACTTCGGCTACGCCCGCAAGGACCGGAAGGACGAGGGGCGGGTCCCGATCACGGCGAAGCTCGTCGCGAACCTGATCACCCAGTCGGGGGTCGAGCGGGTCCTCGCCGTCGACCTCCACGCGGCCCAGATCCAGGGCTTCTTCGACATCCCGGTCGACCACCTCTACGCCAAGCCCGTCCTCGTTGCCCCGCTGCGCAAGCTCGGGCTGCGGGACGTCGTCGTCGTCTCCCCCGACGTCGGGGGGATCAAGGTCGCGCGGGCCTACTGCAAGGAGCTCGGCGCCGACCTCGCGATCGTCGACAAGCGCCGGCTCAATCCCGAGGAGGCGGAGGTCGAGGCGGTCATCGGGGAGGTCGGGGGGAAGAACGCGATCCTCGTCGACGACATGATCTCGACGGGGGGGACGATCGCCGAGGCGGTGCGGATCCTGAAGAACTTCGGGGCCGCCTCCGTCTTCGTCGCGGCGACCCACCCCGTCTTCTGCGGCAAGGCGCGCACGCGCCTGGACGCCGCCCCGATCGAGAGGATCTTCGTCACCGACACGATCCCGCTGCGCCCGGAGCGCTCGGCCCCGGCCCGGACGCAGGTCGTCTCCATCGCGCCGCTCCTCGCGCGCGCGATCCGGAGCATCCACCGGGCCGAGTCCGTCAGCCGGCTCTTCGAAGAGGTGAACGTCTCATGACCGCACCCGCACCGTCCCGGACCAAGCCGGGCGCCGCCTCGGCCACGCTCGCCGCCTCCCCCCGGACGACGATGGGCTCGCGCGCGGCGCGACGGGAGCGGAGGGACGGGAGCGTCCCGGCCGTCGTCTACGGCGCGGGCAAGCCCGTCGCCCACGTCGCCGTGAAGCGCGAGGCCCTCGAGGGGGTGCTCCGCGAGGGCCGGAGGGTCGTCACCCTCGAGGTCGACGGCGCCTCCGAGAGCGTCCTCCTGCAGGAGGTCATCCACGACCCGATCGAGGACGACCCGACCCACGTCGACTTCCTCCGGATCTCCGAGAAGACTCTCGTGAAGGTCCGGGTCCGGCTCGACTTCATCGGCCACCCGAAGGGGGTGACGGCGGGGGGGGAGTTCATCCACACGCTCGCCGAGGTCGAGGTCGAGTGCCTCCCGAGCGCCATCCCCTCGTCGATCCCCGTCAAGGTCGCCCACCTCGAGATCGGCAACTCGATCGCCGTGAAGGACCTCGAGATCCCCCCCGGCGTGAAGGTCCTGAACGAGCCCGGCACGACCGTGTGCATCGTGCGCGTCCACCACGAGGAGGAGGCGCCGGCGCCCGCGGCCCCGGAGGCGGCGGCGGCGGAGCCCGAGCGGATCGGCCGCAAGCCGGCCGAGGAGGAGGCGGAGGCCGCCCCCGAGGGGGCGAAGCCCGAGGCCAAGCCCAAGGAGGCCAAGCCCAAGAAGGAGAAGGAGTAGGGCGGCGAGGCCCCCGGGCCCCCGCCGGGTTCCTTGCGCGGCGGGCGCTCGCCGGTAGACTGCTCCGCCCCGCTTCCCCGGCGGGCGAGGGCCCCGGAGGGCCTCGCCCGAGCCAGCGCGCATGCCCCTGCGGATCGTCGTGGGGCTCGGGAACCCGGGCGAGGAGTATCGCGGAACGCGGCACAACGCCGGCTTCGAGATCCTCGACCGGATCTCGGCCCGGCTGCGCCTCGCGTTCGGGAAGCCTCGGTGGGGGCGGGTCCCCCCGGCGGAGGTCGCGGCGGACCCGGCGGGCGGATTCCTCCTCCTCAAGCCGAAGACGTTCATGAACCTATCGGGTGACGCGGTCGCGAAGGCGTGCGAAGTCCACGGGGCGGGCCCCGGGGACCTCCTCGTCGTCTGCGACGATCTCAACCTCCCCGTCGGCCGCCTGCGGCTGAGGGCGGAGGGGAGCGCCGGGGGCCACCATGGACTCGAGTCGGTGATCGGGAGGCTCGGGACGACGGGCTTCGCCCGGCTGCGCGTCGGGATCGGCTCCGTCCCCGGCGACGCCGTCCCGCACGTGCTCGGGAGGTCCGCGCCCGCGGAGCGCCCGGCGATGGAGGCCGCCTTCGAGCGGGCGGCCGACGCCGCCCGGCGCTGGCTCGACGGGACGAGCGTCGCGACGTTGATGAACGAGGTGAACCGCAGACCCGAGGGCGAGGCGCCCCCGGGAGGTGAGGCGTGAAGCCGAAGATCTACGAGGCGATGATCCTCCTCGACAACCGGGAGGCGAAGAAGGACGGCGCGGCCATCGAGCAGAAGGTGACGGGCCTCCTCGAGAAGCACGGGGGGAAGGTCCTCGTCGCCCGCGTCTGGGACGAGCGCAAGCTCGCCTACGAGATCCGGGGGCAGAAGCGGGCGACCTACTTTCTCGCCTACTTCGAGACGACCCCCGACAAGATCACGCCCCTCCTCCACGACCTCTACCTGACGGAGGCGGTGCTCCGCGTGCTCACCCTCGTCGTCGAGGCGGTCCCCCCCTCCGCCTTCGAGGCGCCGCCCCCGGCGCGGGGCGAGGAGGGGGAGGCGACGATCGAGCCCGCCCCGCCGCCCCGGACGGAGGAGCCGGTCGCCGCGGCGCCGGCGGCCGAGGAGACCCGCGCATGATCCCCGATCCCAAGAGCCGTTCCTCCGACACGGCCGACTACGCCGTCGATGTCGAGGTCCCCCCCGAGGCGACCCCGCTCGCGCGGGGAGGGAAGGGCTTCAAGCGGTTCCGGGAGCGCCGGCGCTGCCGCTTCTGCGCGGACCGGATCGAGGCCCCCGACTACAAGGACATCGGCCGCCTCCAGAAGCTCCTCTCGAACCAGGGGCGGATCTACTCCCGCAAGCGGTCGGGCAACTGCGCCCGCCACCAGCGCCTCACCAAGCTCGCCCTCAAGCGGGCGCGCACCGTCTCCCTCCTCCCCTACCTCGCCTAGCCCGGGAGGTCCTCCATGGCCCGCCACGTCCAGGTGCTCCTCCGCGAGAACGTCGAGAAGCTCGGCAAGATCGGGGAGGTCGTCCGCGTCCGCCCCGGCTTCGCGCGCAACTTCCTCCTCCCGCGCCGGCTCGCCGTCTCCGCCACGGCCGACAACGTCCGGCGGATCGGCAAGGAGAAGGGGAAGCGCGCGGTCGAGGACGCCGCCCGCCTCGAGGCGGTCCGCGCGCTGGCGGCGAGGATCGCCGCGGCCGCGGTCAACATCGAGGCGAAGGTCGGCGAGGAGGGGCGCCTCTACGGATCGGTCGGAACGGCCCAGCTCGCGGCGGCGTTCGCCGCCCTCGGCCTCCCGGTCGAGGAGAAGCAGATCCGCCTCGAGCACCCGATCAAGGAGCGCGGCGTCTTCCCGATCCGCGTCCACCTCCACCCCGAGGTCGAGGTCGAGACGAAGGTCTGGGTCGTCGAGGAGAAGGGGACCGCGCCGGCGCCCGCCCCAGAGGCGTGAGACCTCGGGGAGCGGGGAGCCACCTTCCCAGGTCCCGCGACCCCGCGCTCGACCGATCGGCCGGGACTCGGGGAGTCCCGAGACCTGGCGGCCGCGGCCTTCCGGGTTCCGGAACCGCACGCTAGCATCCCCCCCCCGCGCGCGGGCGGACGAGCGTGGCGCAGCCCCCGAACCTCCTCCACGATCCCGAGGCCGAACAGTGCGTCCTCGGATCCATGCTCCTCGCCCGGGACCGGGAGGGGATCCCCGACCTGATCGAGGCGGTCGCCGCGGAGGACTTCCACGAGCCGCGCCACGTCCGCGTCTTTGAGACGATTCTCGCCGTCTACGACCGCAACGAGGGGATCGACTTCGTCACGGTAGGCGACGAGCTCGCGCGGCTTGGCCTTCTCGACGCGATCGGCGGTCGCGAGTACCTGATCCAACTCTCGGGGATCGTCCCGACGACGGCCCACGCCCTCGCGCACGCCAGGATCGTTCGCCGTCTTGCCACCCTCCGGCGCTTGCGGGACGCTGCTGCGGAGATCCTCCGTTCGACCGAAACCCCGAAAGAGTCCGTCGAAGTGCTCCTCGACCAGGCGGAGGCGCGGATCTTCGACCTTGCCACGAAGGGGACACGCAGTGCGGGGCTCCCCGTCCGAGACGTTCTCCGCAAGGTGATGGGTCAGATCATCGAGCAACGGTCCCGCGGCCGGATCATCACGGGCCTGTCAACGGGCTTCTACGATCTCGACGAGAGGACGGCGGGACTCCATCCCGGAGAGCTTTTCATCCTCGCGGCGCGGCCGAGCATGGGGAAGACCGCGTTGGGCCTAGACATCGCCCGGAATGTCGCACGCAACTCCGGGAAGGCGGTCGCGATCTTCAGCCTCGAGATGTCGAGCGATCAAGTGGCCCAGCGAATGCTCTGCGCAGTCGGGGACGTTGACGCGCACCGCCTGCGAATGGGGATCCTGACGGACGGGGAGTACGCCCGGCTCGGAGAAGCGGATGCGACTCTCTCCGAGCTGCCGATCTTCATCGACGACGATCCCGAGCTCACGCCGTTCGGTCTTCGAGCCCGGACGAGGAGGTTCCACCGGCGGGCGCCCCTCGGGCTCGTCGTCGTCGACTACCTGCAGCTGATTCGCGCTCCGTGGGTCGAGAGCCGGCAGCAGGAAGTCTCTCTGATCTCGCGCTCCCTCAAGTCGCTCGCCCGCGAATTGGAGATCCCCGTGCTCGCCCTGGCCCAGCTGAATCGTGGGCCGGAGGATCGGGACGACAAGCGGCCACGTCTCTCCGACTTGCGTGAGTCCGGGTCGATCGAGCAGGAGGCGGACGTCGTTGGCCTCCTCTACCGGGAGGACTACTACCGCGGCAAGGGTTCGACCGAGAAGGAAGGAGCGCGGGATGACCCGGCGGGCGCGGTGGAGCTCCTCATTGCGAAGCAACGAAACGGCCCGACGGGCAGCGTGCGCCTTCGTTTCTCTCCGGAGTTCGTCCGCTTCGACAGCGCCACCCTCTCCGCCGCGGAGCCCCTCTCGGTCCCATGACCGGAGGGCTCCTGGCCCTCGCCGCGGCGCTCCTCCTCGGCGCAGGGCCGCCCAAGCAGGACACGGTCGTCGAGGTGGTGGTCGAGGGGAACAAGACGACCTCGACGAAGGTGATCCTCGACCTCCTCGGGACGCGCCCGGGCCGCCCCCTCGACCGCCGGGAGCTCGAGCGCGATCTCAAGGACCTCTGGACCCGCCTCCGGATCCGCGCGGAGGTGGAGCAGGAGCCGGTGCCGGGGGGGGTGCGCCTCGTCTTCCACGTCGAGGAGGCCCCGAAGCTGCGGGAGATCGCGTTCCGCGGCAACCGCGCCTTCGGGCGCGAGAAGCTCCTCGAGGCCGCCGAGATCGTCCCGGGACAGGCGCTCGACGAGATCTCCGTCGCGCGCGTGCGCGCCGGCCTCGAGCGCTTCCACCGGGAGGAGGGCTACCTCTTCGCGGAGGTCCGCGCGCGCGTCGAGCGGGACGCCCAGCGCGTCATCTTCGAGGTGAGCGAGGGGCCCCTCGTCCGCGTGCGCGACGTGCGGATCGAGGGGAACCGCGCCTTCCCCGCGGGGACCTTCCTCGGCCTCGGGAAGAACCTGAGGGGGGTCATGCAGCTGCGGGGGGGGTGGTTCCTCTTCCGGGGCTCCGAGTTCAAGGAGCGGGTCCTCAAGGAGGACCTTATCTCGATCCGCCGCTTCTACCGCGCCGAGGGGTACCGGGACGCGCAGGTCGAGGTCCGCGACCTCCTCTTCTCGGAGGACCGCACGCAGGTCGACGTCGAGCTCCTCGTCGAGGAGGGACCGCGCTACGTCGTCTCCTCCGTCGAGATCGAGGGGAACCGCGCCTTCCCGCGCGAGGAGCTCCTCCCGCTCCTGCGCCTGAAGCCCGGGATGCCCCTCACCGCCGAGGCGGTCGGGGCGGACATCTTCGCCCTCACGCGCTACTACGGCGAGCGGGGCTACCCCTTCCACCCCTCGATCCACGACGGCTTCCAGGTGGGGCGGCCCGAGGAGCTCTACGACGAGACGACGGCGCGGGCCGCCCTCCGCTACAGGATCCGGGAGGGGGAGCGCACGCGCCTGCGGGCGATCGAGATCCTCGGGAACGCGGCGACCCTCGACCCCGTCATCCGCCGCGAGCTCAACGTCTACCCGGGGGAGTACGTGAACACGACGGAGCTCACCCGCTCGATCGCCCAGCTCGACGGCCTGCGCTACTTCACGGACGCCTCGGGCCTCCCCTCGACGACCTACAAGTTCGTCGACACGGGGGAGCCGGGGTGGAAGGACCTGCGGATCGAGGTCGAGGAGGGGCAGACGGGGAACTTCCTCTTCGGCGGCGGGGTGAGCAGCGTCGACGGCGCCTTCGTCAGCGTCTCCCTCCTGAAGCGCAACGCCGACCTCCTCCATCCCCCCTCCTCGCTCGGGAGCGCCCTGCGGGAGATCGTCGAGGGGCGCGCCTTCCACGGCGGGGGGCAGGACGTCCAGATCGAGCTCGCCCCCGGGACCCGCCTCTCCCTCTACCGCGTCCACTTCCATGAGCCCGACCTCTTCGGCGACCACATCGAGCGGACCTCCTTCACCTTCAACGTCGAGCGGCGCCTGCGGGGCTTCAGCGGCCTCTACGCCGAGGAGCGGGAGGGGATCAACGTGGCCTTCGGGCGGAGCTTCACCCGCCAGAGCGGCGTCGAGGTGGCGGCGCGGGTCGAGCAGGTCGACGTCGACGACGTGGACGCCGGCGCCCCGGAGCCCCTCTTCGACCAGGAGCTGCTCGGGACGCAGGGGATGCGCTCCGCCCGCATCGACCTCGTCCACGCGCACCTCGACGTCCCGGTCGAGCCGACGCAGGGCTTCACCGTGCGCGGCCGCTACGAGCTCGTCGGCGGTCCGCTCGGCGGGGACTTCGACTTCCACCACGTCTACTTGACCGGCCGCGGCTACCTCCGCCTCGCCGAGGACGAGCGGGGGAGGCCGCGGGTCCTCTCGGGGCAGCTCCAGTTCGCGTGGAAGCACGCCTTCTCCGACACCGAGGGGGTCCCCTACACGGAGCGGCTCTTCGCGGGGGGGCCCGCGACGGTCCGCGGCTTCGACTTCCGCGGGATCGGCCCGAAGGAGAACTCCGAGCCCTCCGGCGGGGAGGCGATGGCGCTCGGCTCCGCCGAGTACCGCTTCCCGATCTACTCGACGGCGGTCCCGGGTCGCCTCGAGGAGGTCGAGCTGGTGCGCGGCCGCCTGTTCCTCGACGCGGGGCTCCTCGGCCTCGACCTGAGCGACGACACTTTCGGCGAGCTCCGGCTCGCGAGCGGGGTCGGGGTCCTGATCCGCCTCCCCTTCGCCCCGATGCTCCCGATCACCCTCGACTTCGGCGTCCCCCTCCGCAAGGAGAGCACGGACGACACCCAGGTCTTCACCTTCTCGATCGGCAACTTCTTCTGACCGGTCCCAACCGAAGGATCCGACATGAAGTCCCTCCTCCTCGCGGCCGCCGTCGGCCTCCTCGCGGTCGCCGCCACCTCCTCCCTCCCCGCGGGAGCCCAGGCTCCCCTGCAGGTCGGGTTCGTCGACCTGAACGAGTGCCTGCGCGGCTACGGGAAGGTCAAGACCGACCTCGAGGAGTTCCGAAAGAACCTCGATGCCCGGGTCGGGGCGCTCAAGACTCGTGCCGACGAGCTCAACAAGAAGGGGAAGGAGCTGGCGATCCTCGACCGGGAGTCGGAGGAGTTCTTCGAGAGGCGCCGCGACCTGGACGCCGAGATGTTCAAGCTGGAGGCCGACGAGAAGCGCCTGAAGCGCTTCCGCGCGGAGCGGGAGGAGACGGTAAAGCTCGGGGCCTACGAGGACATCCGCCGGGTGGTGGCCGAGGTCGCCGGCGCGAAGGGGCTCGACTTCGTCCTGAAGATGGACAAGACCGACCCCGCGGAGGCCCGGAGCCTCGAGGAGCGCAGCCAGATGGCGGGCCTGCGCACGGTCCTCTACTCCCGCCCTGAACTTGACATCACCCCCGAGGTGACTAGGCTCCTCAACCGCTGAATAGCCGGTCCACGCGCTCGCCTCCCGGGAGGGAGGAGACCGGCGGACCGGGCGCGCCCCGCCAGATGGGTCCACCCGGGGGGGGATGCCGCCTGCCCGCGGGTCGTAAGCGGGTGCGGGGACGGACGTTGCCACGTGTCGAAGCGACCCCAGCAGACGATCCGCACCCCGGTCGAGATCTCCGGGGTGGGAATCCATTCGGGCCAGCGCGTCCGGATGGTGCTCCGCCCCTCCGCTCCCGACGCCGGCGTCCTCTTCGAGAGGGTCGATCTCGCCGACGCCCCGGAGGTCCCGGCCCGGGCGGAGTCGATCGCCCCGAACGCCCTGCGCCGGACGACCTTGCGTCACGGGGAGGCGGAGGTCGACACGGTCGAGCACCTCCTCGCCGCCTGCCACGGTCTCGGCGTCGACAACCTCCGGGTCGAGATCGAGGGGCCCGAGATCCCCGCCGGGGACGGATCGGCCCGCCCCTTCGTCGAACTTCTCCTATCTGCCGGCATCGCCGAGCAGCGGGCCCACAAGAAGGAGCTGATCCTCGACGAGCCGATCTTCGTCCGGGAGCGGGGGGTCACCCTCGTCGCCCTCCCCCAGGAGGAGGGGCTGACGATCGAGTACGTCGCCGACTTCGGCTCCCCGACGATCCCCCCCTCGTCCTTCGTCTACCGCCTCGACGCGAAGGACTTCGTCGAGACGATCGCGCCGGCCCGCACCTTCTGCCTCGCCTCCGAGATCGAGGAGCTGAAGGGGAGGGGGCTCGGCAAGGGGGCGAACCCGGAGAACACGGTCGTCCTCGGCGGCAACGGGGAGACCCCGCCGATGCGGTTCCGCGACGAGCACGTGCGGCACAAGGTCCTCGATCTCATCGGCGACCTCTTCCTCGTCGGGGCGGACCTCCGGGCCCACGTGATCGCGACGCGCTCGGGCCACGGGACGAACGCCCTCCTCGTGCGCCGCCTCGCCGAGGAGCGCGAGGTCCGCGAGGGGGCGGGGAAGATCGCCCCCGAGAGCGGCTTCGACGTGCGGGAGATCATGCGCCTCCTGCCGCACCGCTACCCCTTCCTCCTGATCGACCGGGTCCTCGAGCTCCAGGGCTACCAGCGCGCCGTCGCGATCAAGAACGTGTCGATCAACGAGCCCTTCTTCCAGGGGCACTGGCCCGGGGCGCCGATGATGCCGGGGGTCCTCCAGCTCGAGGCGATGGCCCAGCTCGCCGGGGTCCTCCTCCTCCGGAAGCTCGAGAACACGGGGAAGCTCGCGGTCCTCTGGGCGATCGATCGCGTGAAGCTGCGCGGCGCCGTCGTCCCCGGCGACCAGCTGCGCATCGAGGTCGAGACGCTCAAGGTGAAGAACAACATCGGCCAGGTGCTCGGGACCGGGAAGGTCGGCGGCAAGGTCGTCTGCGAGGCCCAGCTCCTCTTCACGCTGGTCGACGCGTGAGCCGCCTGGTCCGGGTCGCCGTCGTCGGGGTCGGCCACCTCGGCCGCCACCACGCGCGGATCCTCAGCGAGATCGAGGGGGTCGAGCTCGTCGCCGTCGTCGACGCGCGCGAGGAGCGGGCCCGCGAGATCGCCGGACCCCTCGGCGTCCCCGCCCTCGCGCGACTGGAGGACCTCCCGTCGGACCTCGACGCGGTCACGGTCGCCGTCCCGACGGCCGCCCACGTCGAGACGGCGCTCCCGTTCCTGCGCCGCGGCGTGGCGACCCTCGTCGAGAAGCCGATCGCCCCGAGCACGGAGGAGGCCGACCGGCTCCTCGCGGCGGCCGCGGCGGGGGGGGCGCTCCTCTCCGTCGGCCACGTCGAGCGCTACAACCCCGCGATCGCGGCGATCCGCGACCTCGCCGTCGCCCCCCGCTTCATCGAGGCCCACCGCCTCGCCCCCTTCTCCTTCCGCTCGACCGACATCGGGGTCGTCCTCGACCTGATGATCCACGATCTCGACCTGGTCCTCGAGATCGTCCGCGACGAGATCGTCTCGATCGACGCCGTCGGCGTCTCCGTCCTGACGGACCGGGAGGACCTCGTCTCCGCCCGCATCCGGTTCCGCGGCGGCTGCGTCGCGAACCTGACGGCGAGCCGCGTCTCCCTCACGCCGATGCGCCGGGTCCGCCTCTTCTCCCCCGACTCCTACGCCTCCCTCGACTTCGGCAAGGGCTACTCCCTCGTCGTCCGGAAGGGCCCGAACTGGGAGGGGGCGCGCGAGCGCCTGAAGGAGGTCGATCCGGTCGCCGGGGGGAACGCCTTCGAGCTGCTCGAGGACGGGGGGGTGACGGTCCAGGAGATGAAGGTCGAGGAGACGGAGCCGCTGCGCGAGGAGCTCAAGGCCTTCGTCGCGGCGGTCCAAGGGAAGGCGGGAGGGAACGAAGGCCCGCCCGCGAGCGGGGAGGACGGGCGCCGGGCGCTCGCCGCGGCCGAGAAGATCCTCGCCGCGCTGGAGGTCGAGCGGTGGTGAGCGGGCGCGCGCCCGCCTTCCGGGAGGTCGAGGAGAAGGACCTGCGGGAGGCGGACGCCTTCGAGCGCGGTCTCCTCGAGCGCTGGCGGGCGGAGGGGCTCTTCGAGAAGGCCCTCGCGGCGCGCGCCGGCGCGCCCCCCTTCGTCTTCTACGAGGGGCCTCCGACCGCGAACGGGCGGCCCGGGATCCACCACGTGATCGCCCGGACCCTCAAGGACGTCGTCTGCCGCTACCGCACGATGAAGGGCTGCCGGGTCCTGCGGAAGGCCGGATGGGACACCCACGGCCTCCCCGTCGAGATCGAGGTCGAGAAGAGCCTCGGGCTCTCCGGGAAGGGGGAGATCGAGAAGTTCGGGATCGCCGAGTTCAACCGCCTCTGCCGCGAGTCGGTCCTCCGCCACAAGGAGGAGTGGGAGTCCCTCTCGGAGCGGATCGGGTACTGGCTCGACTACCGCGATCCCTACATGACCTGCTCGAACGACTACATCGAGTCGGTCTGGTACCTCCTCTCGCGGTTCCACGCCCGCGGCCTCCTCTACCGCGGGAGGAAGGTGATCCCCTTCTGCCCGCGCTGCGGGACGGGGCTCTCGAGCCACGAGGTGGGCCTCGGCTACAAGGATGTGACCGACCCCTCGGTCACGGTCCTCTTCCGGGTCGCGGGGAGCCCCGGCCGCTATCTCGCCGCATGGACGACGACCCCGTGGACCCTCCCGAGCAACGTCGCGCTCGCCGTCCACCCGAAGCTGCGCTACGCGCGCGTGCGGCGGGCGGGGAAGGAGTTCGTCGCGGCGCGCGACCGGCTCGCCTCCCTCTTCCCGGCGGGGGACTTCGAGGTCCTCGAGGAGACCGACGGCGCCGCGCTCGCGGGCACCCGCTACGAGCCCCTCTTCCCGATCGATCGCCTCCCGCGCCTCCCGACCGGCGAGTGGACCCCGTCCGAGGGGAACGCGCACCGCGTCCACGCCGCCGAGTTCGTGAGCGCGGAGGAGGGGACCGGGATCGTCCACGTCGCGCCCGCCTACGGCCCCGACGATCACGCGCTCGCCGCGCGCGAGAGCCTCCCCGTCGTCGCGGCGGTCGGGACGGACGGGCGCTTCGCGGAGGGGGGGCCCGTCCCGGCGGGGACCTTCTTCAAGGAGGCCGACTCGGGCGTCCTCGCCGATCTCAAGGGGAGGGGGCTCCTCCTGCGCCGCGACCAGGTGGAGCACGCCTACCCCTTCTGCTGGCGCTGCGACACCCCGCTCTTCTACTTCGCGACCCCCGCCTGGTTCCTGCGGACGACCGCCTACCGCAAGGAGCTGGTCGAGTTCAACCGGCGCATCCGGTGGGTCCCTCCCGAGGTCGGGACGGGTCGGTTCGGGGACTGGCTCGAGGGGAACGTCGACTGGGCGATCTCTCGCGAGCGCTACTGGGGGACGCCCCTCCCGATCTGGTTCTGCGACCGGGAAGAGGGGCACGTCGAGGTCTTCGGCTCCCTCGAGGGGCTGCGCAAGCGCGCGGGCTCGCTGCCGCGCGACCTCGACCTCCATCGCCCCGCCGTCGACGGGATCGCCTTCCGATGCCTCGAGTGCCCCGGCTCGATGCGGCGCGTCGCCTCCGTGCTCGACTGCTGGTTCGACTCCGGGGCGATGCCGGTGGCGCAGTACCACTGGCCCTTCGAGAACCGCGAGCGCGTGCGCGAGCAGTTCCCCGCCGACTACATCGCCGAGGGGCTCGACCAGACGCGCGGGTGGTTCTACACGCTCCACGCGATCGGGACCTTCCTCACCGGGGTCGACCGCGCGCGCGGGGAGGAGGACCCCGCCCTCGCCCTCCCCGAGGGGGGCGCCTACCGGACCTGCCTCGTGAACGGGCTCGTCCTCGACCGCGAGGGGAAGAAGATGTCGAAGCGGCTGGGGAACGCCTCGGATCCGTGGGAGGTGCTCAAGCGCGACGGGGCCGACAGCCTGCGGTGGTACCTCCTCGGCACCTCGGCCCCGTGGCTGCCGAGGAAGTTCGACCCGGCCGGGGTGTCGGACGTCCGGCACGGCTTCCTCCGGAAGGTCGCCGACTCCTACAACTTCTTCGCGCGCTACGCGAACGTGGAGGGGTGGGGACCGGGAGGGACGAGGCCGGACCCGGAGCCGCTCGACCGCTGGATCGACTCGCGGAGGGCCTCGACGGTCCTCGCCGTCGGGGAGGCGTTCGAGGCCTACGACCTCACCGGCGCGTGCCGCGCGATCGAGCGGTTCGTCGTCGAGGACGTCTCGAACTGGTACATCCGCCGCAGCCGGGACCGGTTCTGGCAGGGGGGCGCGGGCGCCCGCGGCGCCTTCGCGTCGCTCCACGCCGCGCTCGAGACGACCTGCCGTCTGCTCGCCCCCATCGCCCCCTTCCTCTCCGACGAGATCCACGGCCGTCTCTCCGGCGGGAAGGAGTCCGTGCACCTCGCCCGCTTCCCGCAGGCCGACGCCGCGAAGCGGGAGCCGTCGCTCGAGGCGGCGATGGACGTCGTGCTCCGCGTCTGCCGGATGGGCCACGCCCTGCGGGAGCGCGCGAAGCGGCGGGTCCGTCAGCCCCTGAAGCTCCTCCAGGTCTGGGGCGGGGAGGTCGCCGTCCGGGCGCTTCGGGAGGAGACCTTCGCCGGGCTCGTCCGAGACGAGCTCAACGTGAAGGAGATCGGCGTGCTCGAGGGCCGCCCGGTGGGGATGGCGCTTCGCGCGAAGCCGAACTACGCCGTCGTCGGGAAGAAGCTCGGCTCCCGCGTGAAGGTCCTCGAGCGGATGCTGGCGAAGCCCGAGGATTCGATCCTGGGGCTCCTCTGGGAACTCCGGTCGGGAAAGGGGGAGGGCGGCGTCGCCCTGGACCTCGACGGGGAGCGGATGCCGCTCAAGTCCGAGGACCTCCGCTTCACGATCGAGGCCCCGGCGGGGACGAGCGTCGAGGCGGAGGGGGACCTCGTCGTCGCGCTCGACACGGAGGTGACCGAGCCCCTCCTCCTCGAGGGGCTCGCCCGGGACCTCGTCAGCCGGATCCAGAACCTGCGGAAGGAGGCCGGGCTCCACGTGAGCGACCGGATCCGGGTCGACGTCCGCGAGGACGCGGGTCCTCTCGTGCGGCGGTCCCTCGAGGCGCACGGGAGCCTCGTGCGCGGGGAGACGCTCGCCGAGGGGGGCCTCCGCTTCGCGCCGGGAGACGGCGCGGGATGGTCGGAGTTCGAGCTCCCCGACGGCGCGGGGCGCGTCGCGCTGCGGATCGGGCGCGCGCTCGCGTCCCGGACCTGACCCGGTCGCCTCCGCCGGCGTCCTTGTTTCCGGGGGATCGACACCTAAAATCCGCGCCCGCTCAAGCGAAGAATCGGGCCCCTGCGGAGTGCGTGATAGAGAAGTGCGCAGAGAACCGATACGGCTGAAATCGGGAGCCGATTTCCGGCGGGTGCGGTCGGACCTCCGGGTCCTTCGCCCCCCGCCGGGAGGCGCCCACTTGCACGAAGGGTTCCTGACCCAACCTCTACACGGCCCTCGCGGGGACCTCTTGCAGCCGGGCGCCGGGCGGCGCCCGACGGCGTCCCGCGGAACGAGGCGACCCTCATGCGACGGACCCACCTCCTCCTGCTGATCCCCGCGGCCTTCGCGGCGGCGTTCGGCCTGAGCCGCCTCTTCCGCGGCGAGACCCGCGGCCCGGGAGCGGAGGGAGGGGCCGTCCCCCTCGCGACGCGGCTCCCGGAGCCGGCGGTGCCGGGAGGCGAGGCGCTGGAGGCCTCCGCCCGCGTCGCCGGGGAGGTCGTCCGCTCGGACGCCCCCGCGCGGAAGGAGGAGGCTCCCGCGGGGGAAGAGCGGCGGCCGACGGCCGAGGCGAGCGCGGGTCCGGAGGCGGCGCGGGCGCCCGACCGGGTGTCCGCCGCGGTCGCCGCGGCGGAGTCGCTGCGCAAGGGAGGCGATCTCCCGCAGGCGGCGGCGGGGCTCGTGCGCCAGCTCGAGGCGATGGCGGCCGCGAAGGCCCCGTACGCCGAGATGCGGCCGGTCTCCGAGGCGCTCGAGGGGGTGAACAAGGAGCTCGTCTTCAACCCGAGCGGGACCTGGCGGAGCGAGAAGGTGGTCGTCGAGAAGGGGGACTCCTGGCACAAGATCGCGAAGAGATTCGCCGCGGCGCGGGGGGTCCAGCACGGCATCGGGCTCCTGCGCGCCGTCAACCGGAAGAGCGGGGACCTCCTCGTCCCGGGGGAGCGGCTGCGGGTCCCGACCGACTCGTTGAGGGTCGTGGTCCACCGCGCCTCGTTCGCGGCGTTCGCCTACCTCGGCGACGTGATCGTCCGGGTCTATCCCGTCGGCATCGGGCGGGAGGACGCCGAGACCCCGACGGGCCGGTTCACGATCGGCGAGAAGGTCGCGAATCCCGTCTGGTGGAAGCCGAGGCCGCCGATTCCGGCGGGGGATCCGAGGAACCCGCTCGGGTCGCGCTGGCTCGGATTCCGCGCGGACGACCAGAAACTCGAGTACGGGATCCACGGCACCGAGCGCGAGGACGCCGTCGGGAGCCGCGTCTCGGAGGGGTGCATCCGGCTCCACAACCGCGACGTCGTCGAGCTCTACGACCTGGTCCCCGACTCGGGGACGCCGGTCGAGGTGTACTGAGAGCCTGAGCAACTTTCGGGCGTCGCTGCCTGATCGCGGCGGCGGCGAGCAGGGGGCGGGAGGCGGGAGGCATCGCCTGGGTTCCCGGAGGAGCGA
>JAKEFM010000316.1 GCA_022616055.1 Planctomycetota bacterium
GTCCCGCTCGTTGCGCTGGAGGAGGGCGGGGAGCATCGCCTCCGCGCCCCGCACCATCGACCGGAACTTCCAGATCGAGAAGCGGCGTCCCTGGAGCCCGCCGCGCACCTGCCGGTAGAGGATCGGCCCGCCGTCGTCGAGGAGGACCGCGAGGGCGCAGACGCCCATGACGGGGAGCAGCGCGATCGTCGCGACGCTCGCGACGACGAGATCGATCGCCCGCTTGACGAGCGCCTGCCCCTCGCTGGCGACCGTCGTCTCGAAGGAGATCAGCGGGATCCCCCCGATCTCGTCCATCCGCGGACGGGCGATGCGCAGGTCGAAGAAGTCCGCGACGATCGTCGCGCGCACCCCTGCGGCCTCGCACGTCCAGATCGCGTCCTCGATCTGGCCGAGGGAGGAACGGTCGACGGCGAAGACGACCTCGTCGACCACCTGGTGGTCGAGGATCGCGCCGAGTTCCCTCGGACCCCCGAGGACCCTCGCCCCCTCGAGGAGGCGCTCCGCGTGCCCGGAGCGCTCGTGCACGATCCCGACGACCTCCGCCCCGAGCTCGCGATGGGAGTTCACCGTCCGGACGAACTGGCGCGCGTGCCGGTCGCCTCCGAAGACGAGGAGCCGACGCAGGCCCTCCCGGCGACTCGCGCGCCGCGCCAGCCCCTCCGCGAGGAGCCTCCCCGCGAGGAGGCCCACGGTCGAGAAGGAGAGGAAGAGCGCGATGAGGGCCCGGCTCGTGTGGGGACGCCGCGTGAGGAAGAGGAAGACGGAGAGGAGGAGGAAGCCGACGAGGTTCGTCTGGAGGATCCTCCCGACGCGCCGGGAAAACGACCGGCGGACGAAGATGTCGGCGTGGTACCGGGTGACCCGGAACGCCACGACCCAAAGGAGGAGGACGAAGGGGAGGAGGTCCCCGCCCGAGATCGCACGCTGGAGGGGAGGGAGGCGCTCCCCGGCGGCCTTGGCGAGGAGGACGCGCCCTTCCCAGGCGAGGAGGAAGGCCCCCGCGATGATCGCGAGGTCGAGCACCGCCATGAGACGGCGCTTCTGCTCGAGACGGCGGCTGAACATGGGCCTGGACCCGATCCCTCTCTCTTCGCCCTGTACCTACCCATGGGGCCCGCCCGCGTGGTTCGGCGAGCGGGAGGCCCCTCATCTGCTTGTCCCTCCCGGCGCCGGGGGTTCGAGGAACCCCCCGGCCACCCTAGGCAGTCCTACTGTCCTACGGTCCGATGACGACGTCGAGTGCGTTCGTGAGCGACGCGAGGCAGAACGTCCCCTGCACGTCGAACGCCCCCCCCTGCACGAAGATCTGGGCGCCCGCGATGGACGGCGTGGGTGGGATCGGGTGAGGGGAGTAGACGCGGCCGCAGGACCCCGTCACGCCGACCTCCCGGAGGAAGAAGAGCACGGCTCCGGGATCGATCAGCAGCGTGCACCCGCCCGGCACCGGGGCCGCGCAGGGACCCGGCAGCGGGAAGTTGGCGGAGGCGTTCCCCCAGATCAGGAATGCGAACGAGCTCGAGACGAGGCCCGTCATCCAGATGTGGGTCGCGTGATCCCCGACGACGGGGTCGCCGCCGGAGACCCCCAGCACGGGGGTGATGCCGCCGGTCCCCGGGCAGCCCGTCCCGTAGGAGGTGACCGAGCCGCCGGAGAAGGCCGAGCCGAAGACGACGTAGGCGCGCCCCGCCGGGCTCGACAGCCAGCCGCCGATGAGGAGGTCGGGGATCCCGTCCCCGTTCACGTCCCCCGCCTCGGCGACCTCGTAGCCGGAGAGCTCGTTCGCGGCGGAGCCGCGGAACTTCGAGCCTCCGAACCCGAGCGCTCCGAGGTGCACGACCGGCTGGAGGCCGGGGCTCCCGTGGACGAGGTAGGACTCCCCCTGCCACGTGAGGCCCGTCGGCGCCGCGAAGGGGGCGCCGACGAGGACGTCGTCGTAGCCGTCCTGGTTGAGGTCGCTCACCGCCGCGAC
>JAKEFM010000317.1 GCA_022616055.1 Planctomycetota bacterium
CGGCCTTCGCGGCGGTGACGTCGGACGCCTTGACCGTGGACTCCTCGACCGCGACGACCTCGAGCTCGGCGGGCGGCTTCACCTCGGGAGCGGGCCCGCACTGGACCCGGAAGACCTTCTTCTTCCCGGCCGGAATCGTCATCGCCGGAGTCTCGACTTCCTCGGTGATCAGGGCGCAGGACTCCGGGAGCCCCGCGACGTACAGGATGACCCGGGCGACCAGCCGGACCTCGGGGTTCACCGGGTCGGTCCCGACGAGTACCTCCGCAGTGTACGACGTGTGGGGGTTCCCGTCCCCCGCGTCGAGCTTCTTCGTCCAATGCCGGGAGAGGCCGCAGCCCCGGACCCGCTCAGCCTCCTCGGCCGTCAGGAAGAGACGGACGTAGTACGTCTCGTCCTCGGGCCCGGCCAGGGGGTTCCGGCTCTTCCCGTAGTCGTACTCCTCCCCCTCGACGACCTTCCCGTCCGTCTCCAGGTCCGCGGGAACGAACTCGGCGATCTTCCGGAGGAGGGCCCCCTCCCTCGCCGCCGAGTTCTGGTACCGCCGAACTCGTTTCTCAAGGTCCGCGGTCCGCCTGATCAGGCTCTCGTTCATCGCTTCGTCTCCCGTCTACCCTTCCCCGGTCCGCAATCCTACTCTAGTTGTCCCCCGACGTCCAGCGCTCCCGGCACCCCTCGCATTCGCAGGGGTCCTCCCCCTCTTCCTCCGCCTCCATCTCGAGGGCGGCCCGGCGAAGCGCCGCGGGGGTCAGCCCCACCGCGCGCAGGAACTTCGCCGCCGGCATCCGCAGGCGGTCCCGGACCGGGACCCCGTGGTCGACCAGCGAGATGGTGAACTTCCCCGGCGCGAACCGGATCGAGATGCCGGCGTGCCTCACGACCCCGACTCCCGCCCGCGGGGGTTCGGGGACATCCCGGGGATCGACCGGAACCCGGCCGCCCCCTTCGTCCCCGGCCGCAGGACCCGGAAGTGCTCCCGGCGGGCGAGGATCTGCCCGCCCCGGGGGAACTCCCCCTTCAGGACGTACGCCTCCCGGCCGGCCTCGA
>JAKEFM010000318.1 GCA_022616055.1 Planctomycetota bacterium
CCGTCCAGCCCGAGGACGATCACGCGGGCGCTCAGCGGGTGTCGCTCGGGAGGATTCGGGAGCGGGGGGAAGCGAGGCACGTCGTCGCGCGGATCCCGGCGGCCTCCCTGCTCGGAGGCCCCGAGCCGCAGCGAGGCGGCGCCTCCGGCGAACCCGAGGATCCCGATCAGGCCGAGCGAGGCGAGCCCCCGCCCCACCGCCCTCGAGAGGGAGGAGCGGGCGATCCGGTAGGCCGTCCACCCCAGCAGGACGCCGAGGATCGCGCACGCCGCCATCCGCGTCGGTCTCCCGATCTCGAGGCTCCGTCCCGCCGCGTTCGCGAACCAGAATCCGAGAACGAATCCGGCGGGCGCCGCATGGAGGCGCGCCTCCCGAAGGGCCGGGAAGCGCCAGACCAGTGGGATCGAGAGGACGGCGGTAACGGCAGCGAAGGCGGCGAAGAGGAGGAGCGGGGCGCCGAGCAGGACGAGTCGGGCCTCCCAGGACACTCCCCCTCCCGCGTTCCTCGCGAGGACCCAGATCCCCGAGACGAGACCGCCGACGACCGCGGGACCGAGCCACGCCGCGGCGATGGCGCGGAGCTTCAACCCTTCCCCTTCAGGGGCTCCGGGGTGGAGGGCCGGCGCATGGGGGGCATTCTTGAGGCGATCGAGCCTAGATCAAGGCGCGGGATCGCCTACGGAAAACCCACGACCACCTCCAGACCGTCGGAGACCTCGAAGCCCGCGGGCGTCGGGGCCGGGAGGAACGCCCACTGGAAGTGGGGAGTCTGGCCGACGAGCGACGGCTGGCCGGCAGGAACGGGGAGCGGGTAGGAGGCGGTCCCCGGACACGCGCCGGTCCCGCTCGGGATCACCGGCACCGCCGGCGCGAGGAAGAAGATCGGCGGCAGGAGGTGGAGCGTGCAGGGCGGGGCGACCGGGATCGCCGCCGGCGCGAAGGAGAGGAACAGGGCGGCGAGGGCGACGCCGGGCCCGACCCCGGAGGCCGTGATCGCGAATCCTCCGCTCCCGAGGACCGGGTACCCGCCGGCGGTTCCGATCGTCGGCGGGCCACAGCCGCAGCCGGCTCCATACGACCAGGGGACGTCCGCGAAGTCGATGTCCGTCGTCGTCAGCGCGGCGGGCGGGGAGACGAGGCAGGTGCAGAGCCCCGTCGAGATGTCCGCCGTCGCGATCCCGTTCGAGACGGTGAGCGCCGGGATCGGGCCCGGCGCGAGGGTCGTGTCGAGGGTGAGGGCGAGGTACGGGGCCGACAGGCACGCGGGAATCGGGAAGACCGGGCCCGCCGGGAGCGGCGTGCA
>JAKEFM010000319.1 GCA_022616055.1 Planctomycetota bacterium
CTCGATTGCGATTTTCGCTCGGAACGAAATCACCGTCGACTCCGCGATCCGGTTCCGCGGCGGCAATGCCTCGACGACGGGCGCCGGCGCCGTCGGAGGCGACGGAGGCGTCCTCGCGATCGACAACGCGCTCCCGGTGCGTCTCTTCGGAACGATGGACGGACGGGGCGGTTCCGCGTCCGCGTCGGGCGGAGAGATCCGAGGGGGACGCGGAGGACAGGTTTACATCGGCATGACGGCCCCGGTCACGTCGCTGTCGCTCCAGCTGGGGCGGTACGCCGCCGACGGCGGAGCAGGCGACGTGGCCGGGGGGCGGGGCGGATCCCACGACTTCATCGCCTCGAACGGCGGGATCTCGCTGGCGGGGACGTTCGAGGCCGCCGGCGGCGGCTCGGCGGGCGCTTGCGGACCGGGGGGCGCTTTCAATGCGGTCTGCGACGTCCTGGGCGGCGATCTCGCCGTCGCGGGGAGCGTCCGGGTGTCCGGCGGATCGGCGACGTTGGGTTCGGCCTCCGCCACGGGGGGCGCCGGAGGAACGGCGGATTTCGCCGCCTGGTTCGATTCGATCGGCCCGCTCGCCGGGACCGGCGGCTCGATCACGCTGAGTCCTTCGTCGCTCGTGGTCGCCGACGGGGGCGATTCCGCGGGGACGGCAACCGCCGGAAGAGGCGGAACCGTCCATCTCGAGGTCCCCGAGGGCGCGGTGTCCATGGGCGGATCGATGACGGCTCGAGGGGGCTTCGCGCTGGGCAGCGGCACGGGCGGCCTCGGCGGCCTGGTCTGGGTCGTCACGGACGCGAACGCCAACGCCACCGGCGGCGCGATCACGCTCGAGGCCGGCGCGATCCTCGACGCCTCGGGCGGCGACAGCGTCTCGGGCCTCGGCGGCGACGCCCACTGGTCGACCGTCCCGATCTTCCAGGCGGGCGCGGTCCCGATCGCCGTCCTGCTCGACAGCGACTCGGTCGTCGGCGGGGTCCACTCCGGGGGGCTCATCCTGAACAAGGGCACCGTCTTCGCCCGGGGCGGCAGGCCGAACGGCCACGGCGGCGACGTCGAGTTCCACGGAGCCGGTCCGAACAGCCTCCGCGAGCCGGAGCCGGGGGATATCCGGAACGAGGGCGACGGCGCGGGAGGGGATGGGGTGTTCGTTGCGGACTAGAACCCTGAGTCCCGGATCCCGAATCCCGGATCCCGGGAAGAAAGGTCCCCATCCCGGTCCTTCCCCGGGGGAAGGCGCCCCGTCCCCCTCGGGGGGACCACAGGGGGGATGTCTCTGCCCGGGATCCGGGATCCGGAATTCGTCTTTCGGAGACAGGCCATGAACCGGAGAGCGGCCCTGGCGGTGCTCCTC
>JAKEFM010000039.1 GCA_022616055.1 Planctomycetota bacterium
ACGCCGGCGGGTCCGCCCCATCGACGTGCCCCGCGCGAAGCACGAGCGATGCGCCGCCGCCCCGTGCGAGGGAGCCCGGCTCGGCGGCGTATTCGGCACGGGCCACGAACTCTCCGCGCTCGTCCCGGAGGGTCTGCGAGCCTCCAGTCTTCGGGAGGTTGCCCAGGAAGACGCCGTCGGGTGCGAAGCCGTAGGCGGTGCGGAAGCGGTCGAGGTCGGCGGCGAGGACGCAGCGCGCGAGGCCCGGAAGGCGGAAGCCTTGAGGGAAGGTGTGGGCGGCGCCGCCCGAGAGCGCCCAGCCGCCCAGGTCGACCGCCTCGGCAGAAGTGTTCGAGAGCTCGATGAACTGCGGGAGGCCCGGCGGAGGATCGCAAAGGACTTCGGAGATGACGATGCCGTGCGCCGCCGCCTCGCCGGGGACGAGGAGGGAGCCGAGGAGGAGAGCTACGGGGACGGCGGCGCGCGTCATGCGCCCTCCGGGCAACGAAGGATGGAATCGCAGGAGAGCTCATCCGGCGTGGGGTCGAGCCCGCACGCCTCGAAAGGAGGCGGCGGCTGCGGCCCGCCGAGGAAGAGGTACCCGAGGAGGAAGGCCGGGTCGCTCACGTCCACGCCGCCGTCATCGTTCATGTCGGCCGCCTTGAGGCAGGACGGCTCCCTTCCTCCGAGGAAGAGATAGACGAGGACGAGGACCGCGTCCGTGATGTTGTGGAAGCCTTCCGGTTCGGCGTCGCCCCGACGGAACGTGCGCTCCTGGCACTCGTCCGGCACGCCGTCGCGGTCGAAGTCCGTGCTTGCAGCCGGTCTGAGCTTCCCGAGGAGGACGACTGCTTCGCCCGATCTCTCGGCGGCGGCGGCGAGGTCGAGGACTCCATCCAGATTGAGGTCGCCGACGGCGATGGCCTCGGCGCCGGTGTCTTCGATGGCGGCGGCGGGGAAGAACTCGCGCGCCCCGTCGTTCCGCCAGGCGAAGACGGAGCCGCTTCCGGCCCCGACGAGGTCGAGGTCCCCGTCCGAGTCGAGGTCCACCGCCTCGACGCCGAGGAGATAGGGGTCCACCGGGAGGTGCGCCGGGCCCTGGAAGCCGACCTCCTCTTGAAAAAGAAGGTAGGCCCCGGATTGCCCGGCGAGGGCGAGGTCGGTGCGCCCATCGCCGTCGACGTCGGCGGCCACGATGCACTCGAGGAGCCCCGGGAGGTTCAAGTCGCTCAACGCATCAAACCGGCCGTCCCCCCGATTCGAGAAGATGGAAACGCTCCCCGCCGCGGCGGAACCCGTGGCGTTCGCGACGGCGAGGTCGATGTCCCCATCGGCGTTCACGTCGAGCGCCGCAACCCAGCGCGACACTCCTCCGCTCCGGTACTCGTCGTGCGGCTCGAACGCCCCGCCGCCCTGGTTCCGGAGGACCGAGAGGCTGGAGGAGTGGTCGTTCGCGACGGCGAGATCGATGTCCCCGTCGCCGTCGAGGTCGGCCGCAGCCGCCTGCCGGGGCGAGTCGCCCACGGTGAAGTCCCGGGGCTCGCCGAAGACGCCCGTCCCCGCGTTGAGGAGGATCGAGACCGAGTCGACCCTGCGGTTCGGCACCGCGAGATCGAGGTCGCCATCGCCGTCGAGGTCGGCGGGCGTCACGGACCAGGGCCACGTGCTTGCGAGGAGGCTCTCGCCTCTCTCGAACGCGCCATCGCCCTTGTTGATGAGGACCGAAACCCGGTCGGCTTCCCACGAGGCGAGCGCGAGGTCCAGGTCTCCGTCGCCATCGACGTCTGCGGAGGCGATCGAGCGCGGCGAGGACTCGGTC
>JAKEFM010000320.1 GCA_022616055.1 Planctomycetota bacterium
CGCGCGACTTCAAGAAGGCCGACGAGATCCGCCACCGCCTCCGCGAGGGCGGGGTCGTCCTCGAGGACACGCCGCAGGGCGTGCGATGGAAGCGCGTCTAGGCGGCCTGAAGCGGCGCGAGCAGGCTCCGAGCATCACGCCTCGCCACCTCCCCGGGTCGAACCCGATCGGAGGAGAACCTGACCCGAAGACCCCCCGTCGCCGGCGCAGGCCTCCGGCGGCGGGGGTCGGTGTGGAAAGGACCGCCTACCGCGCGGTCAGGGGATACGGGACTTCGGCATTCAAGGGGTGGATCCCGAGGCCGCCGTCGACTCTGTCACACCGGCCGATCGAGGCCATGATCCCGAGCTTCGTCCGTGACTACCCTAGCCTCCGAAGGGGGAGGCCACCTCCGCATTCGCATAGTGCACCGTCCCGTCGTTCCGCAGGGTCTTGTGCAGGCCGACGGGGCGGACGGCCAGGCCGTCGACGAATTCCTCGGCGCCGACCCGGTGGCCGACATAGGCGTAGACACCCTGTGTGGGGTCGAACCACCTCACGATGACGCGGTATTCGCCTGCGGAGGGGACCCCCAGGAAGCACGTACCCTCGGAATCGGTGGTGGCGCCGCTGATGTGAGTTTGCGACGCGTACTCCGCGACGAGCGAGTCCCACGGGGATTCGTTCGGCGGGAGCCACTCGAACAGCCTGACTTCGGCGTCCGGAAGAGCGCCCTTGCACGTCAGCGCGCCCCCGGCGCAGGCGGCTGGGTCGTGGGGGTGGTTGACGAGGTGCAGCGTCACGGACGTGGAGACGGCGCAGCACACGACGGTGACGGGGACGATGCAGAACACCGCGGTGCCCTGGACCGCGAACGTCACCACGACGCTGGTGGTCTCCGCCGTTAAGGAGAGGAGGTCGTTGCGGAAGAGGAAGACCAGATCGACGTTCCCGTCCCCATTGACGTCGCGGAGGTCGGGGCTGAACCCCGGAACGCCGTTCAACTCCACAGAGCTAATGTTCGTCGTGTTGAACAGGGAGTTGCTTCGGATGGCGACGGAGGTCGTCCCCACGCCCAGGGGGATCAGGTTCGGCGCATTCACCTGAACGTCGACCGCATCACAGACGGAGGGGGGAGGCGGGAGGAGCGGGGGGATGAAGGGGGGCGGGAGGATCGAGGGGGGCGGGGGGAACTGGCGCGCCCCCGCGTCGGGGGAGATCCAGCCGATCATCGCGACCGGCACGAGGAACACGTGCAAGCACCTGGTCTCCAGCGCTCGGACGAATCGGTTCATGTCATTTCTCCTTTCGAGGTTCCTCCTTCCGACAGGGGAGCCGCGGAAGCTCCGCCGACTCCGAGTCGGTGGTCAACGAGCTGCTCGATCACGTCGTGGCTCCTGTTCGAGGGCGGGAAGAGGGCATGGACGGAGGCCCGTCGAGAGTCCTGCGTGCGCTGCGTGCTTTCTCATGTCATTCCTCCATGTCCGAGAGGTCCGAGAGAACGTGCGACCCCCTCGAACCGTGGACTCGCGCCTGGCGGGTCCGCCGAGCCCGCAGCCGCCTGCGGTCGTTTCGAGGGGTTCCCGTCGGGTCGGCCGAACTCCGGATCGCAGGGTCGCCGGGGTGAGGAAAGGCGCGAGGTCGCGGCGCGGGCGAGAGGGCCTGCTCGAGGGCTCCCGCCCGGCCGGAGCGATTGCGTTCCCGGGCTGCGATCCGAGGGGTTGCGAGACTGGGGTGCATCGGGCTCTCCGGCCCGGGGAGTCGGATCCCCGGGGATCCGTCCTGGCGCGGCCGATCCTTCGAAGCGGGGACTTGGTCGAATAGCGGGAGGGACTCCGCTCGATCCCCAGGAAGTTGCCCGTCCCGCCGCCAGCTCCCACCGGCGAGATCCGCCACCGCCTCCGCGAGCGGGGGATCGTCCTCGAGGACACGCCGCAGGGCGTGCGCTGGAAGCGCGTCCAAGCGGCCGCATCGGGTGCTCCCCCCCTCGCGGCGAGGGGTGTCTCGGGGCTGGCCCGGCTGCATCGGATCCGGGGGCGCGGGAGTCGGGGTTCCGGCTCCTACCTGCGCCGAGGGGCCGAGCGTTCGGGAAGGGGGGGGCGAGCCCTGAAGGAGGGCTCCCTCTCTCCACGAGCGGGCGGCGACTCCCCGAACGCTCGCGAATCTCCAGCCAGCCGCTGGCGTCGAGCCCATCGTCCCCCTTCGAGTCAGAGCAGATAGACGATGGGCGGCCAGCGCTTGAGCGAGGGGGGACATGCTGCCCAGACAAGCGAGACCACGGTTGTCACCTCCGGGAAGCCACCTTCGGTGGCGACCGTCGTGGTGTGTTCGCAACGCCACCATTCGCCGTAGGCCAGGATCCCATCGACGACCTGCCAATGGCACGGCGTGACCCGCTCGCAGCGTCCCTTCATCCTCGCCATCGCTGGGGGAGTCGGCCCGCCTCCAAACCTGCCGCTCGCCCCCCGAGTGCCTATGGGAAGGAGCACGGCTGGAATCGGAACTCCGAGCCAAGTCAGGCCTGGCCTGCAGCGGACAGCCCCAGGCAGGATCCTCTCCCCGCACGGGAGGCAGGTCCTCGGGTCCCCGGGAGTCTCGTGGGTCACGGGAGATCTGCTGGGTCAGGGAGGACGCCGGTCACCACGAGGGTCCCCACGGATAGGGAGGGATGCAGACGAGGCGGCAATTCCAGACGTACCTCCCCGACCTCGGATCTCTCTCCCACCCGCAGAGGTACTTCTTCCCCCAACCCGTCGGACAGGGGTACGCGAAGCTCGTCGCCGGCGCGCCGGCCGGAGCGACCTGCGGAAGTCCGAACAGGGCCGCGGAGATCGTCCCCTCGCACTCGCAAGCACCCTCCGCGACCGGTTCGGGGAAGCCGAGGGTGGCGACCAAGGCGCCGGCCGTCCAAGCGGAGGGGGCCGGCGGCCCCACCTGCGATCTGCAGAATCGACAGGTCGTGGCCTCGAGATGGATCTGCTCCCTGCAGAAGGGGCACACGCCCCCGTGATCGGGCTTCTGGGGAAGGATGAGGGAGCCGCACTTACCGCACTTTCTCGCGCCAGCCTTGACCGGTTCCCTGCACCCGGGGCAGAACTGCTCGCTCGTCTTTTCAACCATGTCTCGTCTCCTGGAAGGTCTCTCGCCCACGCTTTGGTTTTCGCCACGGAAGGAACGGAAGACGCGGGGAACGAACGACTTCGTCAGCGGGCCCACGGAATGGAACCCTGACTCGGGTGGCGACGCTCCGAGACGCCGCGTCGGACACGCAGCCGGCGCCTCGCCCCGTGAGAAGCGGCGCCGGCCCCAGGGGCGGGGCCGGCGCAGAGTGAACGTCCTCCCCGAAGCTCATCGGGACCGAGGCCGATCCGGCCGCTGCCGGCAGCGAGGGCTTGCGAACCCCGTTCGATGTGTGAGCCACGGGGTTCGCACCTCGTTTCACGCCTTCGAGACGCGGCCTGGGGGATCGGCGCTCGGGAAGCATCCGTCTCGTCCTCAGCCGCCGAGGGGCTGGAGGAGCATGGTCTCGACCGGGAAGGCGTCGGGAGTCGGGCCCGTGGGGGGCGTCGTGACGTTCCCGAACTGGGAGGTATGGAACATTCCCGGAGTCCCGTCGGGGACGCCGAAGGCCGCGCGCAACTCGCCGATCGCGCTGGCGCTGAACTGGATGGACTCGAACTCCACGCCCGGAGGAGCCCCGGGAAGGTTGCCGGTCACCTGAACCAAGTCCGGGAGCGTCGCGCCGGGTGCCGTGTTGATGAACACGAGCCCCAGGCTGCAGGTCCCCACGGAGGCATTCGCGCCCGCGAGGACGTCGGCGGGGCTGGCGCCGAAGAGGGTCGCGCCGGGGAAGTTGCCGAGAGGGTCGAGGAGGTCGGTGCACCAGACGAGCGCGTTGGTCGCCTGGACGCGGACCCTCACGCGGGCCCGACCGTCGGGGAGTTCCTGCTCGGTGACGGTGCCGGAGACCGTGGTGCCGAGGTCGGGGCCGCCGTTCGCCAGGATGTAGTCGGCGAAGACCCCGGCGTAGTCGACGAGGGCGAACCGGAGCGGCGTCGGGGGCGGGTCTTCGGTGTTCGACCAGCCGAGGATGTCGGGGGCGGGGGGGAAGAAGACGCTCGTCGAGCCCTGGCCGGCGAGCCAGTCGGAGAGCGGCCGCGTCGCCGGGCCGCCCTGGGCGAGGGCGGTCCCCGCGAGGAAGGGGCCTCCGAGGACGAGAGCCAGTGCCGTCGAGAGTCCTGCGTACGCTGCGTTCTTTCTCATGTCATTCCTCCGTTGGAGCGGTCCGGGGCGAAGGGGCGCCCCCCTCGAGCGATGGGCCCGGCGCGAGCGAGCGACGCTTCGCGAGGGCCCCTCTCCGGGCGGGGCGATCGCCTTCCGGCGACTCCGGGGCTGCGATCCGAGACGTTGCGCGATAGAGATGCATCGGGCTCTCCGGCCCGGGGAGTCGGATCCGCGGGGACCCTCCCGGCCGAACCGCCGAGTCGGAGACATGCGCGAAAACAGGAGGGAGTCCGCGCGATCCCCCGGAAGTTGCCCTTCCCGCGGCCCGCTCCCGGAGGACAACGGCCTCTCCCCACGGGTCGGGGAGGGACGCGCGGGCTCTGCCGCGCTAGACTCCGGAGCGCTCGGTGCAAGGAGTCGGTCGACGAGGGAGAGCGGAAGCGAGCCTCTCGGAAGTGCGGCGCCGGATTCCGACGCCACGGTTCCGCTGAGAACGCCTGGGGCGGGGAGCGCGCTGGAACCGCTCCTGCGGAAGGCGTTCGAGTCGGGGTCGCGCGAGTACGGTGACCAGGCGCTCCCGTTCGAGGCCTTCGAGCGCAGGGGCGTGGAACTCGTGCGCGAGAGGCTCGTCCGCTGCCGCCTGCCCGTCTCCCCGGAGCGAATGGCGGAGATCCTCGAGCGCGTGGCGGGCGCGGACCTCTACCTCGCCATCGCGTGCGAGGAGGGGATCGAGGGCGCCTGGCGAGTCTTCGAGGCGCGGTTCGTCCCGCGCGTGAAGGGGCTCGCCCTTCGGCACGGGGCCTCGGAGTCCCAGGCGGAGGAACTCGCCCGCGAGCTTCCCGGCCACCTCGTCGCGCCCCCTCGGGGAGGTAGGGCCCGGACCCGAATGGGGACTTACAACGGCGCCGTCCCCCTCTTCGACTGGCTCGCCGTGATCGTCGTCCAGAGGCTCGCGGACCGGCGGCGGGCCCGGGCTCGCGCGCCCTCGGGAGAGGCCTCCGCGGCCCTGGAGGCGGCGAGCGCCGACGGAGACCCCGCGGAGGCCGTCCTGGACGCGGAGACGGCCGGGAAGCTGGAGGAGGCGCTCCGAGCCGCGTGGGAGCGTCTCACCGCGAGGGAGGCGGCGGCCCTCCTCCTCAAGTTCAAGGACGGCCTCCCGCAGAAGGAGATCGCGACCCTGTTCGGAGTCGGCGAACCCCAGGTGAGCAAGATCCTGCGCAGCGCCGTGGACAAGATCCGGTCCGAGGTCGAGAGCCGCCTCCGGGACCAGTTCCCGGGCCGGTGGGCGGACCGGGACGGCGCCTGGGTCGCCCTCCGGAACGCCGTCGGAAGACACATGGAAAGAATCCGGCCTCCGATCGGTTTTCCCTCCAAGGGTTCCTCCCCCCATGGACCCCGCGCGACCTGAGGAAGACCCGGTCGTCGGCTTCCTCGTGCGACGGTGCGCCCCGGGCGCGCCGGCGGCTCAGGGTCCGTGCCCGGACGAGAACCTCCTCGCCGCGATGTCGAAGGGATGGCTCCTGCCGCGGGAGAGGGAGGCGGTGATCGAGCACCTCCCGGGCTGCGAGAGCTGCAGATCCACCCTTGGCGCACTTTCGGGAGGCGAGGCTCCTGCCCTGCCTGGGGCCCCATCCCGCGGGAGGGTCCTGCGCGTCCCAATCCCGTTCTGGCTCGCCCGCCGGCGGGGGGAGGACGGTGTTCCCCGGCGGTCCATCGGGGTCCGGCTCGACGTCGCGGCCGCCGCGCTACTCCTCGCCGTCGCCGGAGCGTTGGTCGGACCCCGACTCCTCGCTCCGTCGCCCCGGGTCCCCGGCCCGCTCGCGGGCGACGTGGACGGGATGCTCGTCGCCTCGACGAAGGCGCTCGCGCGCGCTCACCCCGAGTTGTTCGGAGACTTCGCTCCGCTATCCCGTGGGGAACGCCTCGCGCCCCTGCCGGCCGTCCGCGCTGGCGCCCCCTCCTTGGTCTATCCGGCGGGCAGGATCCTCGAGACCCGGCCCACCTTCCGCTGGACGGCCGGCGCGGGGGAGGCCGAGCGCGAGATCGTCCTCCGCGCCGCCGGCGGCGCGGTCGTCCACCGCCTGCGCGCGCCGGCTTCTCCCCTTGAGTACCCTGCGGATGCGCCCGCGCTGGAACCCGGAGGGCAGTACTCCTGGAGCCTTTCGGGCGCGGACGAGCGGGCGTTCGCGGTCGAGACGGGAGAGGAGCGAGGCGCCTTCGAGTCGGCGGTCGCGATCATCCGTTCGCAGGCGCCTGCGGCGATTCGAGACCTGCTGATCGCCCACCTCGCCCTCCGGCGCGGCCTCCTCGGCGAGGCGGAGAAGGCCGCGCTCGACTACGGCGAGGCGGCCCCTGCCGAACCCGTCGGCCGCGAGACGTTGGCCCTCGTCCTGCGGCGGTTAGGGCATTCCGAGTCGGGGGACCCGAGGCGACCCGCCCGAGAAGGCGTCCGCCGATGAGACTCGAGTCCGTCGGACGCGAGGGAGGATGAGCCCCTTCCTCCTCCTGCCCGCGCTGGCCGCCCTCGCGCAGGAGAGTGCGCCCGCGTCGCGCCCCGCGGAGCGGACGATTCGCGTCGGGGAGACCCTCACGGGGACCGTGGCCTCCAGCGACCCCGCGCTTCCCGGCCACGGACCCGCGGCGATCGTCGGGTTTGTCGCCGAGGCGGCGGGCCCCGTCACGATCTCGGTCGATTCGATCGGCTTCGACGCGTACCTCCGGGTCGAGACGGAGGCCGGCGATCTGGTCGCCGAGGACGACAACGGTGGGGTCGAGACGAACGCGCGCCTGGTCCTCGAGGCAAAGGCGGGGGCGCGGTACCGCATCGTCGCGGTCGCCTCGGAGGGAGGGGCCGGCGAGTTCACCCTCTCAGTCGCCAAGGGCGACGTCCCCCGACCCTCTGGCGCGGCCCTCCTCGACGCCGGGATCGCGTTCCGTTCGAACGCTGCCGAGCGGTCACTCGCGAGACGGGACAAGGCGGCGGCTCTGGATCACCGGCTTCAGGAGGGGAACCGGCGAGCCTCCCGCTCGCAGCACGAGCAGGCCCGCGCCGCCTACGAAGCCTCCCTCGTCCTCGCGCGCGAGCTCGGCGACCGCGCGCGGGAGGCGAAGGCTCTCGAGAAACTGGGTCTCGTCCACGCGTCCCTCGGCCAGTACGCGAGGGCCCGGGAGTACCACGAGAGGCGCCTCTCCCTCGCGCGCGAACGGGGCGATCGGGCGGGAGAGGCCGCCGCCCTGGGGAACCTCGGGATCGTCTACCGCTCCCTCGGCGAGTACGCGAGAGCGCGGGAGCACTTGGATCGGCAACTGTCCCTCGCTCGGGAACAGGGGAACCGGCGGTCCGAGATCGCTGCGCTCGGTAACCTCGGCCTCGTCTACCTCCGTCTCGCGGAGCTTGCGAAGGCGCGGGACCTCCTCGAAGAACAACGGTCCCTCGCTCGCGAGGTCGGGGACCGGCAAGCGGAGGCGGCCGCCCTCGCAAACCTGGGCATCGTCTACCGCTCCTCCGGCGAATACGCGAAGGCGCGCGAGCACCTCGAGCAGGGCCTCGCCCTCGCCCGGGAACTGGGCTACCGTCCGGCCGAGGCGGCGGTCATCGGGAACCTCGGCGCGGTACTCCTATCCCTGGGGGAGTACCCGAAGGCGCGGGGGCGCTTCGAGCAGGCCCTCGCCCTCTTCCGAGAATGCGGCGACCGCGCGGGGGAGGCGACGGCCCTCGGGTCCCTGGGGGTGGTTTGCGACGTCCTGGGGGACTACCCGGAAGCGAGGGACTACAACGAGAGGCACCTCGCCGTCGCCCGCGAACTGGGTGACCGTGAGGGAGAGTCGCGGGCGGAGGGGAGCCTAGGCAACGTCTGCGTTTCCCTCGGCGACTACCCAAGGGCGCGAGAGCACCACGAGAGGCACCTCGCCATCGCCCGCGAGCTGGGCGACCGCGCGGGGGAAGAGACCGCCCTCGGGAACCTCGGAAGCGTCTCCCTCTCCCTGGGGGATGGCCCGAAGGCTCGGGAGCGATTCGAGGAGGCCCTCGCCCTGTCTCGCGAACTCGGCACACGGGAGGGGGAGGCGGTCGCCCTCGCGAATCTTGGTCACCTCTACTGTCTCCTCGGGGAGTCCGAGAAGGCGCGGCACCGGCTCGAAGAGAGCCTCGCGCTCACGCGCGAGCTGGGCGACCGCGCGCGCGAGGGGCTCGTGCTGGCCCGCCTGGGCGAGGTCTTCAGGTCGCTCGGGGACTTCCCGAGGGCGGCCGAAGCGTCCCGCGCGTCCCTCGACCTGCTCGGAGCGATCGGCGTCCAGGAGGAGAGGCTCCCCCCTCTCGCTACGGCCGCCCGCGCCGCCCTGGCTCAAGGCGACCTCCGCACGGCGCTCTCGGCCCGCGCGGAGGCCGAGACCCTCCTCGAGCGTCCCTCCCTCCGGTTCCTGGAGGTCGCCGAAGCCGCCGGGGTGCGCTCGCGGGTCTCCGAGTGGGGGGAGGTCGCGCAGGACCTGACGGCCCTTCGACTCGAGCGGTCCGCCGGGGACGAGGCCGCGCGCGAGGCGATCCGAGCGGAGGGTTTCGCCGAGTCGGGCCGATGGAAGGGGCGGGCGCTGCTCGAGGGGATCGCGGAACACCGCAGTGGAGCGCGTTCGGGGGAGGCGCTCCGAATCCGCCGGGAATGCCGCGACGTGCTTGCCCGTCGGGACGGGATCCTCGAGCGGATCTCGCGGGCGGTCCGGGAAGGGAAGCCCGCGGAGGAGCTGGAGGTCCTCCAGGCGGATGCCCGTTCGCTCCTTGCGAAGGCCGAAAACCTCGCGGCGAAGATGCGTGAGGCGTCGCCGAGGGACGCCTCCCTCGACCTGTCCCTGCGTGCGGATTCCGAAGCCCTGCGCCAGGCGGCAGGACAGGAAGTCGCCCTCGTCGACTACGCCGAGGGGGAGCGCCGGATCTACGCGTACGTCCTGACGGAGAAGGGGCTCGCCTGGCTCGATCTGGGGGAGCGCAAGCCGATCGAGGCGGCCGCCGGAGAGTACGCGTTCTCGACGAGCTCGCTCGAGACGGGAGTCTCGGTGCAGGGAATCGCGGAGAAGGGGCACGCGCTCTTCGAGCGGCTCCTCGCTCCCGTCCTTCGTGAAGCTGCGGAAGGGGTCCGGCGTCTCGTGGTGGTTCCGACGCCGGCCCTCGCGGGCGTTCCGTTCGAAGCCTTGGTGATGGGCCGCAAGGCGAGGGGCACGCCCACCTCGTTCGCCGACGTCGAGTTCGTCCTCGACCGCTACGAGGTGTGCTACGCGCCCTCCTCCCCGGTCCTCGTCGAGCTCGCTGCCCTCGGCCCCCGGACCGGGGAGGACAAGATCCTCGTGCTCTCGGATCCAGTCTATCCCGCGGAGTCGGGAGAGCCTGCGGGAGGCTCGGAATCGAGGCCCTCCTCGCTTCTCGCCTGGGGTGGTCGCCGGGCGCTGCCCGAGCCCGGTCGGCTCGAGCGGCTGAGGAAGACCCGGGAGGAGGCGATCGGATTGGCGCAGCTCCTCCTCGGTCCCGAGGAGGAAGCGACGGCAGCGGCGCTGACGCGACTCTCCGACCGGCGTAGCGCCTCGCTCTCGGGGAAGTTCTTCGACCTGCACCTCGGGGCGGAGGCGTCGCGGAGGCGGCTCGCGGGGGACCTCCGGCAGTACTCCGTCCTCCACTTTGCCGCGCACGGCTACGTCGACCGGGAGTTCCCGCAGCGGACGGGGATCGCCCTCTCCTTCGAGGGAGGAGAGGACGGGTTCTTCTCGATCCGGGACGTGCTCGACGAGCTCGACCTCGACGCGAAGTTCGTCGTGCTGTCGGCGTGCGACACGGCGCGGGGGGAGGTGAAGGCGGGGGAGGGGGTGGAATCGATGGCGCGGGCGTTCATGTACGCGGGGGCGCGGGGGGTGGTGGCGAGCCTGTGGCAGGTGAGCGACTGGGCGGCGGCGGAGACGATGGGGGAGTTCTACCGGGGGGCGTTGAAGCGGGGGCTCCCGCCCTCGCAGGCGCTGCGGGAGGCGAAGCTCTCGCTGCGCCGGTCGAAGGGGGTGAGGGGCGTGGCGGGACTGAAACCCGCGGAGGCGTCGTTCGATCCGGGCCACCCCTACTTCTGGGCGCCGTTCATCTGCATCGGGCTGCCGAGGTGACCTTCGCGTCCGGCCTGTTCCCGATCGTGTCCCTGCTCGTGCAGGAATCCCGACCCGAGGGCGTCAACCGGATCCGCGTGGGCGAGAGCGCGACGGGCGCACTCTCCTCGACGCACCCCAGTCTTGGCGGTCGAGGCCCGGAGAAGCGCTACCTCTTCCTCCTCGAGTCGACGGAAACCGTGACGATCTCGCTCGAGTCGTTCGACTTCGACGCGTTCCTCCGCGTCGAGGACGAGTCGGGAGGAAGGATCGCCGGAGACGACAACGGAGGGGTCGAGACGAACGCGCGTCTCGTCCTCGAGGCAAGAGCGGGGGCTCGGTACGGGATTGTCGCCGCTGCCTCGGAGGAGGGCGCCGGCGAGTTCACCCTCTCGGTCGCGAAGGGCGACGTCCCCCGGCCCTCGGGAGCGGCGCTCATCGACGCCGGGATCGCGTTTCGATCGAAGGCTGCGGAGCGTTCCCTCGCGAGAGGGGACAAGGCTGGGGCGCAGCACCACCGGCTTCAGGAGGGGCTCCGGTGCTTCTCGCGCGGACAGTACGCACAGGCCCTGTCCGCCTACGGAGCCTCCCTGACCCTCGCCCGCGAACTCGGCGACCTCGCGGGAGAGGCGGCGGCGCTGGGAAACCTCGGCGTCACCTACTTCTCCCTCGGGGAGCCTGCGAAGGCGCGGGAGCGTTTCGAGGAGGTCCTCCCTCTCGCGCGAAAGCTCGGCGATCGCCGGGGTGAGGCGACGGCCCTCGGGGGCCTGGGCAACGCCTTCGCCGCCATGGGGGACCCTACCAAGGCGCGGGAGCACCACGAGCTCCACCTGGCCGTGGCGCGCGAAACGGGCGATCGCGCGGCCGAGGCGCTGGCCCTCGGGAACCTCGGCAACGTCTTCTACTCCCTCGCGGACTTTCCGAAGGCGCGGGAGCACTACGAGCTGCAACTGGCCCTTGCGCGGAAGGTGGGCGACCGGGCCGGGGAAGGGAGGGCCTTCGGGAGCCTCGGCAACGTCCTCCTCTCCCTCGGGTCCTATGCGGAGGCGCGGAAGCGGTACGAGGAGAGCCTCGCCGTGGCCCGGGAGCTCGGGGATCGGGCCGGGGAGGCGAAGAACCTCGGAAACCTCGGCAACGTCTGCTTCTTCCTCGGGGACTATCCGAGGGCGCGGGAGCACTTCGAGAAGCGCATCGACCTCGCGCGCGAACTCGGCAGCCGGGCGGGAGTGGCGGGAGCCCTGGGGAACCTCGGCAACGTCTGCTTCGCCCTCGGGGACTTGCCGAAGGCTCGGGAGCACTACGAGAAGCACCGCGATCTGGCGAGGGAGATGGGCGATCGGGCAGCGGAAGCGACGGCCCTCGGGAACCTCGGGAACGTCTCCCACTCCCTCGGGGACGTCCCGGAGGCGCGGGAGCACTACGAGAGGTGGCTCACGATCGTCCGGGAACTCGGCGATCGCGCGGGGGAGATGAGAGCGCTCGGGGCCCTCGGTGCCGTCTTCACCAGCTTCGGGGACCGTCCGAGGGCGCTCGAGCACTACGAAGCGCAGCTCGCCCTCGCGCAGGAGCTCGGGGATCGGGCGGCGGAGGCGAGCGCGCACGGGAATCTCGGCGACGCCTTCCTCAGCTCCGGAGACGGTCCCGAAGCGCGGGAGCACATGGAACGGCGCCTCGAGATCGCCCGCGAGCTCGGCGAGCGGGTGGGAGAGGCGCGGGCCCTCGCGGGTCTCGGTGGCCTCTATCTCGCGCTCGCGGACCTCGCGAGAGCGCGAGAATCGGCCTCCGGCTCGCTCGCGATCTACTCCGCCCTCGGGGCCGAACTGGGCTCCCTGTACCCCCTGGCCACCCTCGCGCGCTGCTCCCTTGCGGAAGGGGAGCCTCGCGCCGCGCGCGAGGCGCTGAAGCGGGCGGAGTCGATCCTCGACCGAGCCTCCACGCGCGCGCTCGGGATCGCGGAGGCCTCGGGCCAGCGCGCCCGTTTCGCCGAGTTCGCCGAGATCTCCCAGGACCTGATGGCCCTCCAGGCGGAGGAGGCGGGTTCGAACGCCGCCGAGCGGCTCCTTGCGGTGGCGGAGGGGTTCCGGACCGCGGGGCGGTGGAAGGGACGGGGGCTGCTCCACGGGATCGCGGAGCACCGCTCCGGCGCCCGGACGCCCGAAGCGAATCGACTCCGGCGCGAGGGCCGCGAGACCCTCGCCTCGCGCGACCGGGTCCTCGACCGGCTCTCCGAGGCCATCCGGAAGGGGAGGCCCGAGGAGGAGATCGAGACCCTGCGCGAGGAGGCGCGCGCCCTCGAGGCGAGGGAGGACGACCTCCGGCGGCGACTCGCCGGGATCTCGCCTCGGGACGCCGCGCTCGACCTTCCGGCCGGCGCGGAGCCTGAGGCCGTCCGAGCGGCGGCGCTCGATGAGAGGACCGCCCTCGTCGAGTACGCCGAGGGAGCGAGCCGACTCTACGCGTACGTCCTGACGGCGAAGGGGCTCGTCTACCTCGAGTTGGGGGAACGGAAGACGATCGAGGCGGCGGCGGGCGCGTACGCGTTCTCCGAGAGCTCGCTCGAGTTGGCGACGCCGCTCGAGGCGATCGCCGAGAAGGGGCGCGCCCTGTTCGAGGGCCTCCTCGCTCCCGTCCTGCGGGAAGCGGGCCCCGGAATCGGGCGGCTCGTCGTCGTCCCCACGCCCACGCTCGCGACCCTTCCCTTCGAGTCCCTCGTGATGGGCCGGAAGAGGGAGGGCCCGGCGGCCTCGTTCCAGGATCTCGAGTTCGTCCTCGACCGCTACGAGCTGTGCTACGCGCCATCTTCCCCCGTCCTCGTCGAGCTCGCCTCCCTCGGTCCCCGCCGGGGGGAGGACAAGATCCTGGTCCTCTCGGATCCGGTCTACCCCGGGGAGTCGGGAGAGCCGCCCGGGGATCCCGAGTCGAGGCCCGCCGCGTCGACGGTCGCCTGGGGAGGGCGCCGGGCGGCGCCGGAGCCGGGTCGGCTCGAGCGGTTGAGGAAGACCCGCGAGGAGGCCGTCGGCTTGGTCGGGATGCTCGTGGGTCCGGAGGAGGAGGCGACCGCCGCGGCGCTGACGCGCCTGTCCGACCGGCGCAGCGCCTCGGTGTCGGGGCGTTTCTTCGACCTTCATCTCGGAGCGGAGGCCTCACGTCGGCGGCTCGCGGGGGACCTCCGGAAGTACTCCGTCCTCCACTTCGCCGCCCACGGCTACGTCGACCGGGAGTTCCCGCAGCGGACGGGGATCGCCCTCTCCTTCGCGGGGGGGGAGGACGGGTTCTACACGATCGGGGACGTGCTCGACGGGCTGGATGTGGACGCGAAGTTCGTCGTCTTGTCGGCTTGCGACACGGCGCGGGGGGAGGTGAAGAGGGGGGAAGGGGTGGAGTCGATGGCGCGGGCGTTCATGTACGCGGGGGCGCGGGGCGTGGTCGCGAGCCTGTGGGAGGTGGCGGACTGGGCGGCGGCGGAGACGATGGGAGTGTTCTACCGTGGGGCGCTGAAGAGGGGGCTCCCCCCCTCGCAGGCGCTGTGGGAGGCGAAGCGATCGATGCGCGGGTCGAGGGGGGTGCGCGGGGTGGCTAGGGTGACAGGGGGGAGTGGGGCACAAGTCGATCCGAGCCATCCCTACTTCTGGGCGCCCTTCATCTACATCGGCCTTCCCCCTTGAGAATGCGGCGCGCCTCGGGGGCCCCTGGCCCCCGCGGGCCCCTCGCCACTATCCTGCGGCGCGCCTCCGGACGCTGGACGAACCACGCTGAAGAGGGCGAGGCCCGATTCCGCCAGGACCGAGATCGGCGAGTGACGCGGGACGGGCGTCTGGCGAAAGGGAAGGGGTGAGTCCTGCCATGGCATCTCCTTCGCTTACCTTCCACGAGATCTCGCCCCGGCGCTGGCCCGACCTCGTGCGGCTCTTCGGCCCGAACGGGGCCTGCGGGGGATGCTGGTGCATGTGGTGGCGAGTCGAGAAGGGGGGGAAGACCTGGGAGGCGATGAAGGCGAACGGGCGCTCGAAGAGGACCCTCGCCTCCCTCATCCGACGGGGACGAGTCCTCGGGATCCTCGCTTACGCCGGGAAGGAGCCCGTCGGCTGGTGCACCTTCGGGCCCCGTCGCGCCGACTTCCCCCGGCTCGATCGCGTCCGCGCCTACCAGCGCGACGACTTGGACAGGGTCTGGTCGATCCCCTGCTTCTTCGTCGCCCGCGGTTGGCGGGGGAAGGGGGTCGCGTCCGCGCTCCTCCAGGCCGCCGTCGCCGCCGCGAAGAAGCGAGGGGCGCGCGTGCTCGAAGGGTACCCGGTGACGAAGGGCCTGCCGGCGGCGTTCGCCTACACCGGATCGGTCACGATGTTCGAGAGGCGGGGATTCGAGCGGGTCGCGGGCACGCGTCGCGACAAGCCCCTTGTCCGGTTGCCCGTTGGCTCGAACGCCCCCGCTTGAGGCCTGGCCGTCCCCCTCCACAGGCAGGCTCCGCCGGAACGCCCAGCGCGGGGATGCCGTGAACGGGCGGATCCGTCCGAGGGAACCCCCTCCCGTCAGGCGAGGCTCTCGGCGAGCCGGACCGGATCGACTCTCTCGATTCCCTCGAACCGGTCGAAGTCGCGATCCTGGGAGAGGACCCGACGGATCCCGGCGGAGAGACACACGGCGAGGTGGATCAGGTCGCGAGCGGAGGCCCAGGAGTAGCGCTCGGCCAGCGCGCGCGCGCGGAGGCATTCCCTCGCCTCGAGGGGAAGGACCCTCGGCCCCATCAGTCTCGCGAACCCGTCGAACACGGCGAACCCCTCCCGGGTCCGGCGCAGGGCGAGGTACCGATGGAGGATCTCCTGCAGCGTCTCGGCGTCCGTGTAGGCGTCA
>JAKEFM010000040.1 GCA_022616055.1 Planctomycetota bacterium
CACGTGGGTCGAGAGCCCCCGGAAGAACAGCGCCCTGTTCGTCGCTCTCCTCGGGCGGATCGCCGGCGCCTCTCCCCATGCCCGCTGCATCCACGTCGTCCCCGACAACCGGGCGATTTGCTCCAGTTGGCAGAGCCAGGCGGCTCCGCGACAGTTCGGGGAACGCGTCCGCCTGCTCTTCCCGGCCCCTTGCTGTCCCGACGAGAATCGCATCGAACGGATCTGGGAAGACCTGCACGAGAACGTCACCCGCGACCACCGCTTCCGCACGATGGAGGACCTCATGCTCGCCGTTCGTGCCTGGCTACGTCACCGATCCCGTCGGCGGCTCTGCCCCCTGCGTCGTGCGGCCTGAGCGCCCCGTTCGGGAATCGCGCGCGGTCATTTAGTCTTGGCCCCTGTCCGTCGATGAGCGCGAGGAGCTGGATCGCCATCGTCGCCGGAGCGCTGCTGGTGCTCGCGGCGTGGTTCTCGTTGCGGATCGAAGGAGAGCCCTTCGAGTCCCCGGGCGTTCCTTCGACCGCCGCGGCGGCCGGAAAGGCCTCGGAGACGGCTTCTCGAACGGTCGAGGAGGCAGCCTCCGCGACGGCCTCGCGCCAGAGCGCCCTCCCGCACGAGCCGGAACTCGAGCTTCGCGGACAGGTCGTGACGACGACCGGCGCACCGATCGCGGGCGCGAAGCTCGCCGTGATCCTGCCGTTCCTCCGCGAAGTCCCCGAGCTTTCACAGGACAGGCAGGACGCCGAGCAGACGCTCGCGACGGGGCGGAGCGAGGCGGACGGCTCCTTCGCGTTCCGCCTCGACCCGGACAGGGGCCACGACCTCCTCGTCGAAGCGCAGGGATTCGCCAGGATCCGGATGGCGGGTCGCTACCCCGGCGAGGAGGTGCGGGTCGTCCACCCCCGGTCCGCCACGATCTTCGGTCGCGTCACCGACGCGGTCGACGGGACGCCGCTCGCGGGGGTCGAAGTCGACGCCGTGCCGGAGGGCGTCCAGGCGTTGGAAGCGGCGAGCTACCACGCCACGACCGATCGGTACGGGATCTATCGCATCGAGGCGCTGCCGTCCGGAGTGTTCAGACCCGAGGTCGACGGCCGTGATCACGTGAGGCGCTGGGAGCAGGTGTACGTGGTCGGGGAGGGACAGGAGCTGCGGATCGACTTCCCCCTCTCGCGAGGGGGGACCATCCACGGCTTGGTCACCGACGGGGAGACGAAGTCTCCGATCGAAGGGGCGAGCGTCGTCCTGCGGGGCTTGAGCGCCCGTCGCGCTGCCCTGACCGACGCCGACGGGCGGTACTTCCTGCGGGGCGTACCGGTCCCGTCTCGATTCGTCTCGCTCCAGTTCCGGGCCCCGGGCTATGGGGAGTTCTCGTGGACCGTGGCCGACGTCGGCGAACGGGGGGCCGAACAAGACGTGTTCCTCCTGCCAGGGCGGCGCGCGCGAGGTCGCGTCGTCGGTCGCGACGGCCAGCCCGTCCGGGATGCGTGGGTCCTCGCGAGCGCGGCCTTGCACGCGCATGGGACCACGCAGGGCGACCGGCGGCTGGCGCGGACCGATGCGGAGGGGCGCTTCGAGCTCGCGGACCTGCGGATCGACCTCCGCCACACCCTCCTCGTCCACGCGGAGGGCCATGCCACGACGGTCCTCGACTTTCCCGCCGACGAGTGGGCCCGCCGCGAGATCGATCTCGGGGAAATCCTCCTCGAGCGTCCCGGCACGATCGCGGGAAGACTGCGCGACGCGGAGGGGCAGGCGCTCGAGGATTCCTGGGTCCTCCTGGACGGGGAGCCGAGGCGCCGGAACTCGCTCGGGCCCTCCGTCGCGGGAAACGAGGGATACCGGAATTCCGGGGGTCTCGGATTCGGCCAGCTCATCGCCCGGACGGACGCGCATGGCCGCTACGCGTTCGCCGGACTCCCGGCAGGCAAGTACCGCCTGACCGGGCGGAGGCACGGGTGCGCGCGTCCCGCGCACCTCGAGATCGAGCTGGAGGAGGGGGGTCGCCTCCTCGGCGCCGATCTCGCGCTCGACCTCGGCCTCTCGATCCGAGGGGTCGTCCTCGACAGCGGGGGAATCCCGTTGGCTGGGGCGCAGGTCCATGCGCACCCGGAGTACGGGCGAGGGGCCTCGGCCTCCGCTCAATCCACAAGTCGCGGCACCTTCACGCTCTCGGGGCTCTACCCGGAGAACCATCTCGTCCAGGTCTTCATGCCGTACCGCTCGGTCGACGGCTCTGAGGGGAAGCCCAGACGCTTCGCGGTGGCGAAAGTGGCGGGAGTCTCGGCCGGCACGCCCGATCTCCGGATCGTCGTCCCCGAGGCCGTGGAGATCGGGGGCAGCGTGGTCGGACCGGACGGGAACCCGGTTCCCAAGGCACGAGTGTCCTTCCTGCCGGAAGGGGACAAGATGAGCCTGATTGCGCAGGGCGCGGATCGAGAGGGGCGGTTCCTCTTCTCGGTCGCGGAAGGCACCCGAGGGACCCTCGTCGTCCACCCACCCTCCTGGCCCGTCCTCGACGAGGAGGACCGGCCGGACGCGACTTGCGTCGTCACCCTCGAGAACGTCTCGGCGGGGACGAAGGGCCTCCTCGTCCGGCTGCCGAAGCTCCCCTGAGCGGCGGCGCGTTCTCGGCTCTCGTGATTCGGCCGGAGTGCCGGTCAGGGACGGTTCCACGCTCACGGATCTGCCATGGATGACCTCGGGAAGACGCTCGTCCACGGCGGCGCGCCGCCGTAGCCGAGCGGCCGGGACAGGACTACTCTTGGCCCCGGTCCGTCGATGAGCGCGGCGCGCTGGATCGCCTTCGTCGCCGGAGCGCTGCTGGTGCTCTCGGCGTGGTTCTCCCTGCGGATAGAGCGGGAGCGTCCCTCTTCCCCACGCGCTCCCTCCTCCGCCGATGCCGCGGGGGACACACGGATCGCGACGGCCCGGGAAGCGGAGGAGGATCCCCTCGAGGCGGCCGCGCGCCGACCCGCGCTCCTGCGGGAGCCGGAGCTCGAGCTCCACGGCGTCGTCGTCACGACGGGGGGAGAACCGGTCGCGGGCGCCACGCTCACGGTGGTCGAGCCGCTCCTCCGCCAGGTCCCCGGGCTCGTCGAGCGCGACGAGGTCGTCGAGCGCACGCTCTCCCAGGGGAGGAGCGAGGCGGACGGCTCCTTCCGATTCCGCCTCGAGCCGGACAGGACCTACGACCTCGTGGCCAGGGCGAAGGGGTTCGCCCTGACCAGGATCCCGAACCTCTACGCGGGCGGGGAAGCCCGCGTCGTCCTCTCCAGGGCGGCGGCGATCTTCGGCCGGATCACGGACGCCGTCGACGGATCGCCCCTGGCGGGCGTCGAGATCGAGGCTGAGCCGGGACCCCTCGAGGTTTCCGGAGCGGCGAAGTTCCGCGCGACGAGCGACGGGTACGGGACCTACCGGCTCGAGGCGCTCGCCCCCGGGATCTACAAGGTCGAGGTCGACGCTCGGGACCACGTGAAGATCTGGAACGGGCAGGTGACGGTGGAGGACGGAGAGGAGCGTCGGGCCGACTTCGCCCTCTACCAAGGGGCGACCATCCGGGGCCGCGTGACCGACGGGGAGACGAAGGCGCCGATCGAGGGAGCGAGCGTCGTCCTGCGCGGGGAGAGGGACCGGCGCGCCGCTCTGACCGACGCGGAGGGGCGGTACGTCCTGAAGGGGGTGCCGGTGACCAAACGGGACGGGACGTTCGTCTCGCTGCGAATTCGGGCCCACGGCTTCGGAGAGTTCGATTTCCCCATCTCCTCCGTCCCCGAAGGGGGGCTCGAGCAGGACCTCTTCCTCCTCCCGGGACGTCGCGCGCGCGGTCGTGTCGTCGGTCGCGACGGCAGCCCTGTGCCGGACGCGCGAATCCTCGCTCGTGCCAGCCTTGCAGATGGGACGTGGCAAGGCGACCGGGTGACCGCTACGACGGACGCGAGCGGGCGTTTCGAACTCGCCGATCTGCGGGCCGACCTTCGTCACACCCTCCTCGTCCACGCGGAGGGCCACGCCACGGGGGTGTTCGACTTCCCCGAGGCGGAATGGGAGCGTCGCGAGATCGACCTCGGGGAGATCCGCCTCGAGCGTCCCGGAGCCATCGCGGGGAGGATGAGTGACGCAGGGGGAGGCCCGCTCGGGGACGGCTGGGTCTCCCTGAAAGGTGACCCGGAGCGCCGCGGCTCGCTCGGTCCCTCCGGGGATGGAAACCAGGGATACCCGGACCTCGGAGGCCTCGGGTTCGGCGACGTCATGGCTCGGACGGACGAGCGCGGGCGATACGCGTTCACCGGACTCCCGGCGGGGAACTACCGACTCACCGGCATGCGGAGCGGCTGCGCGAACCTCGCCCACCAGGCGGTCGAACTCCCGGAGGGGGGACGGATCCTCGGCGCCGACCTCGTGCTCGACGTCGGCTTCTCGATCGAGGGGGTCGTCGTCGACAAGCTAGGGACACCGATCCCCGGAGCGAGCGTCCGGGCGAGCCGGGAGGACAATCGCGGTCCTCACGCCTCCGCGTCCTGCGGGAGGAGCGGGACGTTTACGCTGTCGGGCCTTGCTCCCGGCGACCATGCCGTCAGCGTGAGCCCGTCGTTTCGCAAGATCGTCAGACCGGACGGCGAGCCCCGACAGTTCTGGCAGGCGAGTGCCAAGGGGATCGCGGCGGGGACGAGCGGCCTCCGGCTCGTGCTCCCCGAGGCGCAGGCGATCACGGGCACCGTCCTCGGACCGGACGGAAAACCTGCCCCCCGCGCCGGAGGGGCCTTCAGCCCCGAAGGGGGGGAGTACGGTTACGGCTTCACAGCGGACCAGGCTGGGAGGTTCCTCATCTGGGCCGAGGAGGGCACTCGAGGATCCCTCCTCGTCCGTCCGCCCGGCCTCCCCGTCCGCGACAATCAGGGCCAGGTGGACCGGCGCTACTTCGCCACCCTCGAGAACATCGCGGCGGGGACGAAGGACCTCCTCGTCCGGCTGCCCAAGGTCCCGTGACCGGCGGCCGGCACCGAGTTCCGGGGATCCGGCCGAGGGGTTAGCATCGGAGCGTCCAACGGAATCGGCATGGATGACCTCGGGAAGACGCTCGTCGACGGCGGCGCGGTCCGGGAGGCGGGACGCGCCTCCGTCCTCGTCGCGACCGGTCCGCTGAAGGGGACGACGTATGACCTCGCCTCGGAGGTCGTCACGGTTGGCCGGCAGGCCGAGAACTCGATCTGCATCCCCTCGGAGCGCGTCACGCGGAGGCACTGCACGCTCCGCCTCCAGCCGAACGGACGGTGGGCGCTCAAGGACGAGGGATCCCTCAACGGGACCTTCGTGAACGAGAGGCGCCTCCCTCCCGACACGTGGCGCGAGCTGGTCCACGGGGACACGATCAAGGTCGCGGAGACCGTCCTCTTCTTCAGCGACCCCCGGAAGGGGGACGGGACCGCGTCCGGCGACGCGATCCGGATCGACCGGCAGGCCGCGCACCTCGAGGCGCAGAGGCTCCTCGCCGGCTTCACGGACCTGCGCTCGATCTCCCGCTCCTCCCGGTCTTCCTGACGGGAGGCGCCCTCAGCGGCCGTAGAGGCGGGGAGGGAGCCCCGCGTTCGAGAGCTGCTCCTTGAAGGCGCGCCGCGCCCAGAGGTAGTTGAAGGGGACGACCTCCATCTCGAACATCCCGCCGCGCTCCATCCGCGGGTTGAGGGGGACGAACCGGCATCCGGGCGTCCCCCGGGCCCGCTCGAGCTGGTGGGTCCAGGCATCGTCCTCCGCGCAGTGGATCCCGGCGAGGAGGCGGTTCAGGAACCCCTTCGGCGGTTGCGTCCTCCCCTCGCTGTCGAAGTGGGTGCAGAGGACGAAGAGATGGGTCGCCCGCCCGGAGCGCACATGCTCCTCCTGGATCGAGAGAAGGGGCGTCTTCTCGACGATCCCGCCGTCCATGTAGCCGTAGCCGGCTCCGTTCCAGTCGGGGACGGGGAAGAAGACCCCCGGGACCGCCGTCGAGGCGAGGATCGCCTGCAACAGGGGCCCCTCGCGGAAGACGACCTTGCGGCAGCGGCCGTCGTCCGTGCACGCGATCGCCCGGAACGGGATCGGACACTCCTCGATGCGCCGGACGGGCAACCCCCGCTCGAGGGCCTCCCGGATGTGGCGCCCCCGGATGAGCCCTTCCGGAAGCCCCCGGCGCCTGAGGAGGCGGAGGAACAGCTCCCGGTAGGCGAAGTCGAGGGGCCGGCGTGCACGGACGCGCATGCGATCGAGGATGTCCCGCCCGGGGAGGCCTCCGGCCCACGCCGCCCCGACGATCGCTCCGGCGGAAGTGCCCCAGACCTCCTTCACGTGGGGGCGCAGGCCGAGCTCGTCGAGGAGGACCGCGAGCGCGCTGTTCCCGGCCAGCCCGTGGGCCGCCCCTCCCCCGAAGCCCACCGCGAAGTGGTTGTTCGGGCTCGTCGCGAGACGCGTGAGGACCCGGTAGTCCGCGGGATCGGGAGGAGCGAGGATCTCCTCCTGCCGGTCGAGGACGTCGCGGCTCGTGTCCAGCGGGGGTCTCGCGTGAGCGAAGGGCGTTCAGCCGGAGGCCCGCCGGCGGAGGGAAGCCCTCACGTGGGCCATCGCGCGAGGATGCCGCGGAGCGTGTGGCTGA
The DNA here is from genome assembly GCA_022616055.1 of Planctomycetota bacterium. Taxonomy (GTDB): domain Bacteria; phylum Planctomycetota; class UBA1135; order UBA1135; family JAKEFM01; genus JAKEFM01. Next base: position 6,629 of record JAKEFM010000040.1, read on the forward strand.
TCTCGTGGTCGGGGTGGCGCCGCACGAAGAGGTCCCGGCTCTCGATCGCGGCGAACTCCTCGCTCAGGGGGACCATCCCGATCACCTCGTGTCCGAAGGCCTCCTGGACCCTCGCCCGGAGGCGATCGCGGTCGGCGCGGGAGAGGACCTTGTTGACCACGAGGAAGGTGTGGGGGATGTCGAGCTGCCCCGCGACCTCCTTGAGGATCGCCGTCCCCTGGTAGTCCTGCTCGTCGGGCCTGAGCACGATCAGGAGGACGTCGGAGATCGCGGTCGCGAGGAGGGTCTCCTTGTTGAGACCGGGGTGCGTGTCGATCAGGAGGTAGTCGAGGTCGAGGGCCGTGAGGAGCTGGTCGATGTGGGCGTTGAGCCGCCGGATGTCGTAGCCGTTCTCGATGACCCGGGTGATCGCCTCGGCGGTCAGGGAGGCGGGGACGAGGTAGCAGCGTCCGGTCGACTCCGGGCAGACCCGCGGGGTGGCGTCGTAGGCGGTCTCGCGGAGCTCCGCGCGGCCCCAGAGGAAGTCGAGGAGCGTCAGCCGGATCTCCCCCTCGCGGTACCCGAAGAGGACGTGCACGCCGGGGGACTGGAGGTCGCTGTCGAGGACGGCGACGCGCTTGCCCTGCTCGGCCGCGCAGACGGCGAGGTTCGCCGTCAGGTTCGATTTCCCCGTCCCCCCCCGGTACGAGTGGACGGTGACGATCTTGCGCGAGCCCATGCCTACCCGGCGGTCGGGGACCCCCGTCTCTCACCCGGGCCTCGGAGTATACGGCGGCCGCCGCCGAGCCCGGTCCGGAGCCCTCTCCCCGCTCTCACGGCCGCGACGTCGGAGGAAGCGAGGGAGATCCGGCCCTGGACGGCGCGTTTGGACGGCCGGGGACCGGGCGGAGGAGGAGCCCCCTCTCGCGGAAGTCCTCCAGCGTCGCGCGGATCGCCCCGTCGATGGGCGAGGGGCGCCAGCCGAGCTCGCGCTGCGCCTTGGCGGAGTCGAACCAGAGGAACCGCCCGAGCGTGGCGAGGGCCTCCGGACGGACCCTCCGCCCCACGACCCCGAGCCGGTCGAGGCCGCGCAGGGCGCGGACGAAGGCGGGGAGGAGACCCCCCGTGATGCTGCGACCGGGCGGGCGCACGCCGGAGATCCGCGCGATCCGCTCGAAGAGCGCGCCGTAGTTCAGGTTCTCCGAGCCGAGGATGTAGCGCTCGCCGGTCCGCCCCCGCTCGAGGGCGAGGAGGTGTCCCGAGACGACGTCCTCGATCCCGACGCAGTTGATCCCGCCGGGAGGGATGAACGGGATGCGGCGCTTGGCGACGGCGAGGACGATCGCGGAAGCGTTGCCGCGGCCGAACCCCGGGCCGAGGACGACCGAGGGGTTCACGATCACGGCATCCAGGCCCCGCTCGACCGCCCGGAGGACCTCCGCCTCGGCCTCGCGCTTCGTCTCGAAGTAGCCGATGTCGAGGAAGGCGGCGTTGTAGGGAGAGGTCTCGTCGAGGAGGACCGGCCCCTCGCAGATGCCGACGGCCGCGACGCTGCTCGTGTGGACGAATCGGCGCGCCCCCGCGCGCAGCGCGGCGGCGGCGACCGCCCGGGTGCCCCGGACGTTCGCCTCGAACTGGCGCCGCCGGTCGCGCCGGCTGTAGGAGAGGTCGGCCGCGACGTGGAAGACCGCCTCGGCGCCGGCGGCGGCGCGCGAGAGTGCCTCCTCGTCCGTGATCCCCGCCCCCACCCACCGGACGGGGAGGTCGGCGAGGTGGTCGATCCGCGAGCGCGCCCGGCGGAGGGCCGTCACCTCGTCCCCGCGGGCGACGAGCGCGCGGAGGAGGGCCGACCCGACGAACCCGGTCCCGCCGGTGAGGAAGACCTTCAAGCCTCGAGGGCCCCGGTGAGGTCCGCCTGGAGCTCCTCGGGGGGCTCGAGGCCGACGGAGACGCGGATGAGCCCGTCGGAGATCCCGGACCGGGCGCGCTCCTCGGGGCCCGAGTGGGCGTGGGAGGTGTGGACCGGGAGCGAGGCGAGCGTCTCGATCCCGCCGAGCGAGACGGCCCGCCGGATCCGGCGGAAGCGGTCGTAGACCCCCTTCGCGGCGTCGAGGCCCCCGGCGACCTCGAAGCAGAGGACGGCGCCGAAGACCTTCATCTGCCGCCGGGCGACGTCGTGGTCGGGATGACCGGGGAGGCTGGGGTGGTGGACCGCCCGGACCGGTCCTCCCCGGCGCCGCACGTCGTCGAGGAAGGCGGCGAGGCGGCTCGCCGTCTGGGAGGCCGCGGTGACGCGCAGCTCGAGGGTCCCGAGGGAGCGATGGACGAGCCAGGCCGTGTCGGGCCCGAGGATCCCCCCGGTCCGGCGGCGGAACGCCGCCAACGGCTCGAGGAGCTCGTGCCGCCCGGAGACGATCCCGCCGAGCGCGTCGGAGTGGCCGCCGAGGAACTTCGTCAGGCTGTGCATGACGAGGTCGGCGCCGAAGGCAAGGGGGCGCTGGAACGGGGGGGGACAGAAGGTCGCGTCGACGGAGAGGATCGCCCCCGCCTTTCTCGCGGCGGCGGCGACCGCGGGGAGATCGACGACCCGGCACAGGGGGTTCGTCGGCGTCTCGACGTGGAGGAGGCGCAACCCCCCCTCGACGGCGGAGGCGAGGGAGCGGGGATCGAAGGGGTCGAAGGGGCGCACGTCGATCCCGAACCGCGGGGCGTCCACCTGGAGCATCGCCGTCATCCCGCCGTAGACGTCGCGGCTCGCGGCGATCCGGTCGCCGGACCGACAGTGGGAGAAGACGATCGCGTGCAGGGCCGCCATCCCGGAGGAGAAGCAGACCGCGCCGTCGGCCCCCTCCAGCTCGGCGACGCGCGACTCGAGGCCCCGGCAGTTGGGACTGCCGTGGCGGGGGTAGAACTCCCCCGGGGCCTCCCCCACCCCGACGGCCCGCACCTCCTCGGCGGAGCCCTTCTCGAAGGTCGTCGAGCGCGTGACGTCGGGCGAGAGGGGGCCGCCGCGCCGGGCATCGTCCCGGCATCCGTAGTCTCGATGCTTCATGTCGCTCCTTCCTCGCGGTCGGGGCCGTCCGCCGCGAGCGGGATCGTCACCCGGGCGCTCGTCCCCCGGCCCGGGCGCGGCTCGAGCGCGATCGTTCCGCCGAGATCGGCGACGATGCGCCGGCAGATCGCCAGGCCGAGGCCCGTCCCCGTCGTCTTCGTCGAGAAGTAGGGCTCGAACAGCCGGGCCCGGACCTCCTCGGGGATCCCCGGGCCGTCGTCCTCGACCCGCAGGATCGCGCTCTTGCCGTCGCGGGCGACCTCCAGCCGCACCCCTCCCCCCTCCCCCGCCGCCTCGAAGGCGTTGTCGAGGAGGTTGATGAAGAGGCGCCGCAGCTCCTCGGGGTCGGCGACGACCTCCGCCTCCGCGAGGGAGGTCTCGAAGCGCACGCGCCGCTCCGCCGCCCATCCGGCGTACATCTCGGGGAACTCCCGGGCGACCTCCGCGAGGGAGAGCCGGCGCGGGGAGCGGCGCGGCCCCCCGGCGAAGGCGGAGAAGTCGCTCGCGATCTTCTGGAGCCCGTCGATCTGGCGGAGGAGCGTCCCCGTCGTGCGCTCGAGGACGCGGTCGAAGTCGCCCGGGTGCTCGCGGTGCGCGCGCTGGAGGAGGCTCGTCGAGAGGCGCATCGGGGTGAGGGGGTTCTTGATCTCGTGGGCGATCTGTCGCGCCATCTCCCGCCAGGCCGCCTCCCGCTCCGCCCGGACGACCCGCTCGCGGTGGCTCGCCACCTCGGAGGTCATCCGGTTGAAGGAGGCGGCGAGCGCGCCGACCTCGTCGCGGGTCCCGACCTCGACGCGCCCGGAGAGGTCCCCCGCGGCGACTCTCTCGGTGAACTCGGCGAGGCGCCGCAGCGGCCGGACGAACGCCCGGGACAGGAACCAGGTCGCGACGAGGAGGGCGCCGAGCCACACGACCGTCGTGCGGGTGAGCGCGGCGCCGAACTCGCGGGCGGTCCGGAAGATATCCTCGTCGTTGATCCCGATCCCCACGACCCACCCGAACCCCCCCTCCTCGGGCCCCTGGCAGTGCTTGAAGGCGGCGCACTTCCCCGTCCCGGGCGGCCACTCGTAGCGCGGGAAGACCCCCCACTTCTCGGCGCGGGCCGCCTGGGTGAGCTGCGGGAGGGAGATCGGGGGGCTCGACACGCTCATCCCGTAGAGCCTCGGCTCGGCGTGGCCGATCACGGTGTCGGCGTCCGCCTTCCAGAGGAAGGCGTACCCCGAGGGGTAGAACTGGGGCCCGCGCAGGTCGCGGAAGTACTCCTTCGCCCGGTCGAGGACCTCCCCCTGGACGAAGGACCAGTCCATGAGGCTGTACCAGACGCCGAGGATCTCCCCCTCCTCGGCGAGGTCGCGGATCGGGGCGGCGAAGCCGACGGAGTACTCGGAGGAGTGCTTCGGCGCGGCGGCGGGGTCCTCGTGGGTCAGGGGGGAGACGTGCCAGTCCTCGCGGACCGTCTCGCCCCGCCGCGCCCGCACGAACCAGTCGAACTCCGCGACGGACCGGTTCCGGAGCGCCCCCGCCCAGGGGGGGGAGAGGGAGGGGTTGTGGAAGTAGACGGTGTTCGTCGCGACCACCCTCCCCTCCCGGTCCGCGACGAGGAGGACCTGGTAGACGCCCTTCACCTCCCCGAAGTGGTTCAGCTGGTCGACGAGGCTCCTCTTCGTCGCCTCGTCACGGGCGGGGTCCCTGAGGAGGCGCGCGGCGTCGGCCGAGGTCGACCAGATCGCGAGGTCCTTCTCCCGCTCCGCGACGAGGAGGTCGATCTTGTCGGCGAGGTCGGAGGCCTTGCTCTTGAGGAAGTACTCGACGACGTCGGCCGAGAGCCGGGTCTCCATCTGGTCCCGGACGAGGACCGTGAAGGCGAGGAAGGGGAGGGCGACCGCGAGGACGGCGGCGAGGAGGAGCTTGGCCGAGATGCTCCGGAGCCTCACGCGGGCGATTCTAGGGGGTTCCCCTCCCCCGGCCGCGTTACCGCGCCCCCCCTCCCGACTAACTAGGGGCGGGAGGGCGAACCCCTCCCGATCCGAAGAGATCAGACGGGCGCACCGGGCTTCCGGGACCGTACTCAACGAGCGTCCAGGGGGCAGGCGGTCCCGGTTGCCGGAGCCTGCGCCGGCGGGTCGTACCCGCCGGCTTTTTTTTCGCCCTGCCGCCTCCCGTGCGTCGGCCCGTGCGCGGGCCCCGGCCGGGAAGCCCCGGCGCTATTCGGGGAGGCGGGCGGGACCTTCCGCCGGGCGCCCCGTCCCGGAGGACCGGAGGGAGGCCCGCCGCTCGACGACGTCGCGGTACTCCGGGTACAGGTTCGCGATCTCGTCGAGCGTCTGCCGGGCCTGCTGCAGGTTCCCCGACTCGCTCGACGCCAGCGCCTCCTCGTAGAGCTTCTCGACGCGGGCGAGGAGGGCTTTCAGGTTGTCGACGCGGGAGATCGTGTCGCGGTAGTGGGGAGTGCGGGCGAGGAGCTCGCCGTACGTCTCGAGGGCGGACTCGACGCGCCGGTCGGCCTCGAGCCGCAGCGCCTGGAGGTAGAGGCCCTCAAGCTCGTCCTCCGCGAGCCGGCGCAGCCGGTCGGCGAGCGCCTCCCTCCGCTCCGCCCGGCTCGCCTTCGCGAGCGCCTTCTCGAGCGTCTCGCGGGCCCCCGCGGCGTCCCCGCGCGCGAACTCGAGCTCCGCGCGGGAGGCGAGGGCGGAGACCTCCATCTCCCGGGCCATCTCCTCCCGCAGCGTCGTCGCCTCCTCGAGGTCGGGGTCGAGGAGGCGGGCGAGGGAGGCCTCCCGGTGCGCCGCGCCGAACTTTCCCGACTTCGCGAACGCCCGCGCCAGCGCGAGGCGGCTGGCGGCGAGCCGCCGGGCGACCTCGCGGCCCCGGAGCTCGGAGCGCCGGTGACCGGGGTCGTACTTCAGCGACTTCTCGAATCCGGTCTTGGACTCCTCGAGCCGGTCCTCGCCGAGCGCCTGCATCCCGGCCACGTAATAGCCGCGGGCCAGGTCGGCGCGCCGGACCGCCTCGCGCTCCAGGGCCTCGAGACCGGAGGTCGCCTCCTCGTACCCCGGGAAGTACCCGAGCGCCCGCTCGAGCGCCAGCCGGGCGGTCGGGAGGTCCTCCCCGGCGAAGGCGTCCCTCGCCTGCAGGACGCAGCCGTCGGCGAGGGACCGGCGCACCTTCGACCTCCAGGCTGCGGCGAGGCCATCGCTCCGGTCCTCCTCGGCGAGCGGGTCGAGGATCGCCAGGGCGGCTTCCGCCTTCCCGGTGAGGAAGAGATGGCGCGCCTCCTCCAGGGCTCCCGCGCGGCGGGCGGAGGCGGCGGCCCGGGCGAGCGCCGGATCGTCCGGATTCGCGCGGGCGGCCTCCTCGTACTCCTTCGCCGCCTGCGCGAAATGCCCCCGGCGGAAGGCAGCCTCCCCCCCGGTGGGGGGACGGACGGCCCCGCAGGCTCCGGCGAGGAGGAGGGGGAGGATCGAGGCGGGTCTCAACGTGGCTCGTTCGACGGGAGAGGTCCGTCCGGACTTCCCTGCGGCCCGATTCTCCCGGGGCCCCGGGGGGCCCTCAAGCCGGCCCCCTCACGTCCGCATCCCGTCGAAGAGGACGATCCCGAGGGATCCGAACAGGACCGCGGGGGCCCAGGAGCCGAGGAGGGGCCCGAGGACCCCCCTTCCCCCCAGGTCCGTGAGGGCGAGGTCGACGGCGAAGTAGAGAGCGCACAGCGTGCAGGCGATGACGATCCCCTCGGCCCTCCCCCGCTTCTCGAGGCGGAGGCAGAAGGGGAGACCGAGGAGGAGGAGGACGAGGTTCGCCAGCGGGAACGTGAGGAAGGAGTGGAGGAGCGTCTGGTACCTCAGGCGCGCCGGATCGCGGTCGGCGAGGCGGGAGAGCTCGGAGAAAGAAAGGTCGAGCGGCTCGTGCTCCCCCTTGTAGGCGAGGTAGATCTCCTCCGGCTCGACCGGGAGGGACGGCAGGAAGTCGATCTCCTTCACCTCGGCGCCGGAGCCGAAGCCGGGGGCGACCCGCCCCGACTCGAGGTACCAGCCCGGCCCGTGCGGTCCCTCCTCCCGGCGCTCGATCACGTCCGCGGACACCCACTCCTGCTGCCCGGGATTGCGGAGGATCCGGACCTTCTCGAGGCGGTCCCGGTCCGGGTAGAGCCGCCCGATCTTGAGGAACTGCCCCCCCTGCCCGAGGGCGACGAAGTCCTCGCAGACTCGCTCGAGCCGCTGCCGCCGCAGCGTCTCCCCCATCTGATCGCGCAGGTCCCGCAGCCGCGGGAGCGTCCCCTCCCGGACGAGGAGCATCCCGCCCGCCACGAGCGCGGCCCCCCCGAAGAAGGGGACGGCGCAGCGCTGGAGGCTCCTCCCGCCGGCGACCATCGGGACCAGCTCCCCCCCCCGGTTGAGCCGGCTCGCGGCTGCGCAGGCGGCGATGAGAGTGACGAAGGGGGCGATCTGGAGGAAGTAGAAGGGGACGGAGCAGGCGTAGTAGCGCAGCGCGAGGAGCGCGACGTCCGCGCCGTGCATTCCGCGGATCTCCTTCGAGGCCTGGAGGAACTCGTCGGCGCTCCCGATCGCGTCGACGACGACGAAGAGCCCGACGAGGAGGAAGAAGGCGAGGGAGAAGTACCCGGCGAAGGTCCCCGCGACGTACCGGTCGAGCTTCAACTCCCCTAGGTCCGGAAGAGCCGGGAGGTCGAGGCCCCGCCGAGGACGAGGAGCACGGCGTCGCCGATGTACGCGGCGGGCACGGGGGGGAGCTTGCGCGCGTCGTTCAACTGCTCGCACACGACGAGGAAGGGGTAGTAGCCGACGAGGACGATCGCGAAGGCGAGGAAGAAGCCGAACATGCGGTTCCCCTTCCGGTATCGGACCCCGAAGGGGAAGCCGACGAGGGCGAAGAGGAGGGGGGCGAGGGCGAGGGCACTGCGCCGCTCGACCTCGAATCTGTAGAGGTGCTCCCGCTGCGTGGGGAAGCGGTCCCGCTCCAGCGCGGCCATGAGCTCGGAGGTCGGGAGGTCCCGCTCCTTCAGGACCTGGGGCCCGCTCGAGACGAGCTCGTCGAGGGAGATCCGGAAGGAGGTCTCCTCGATCTCGACGCGCGCCGGCACCTCCCCCGCCTCCCCGGTGCGGACGAACTGGGGGTTCTTCAACTCGACGACGAGGAAGTCCCCGTCGATCCAGAGCCTCGCCTCCTCCGCCCGCGCGAAGATCGTCTCGCCCTCCGAGGGCTTCGACGCGGGAGCGCTCGCCGGAGACCCCCGCTTCGGCCGCTTGGAATCCCGGTCGACGACGAGGACGACGTCCCGCCGCACCCCGGGCCGGTCGGAGGGGGTCCCCCGGAGGTAGAACGGCCCGAGGTGCAGGTCGGGGACGCCGCGGTTCCATCCCCCGACGGCCGACTGGGCCGCCTTCCGGAGGAAGGTCCCCCGCATGTGGTGGAGGACCGGGATCCCCTGGTCGAGCAGGAACTGGTTGGCGAAGGCGATCACGCAGGCGAGGGCGAGGGCGGGGGCGAGGATCTTTCCCAGGTGGACCCCCGCCCCGCGGATCGCCCCGACCTCCCCCTCCGCCGACATCCGGCCGTAGGTGACGACGACGGCGACGAGGAAGGACATCGGGAGGAGGTGCGGGAAGAGCCCGACGACGAGGTAGGGGGCGAGCTCGAGGACGAGCCCGAGGGGGACCTGGGCGAAGGCGTACATCGCCTTCACGAACCCGCCGAGGGCGACGACGAAGACGAGGACGGAGCTCGCGAGGATGAAGTTCGCGAGGAGCTCGCGCAGGACCGCGCGCTGGAGGAGCACCTCGCGATTCTAGTGCCCCCGTCCGGAGCTCCTCAGCCGCGCGCATCGCGGCCGGGCTTCGAATCGGGGGCGATCCCCCGGCAAGCCCTCGGAGGTTGGTCCGCCCCTGCTCCGTGAAGGGGAGAACCTGTCTCGGAGGCCTAATCCTACGCACCATGGCTGGTTACAGAGACCAACCCCAACGAACTGGCCTCATCAGCGACTCCCAAGGACGCCTTCCATCGCGGAGTCGCCACCCCGGCACGTATCGTCTCGCCACGCGCTTGCGGGGTTTTCTGAAGATGCTTATCCACCGTACTCAGGAAGCCCCCACGGGCAGGGCGGCCTTCCAGACCGTGCTGGGCATCGGCAGCCACATCAGGGGTCCGACCTA
>JAKEFM010000321.1 GCA_022616055.1 Planctomycetota bacterium
CCCTCCCACGCATCGGCCCTGACGCCGTCGCAGCGCTGGGACGTCGTCCACTACCTCCAGTCGATCGCGCGCCCGGGAGCGCAGGAGCGCGCCCGACAGATCCGGCGCACGATCCTGGCCAGGCGGGTCCCCCCCTCTCCCGACTGGGACGACCCGGCCGCGCCGGCGTGGGAGGAGGTCCCCGGGACGTACGTGGCGCTGATGCCGCTGTGGTGGCGCAACGACCGGGTCGAGGGGCTCCTCGTCCGGGCGACCCACGACGGGCAGGCCGTCCTCCTCCACGTCACGTGGGAGGACCGCACGCGCAACGCCCAGGCGGTCCGGGCGGGGGAGTTCCGCGACGCCCTCGCGGTCCAGTTCGCCCTCAAGCCCGACGCCCCCTTCTTCGCGATGGGAGCGCTCGGAGAGGAGGTAAACCTCTGGCTGTGGAAGGGGGACCGAGAAGGGGGACCCGGCTCGTACCCGGACGTCGAGACGACCTACCCCAACGCCGCGGTCATGGACTATCCGGAGACCGCGGACTGGAAGCCGGGGGAACCGGACGCGGCGAAGCGTCCGCTGCGGAGGATGGGAACGCGCTTCGCGGCCGGTTGGGCCGCCGGCAATCCCGTCTCGGACCCGGATGCGGCGAGCCCGGTCGAGAACCTCGCCGCGCACGGGTTCTCCACCCTCTCTCCCCTCCCCTCCGTGTCGACGCGGGTGCGGGGGCGAGGCGTCCACGACCGGGGGGTGTGGTCGGTCGTCTTCCGTCGCGATCTCGGCGAGGGGGAGGCGCGCGAGGCGCCCCTGATCCCCGGGAGGCGCGTGCCGGTCGCCTTCGCGGCGTGGGACGGCTCCGCCGGGGACCGCAACGGGCAGAAGTCGATCACGATCTGGCACGACCTGGAGATCGCCTGGTGAGGAGGGTCCGATGACCTCGTCCGGACAAGGCGCGACGCGGCGGGAGTTCCTCGGGTACGCGGCGGCGGCGGGCGCGGGCGCCGGCTGGCTCGATTTCCCCCTGGCCCTGCGGAGCCTCGTCGCGGCGGAGGACGTCGGCAACCCGCTCGAGCACTATCCCACCCGCGGCTGGGAGAAGGTCTACCGGGACCAGTACGCGTACGACTCGACCTTCACGTGGGTCTGCTCCCCCAACGACACCCACGCCTGCCGGGTCAAGGCGTACGTCCGCAACGGGGTGATCACCCGGCTCGGGAACGATTATTCCTACCAGGACTACAAGGACCTCTACGGCAACCACGCCACGCCCAACTGGAACCCGCGGCAGTGCGCCAAGGGGTACACCTTCCACCGGCGCGTCTACGGTCCCTACCGGCTCAAGTACCCGATGGTCCGCGTCGGGTGGAAGGAGTGGGCGGACGCGGGGTTCCCGGACCTGACGGCGGCGGAGAGGAAGCGATTCCGGTTCGACGCGCGGGGGAGCGACCGGTTCGTGCGGCTGTCGTGGGACGAGGCCTTCGACTACCTCTCGCGCGGGCTCGTCGCGATCGCCCGCGCCTACAGCGGCGAGGCGGGGGCGACGCGGCTCCTCGCGGAGGGGTATCCGCGCGAGATGGTCGCGGCGATGGAGGAGGCGGGGACCCGGACGATGAAGTTCCGGGGGGGGATGGGCCTCCTCGGGATCTTCGGGAAGTACGGCGCCTACCGCTTCTCGAACATGCTCGCGCTCCTCGACGAGAGGATCCGGGGCGTCCCCCACGAGAAGGCGCGGGGGGGACGCAACTGGTCGAACTACACGTGGCACGGCGACCAGGCCCCCGGGCAGCCCTGGGTCCACGGGCTCCAGACGAGCGACTGCGACTTCAACGACCTGCGCTTCTCCCGGCTCATCGTGATGGACGGGAAGAACCTCGTCGAGAACAAGATGACCGACTCGCACTGGTTCATCGAGTGCATGGAGCGCGGGGCGAAGGTCGTCGTGATCGCGCCGGAGTACGGGGCCCCCTCGACGAAGGCGGACTACTGGATCCCGATCCGCCCGGGGACGGACGCCGCGCTCTTCCTCGGAATCACCCGCTGGATGATGGAGAACGCCGGCTACGACGAGGCCTTCGTCAAGGGCTTCACCGACTTCCCCCTCCTGCTCCGCACGGACAACCTCCGGCTGCTGCGCGCCCACGAGGTCTTCCCTGGATACAAGAACCGCCTCTCCCCCGAGGGACCGAGCCTCAAGACCCAGAACCTGACGGCGGAGCAGTACGGGAAGCTCGGGGACTTCGTCGTCTGGGACGCGAGGAAGGGCGCTCCGGCCTCCGTCACGCGCGACGAGATCGGGGGGCGCATGACGGGCGCGGGGATCGACCCGGTCCTCGAGGGGCGATTCGAGGTCCCCCTCGCCGACGGATCGAAGGTCGAGTGCCTGACGGTCTGGACCGCCTACCGCAAGCACCTCGAGGACTACGACCTCGACACGGTCGCGGACATCACGAAGTCCCCCAAGGAGCTCATCCTGAGGCTCGCGCGGGACCTCGCGACGATCCGGCCCGCGGCGATCCACCAGGGCGAGGGGATCAACCACTGGTTCCACGCGACCGAGATGAACCGGGCGGCCCACCTCCCCCTCCTCCTGACGGGGAACATCGGCCAGCCCGGCGCGGGCTGCCACACGTGGGCGGGGAACTACAAGGCGGCGCTCTTCCAGGGCTCGCCCTGGACGGGACCCGGCTTCAAGGGTTGGGTCGCGGAGGATCCCTTCGAGCCCAACCTCGACCCCAAGGCGCACGGCCGGGAGGTCAAGGCCCACGCGTTCTCCAAGGACGAGGAGCCCGCCTACTGGAACCACGGCGACCGGCCCCTGATCGTCGAGACGCCCTCGGAGGGGCGGAAGGTCTTCACGGGGAAGACCCACATGCCCACCCCGACGAAATCGATCTTCTGCAGCAACGTCAACCTCTTCAACAACGCGAAGCACGCCTACGAGATGTTCAGGAACGTGAATCCGAAGATCGACCTGATCGTCACGGCGGACATCAACGTGACGGCCACCGTCGAGTACGCGGACTTCGCGCTGCCGGCGAACTCGTGGGTCGAGTTCGAGGGGCTCGAGGTGACGGCCTCGTGCAGCAACCCCTTCCTCCAGGTCTGGAAGGGGGGGATCCCGCCGGTCTTCGACACGAAGGACGACCTGATGATCCTCGCGGGCTGGGCGAAGCGGCTCGGCGAGGTCGTCGGGGACGAGCGCTTCGCGGCATGCTAGAAGTTCGCGCTGGAAGGGAAGCGCGAGATCTACATCCAGCGGCTCCTCGACACCTGCACGACGACGGCGGGCTACCGGCTCGAGGACATCCTATCGGGGATGTACGGCGTGCCGGGGGGGGCGCTGATGCTCTTCCGGACCTACCCGCGGATCCCCTTCTGGGAGCAGGTCCACGAGGACCAGCCCTTCTTCACCTCGCACGGGCGGCTCTGCGCCTACGCGGACGTCCCCGAGGCGATCGAGTACGGGGAGAACTTCGTCGTGCACCGCGAGGGGACGGAGGCGACCCCGTTCCTCCCCAACGTGATCGTGAGCCGCAATCCCCTGGTCCGGCCGAAGGACTACGGCGTGCCCCTCTCGGCGGAGTCGGCCGACGAGCGGACCGTCCGCAACGTCAAGATGGCCTGGGCGGAGGTCCGGGGGACGGAGAACTTCCTCTGGAAGAAGGGCTACCGGTTCTGGTGCCTGACGCCGAAGACGCGCCACAAGGTCCACTCCCAGTGGAGCGACGTCGACTGGCACCAGATCTACGACTCGAACTTCGGCGATCCCTACCGCCTCGACCGGCGCACGCCCGGCAACGGGGAATCGCAGCTGCACATGAACCCGCAGGCGGCGCGCGACCTGGGGATCGAGGATGGGGACTACGCCTACCTCGACGCCAACCCGGCCGACCGCCCCTACGTCGGCGCGACGCCCGACGACCCCTTCTACCGGGTCGCCCGCTGCATGGTGCGGGTCATCTACAACCCGGCCTACCCCTACAACATCGTGATGATGAAGCACGCCCCCTACATCGCGACGGAGCGGACCGTGAAGGCGCACGAGAGCCGCGCGGACGGGCTCGCCCGTTCCGAGGACACGGGGTATCCGGCCAACCTCCGCTACGGCTCGCAGCAGAGCGTCACCCGGAACTGGCACATGCCGATGCACCAGACCGACACGCTCTTCCACAAGGCGAAGGCGGCGGTCGCCTTCCTCTTCGGAGGGGAGGCTGACAACCACGCGGTGAACACGGTGCCCAAGGAGACCCTCGTCCGGGTCTCGAAGGCCGAGGACGGCGGCTTCGGAGGCCGCGGGGTCTGGGCGACCGCGAGGACGGGGCGCACGCCGGGCCACGAGAACGAGGCGTTCCGACGCTACCTCGAAGGCGGCTTCACCCGCCGGGAGTCGTGAGATGCCCAAGGACGAGTTCGATCCGGAGGATCCGCACGCGCTCGTGGGGGTCGCCGTTCCGGTCGCCGACGCCGCGGCCGCCGAGGAGGCGATCGCGCGCGGTCTCGTCGAGGAGTTCGTGCGGCTCGGGTTCGACGAGGCGCGGGTGATGGCGGCCTTCGGGACGCCGTTCTACGCCGGGGCCCACGCGGTCCTCCTCCGTCGCGGGGAGGAGGGGGTGCGCGCCCTCGTGCGCGAGGCGATGGCCCGTTACCGGCCACTCGGCCGATGAGGGGGCGATGACCCACGTCCTCAACTGGCAGCTCGGCCGCCCGATGGAGTACCCCTACGCGGGGGCGTATCCCAACCGGCAGTTCGCCTTCGTGTTCAACACCAACCGCTGCCTCGGCTGCCAGACCTGCACGATGGCGTGCAAGTCGACGTGGACCTTCGGGAAGGGACAGGAGGCGATGTGGTGGGCGAACGTCGAGACCAAGCCCTACGGGGGCTATCCCCGCCAGTGGGACGCGCGGCTGCTCGAGATGCTCGACGAGGCCGATCCGGAACGTATCGGCTGGCGGGACGCCGAGGCGGACGGGTTCGGGCCGTACGGCCTCTACGACGGGAAGACGATCTTCGAGGCCGCCCGCGCCCGTTCGGCGAAGGGCCCGCAGGTCGCGCTCGGCTACCTCCCCGCCGACGAGGACTGGCACGCGCCCAACCTCTACGAGGACGTCCCGGTCGGCCCCGGAGGCGTCTCCGGCATCCTCCACCGCGAGGGGGAGTCGCTGCCGGTCCACCGGACCTGGTTCTTCTACCTCGCCCGGATCTGCAACCACTGCTCCTACCCCGCCTGCCTCGCCGCCTGCCCGCGCAAGGCCATCTACAAGCGGCCCGAGGACGGGGTCGTGCTGATCGACCAGGAGCGCTGCCGCGGCTACCGCAAGTGCGTCGAGGCCTGCCCGTACAAGAAGTCGATGTACCGGGGCACGACGCGGGTCTCGGAGAAGTGCATCGCCTGCTTCCCGCGCCTCGAGGGGCGCGACCCCGACGCCGGCGGCCGGCCGACGGAGACCCGGTGCATGTCGGCGTGCATCGGCCAGATCCGCCTGCAGGGGCTCGTCGGGATCGGGAAGGACGGCGAGTGGAAGGAGGACCGGAAGAACCCGATCTACTATCTCGTCAAGGTCGCCAAGGTCGCGCTCCCGCTCTACCCGCAGTTCGGGACGCAGCCCAACGGCTACTACATCCCGCCGCGCTGGGTCCCGCGCGACTACCTCGTCCAGATGTTCGGCCCCGGCGTCGGGCACGCCGTGGAGGCGTACCTGCGCCCGGACCGGGAGCTCCTCGCGGTGCTCCAGCTCTTCCGGAAATCCAACCGGATCATCTTCCGCTACGAGATCGAGCCGGGCCCGAAGGTCTGGGAGACGGAGCGCGCCGACGGGAAGTTCGAGCTCTACGACGACACGGTGATCGCCTTCGGCGAGGACGGGAAGGAGCTCTTCCGCACGAAGGTCGAGGAGCCGATCTACGTGAGGCCCGCCAAGCACCTGAACTCCATCTGAAGGGGAGGCCGCCCATGACCGGAGACCTCGACGGACCCCGCGACGAACTCCTCCCCCGCAGTGCCCTCTGGAGGACGGCGTCCGCCCTCTTCCGCTACCCGAGGCCCGGGGCGGAGGCCGAGATCGGCGCGTCCGCATTCTGGGAAGCGGCCGACAGGGCCGCGGAGGCGCTCGCGGAGGGCGGGCTCGTCGACTCCGTCGGCCGGGCCCGCCGCGCGTTCGAGGGGCGCGACGCCGCCTCGCTCGAGGAGGAGTTCGTCCGGGCCTTCGGGCACACCCTCGAGGGGCCGGCGCCTCCGTACGAGACCCTCTGGGGCCTCGAGGGGAGCCTCCTGCAGCCCCACGCGATCGCCGATCTCGCCGCCTTCTACCGCGCCCACGGACTGCGGGTCCTCCCGGGCGGCGAGCGCCCGGACCACCTCTCCGTCGAGTGCGAGTTCCTCCATTACCTCGCGTACAAGGAGGCCCGGGCGCGCTCGCGCGGCGAGTCCGGACACGCCGAGATCTGCCGCGCGACCCGCGCGGAGTTCCTGCGGGAGCACGTCGGACGCTTCGCTCCCGCCTTCGCGCAGCGACTGCGAAAGGAGTCGGGCGACCGCGCCTTCGGCGCGGCGGGCGACCTCCTCGGCGCCCTCGTCCGGTCGGAGGCGGCCGCGCTCCAGGTTCGATCGGGGGCCGAGGACCTCCCGCTGCGGACGATCTCCTTCGAGGACGAGGCGGGCTGCGTGAGCTGCCCGCTCGCGCAGGAAGCCGGACGCCCCCCCGGCTAGGGCCATGCGCATCGACGTCGACGGGACGCTCCTCGAGGCGGTCGTCTTCGCGGAGGTCCGGGCCCGGGAGGCGGCGGGGGACGGCGGGTGCGCCCGCCGGTACCACCGCGACGTCGAGGTGAGCTACGCGAGGCCTCCCGGAGACGAGCGGGAGTCCGCCGCGCGGGCGGTTCACGCCCGCTGGTTCACGCGACTCGGCCTCGATGCGCGTCTCCGGACGGCCGCGATCGAGGCGGGACCCGCCCTCGGACGAGCGGATCGGCTCCTCGTCCACGCCGTCGCGTCGGCCCACGAGGAGGGGGCGGACCTCCACGGAAGGCCGAGTCCCGAGCTCGGGAGGGAGGAGCTCACCGTGGTCGTGTCGATCCGGCCGAGCCGCTTCGTCGACGGCGAGGCGCTCGCGCGCTTCCTCCGTCACGAGCTGCGCTTCGTCGCCGACCTCCTCGACCCGACCTTCGGGAGGTCGATCGCCCCGGCTCCCGACGCCCGTACGCGGGATCGCTACCGGCTCCTCTGGGGGATCAGCGCCGACGGGAGGTCCGCGCGAGCGGGCCTGGCCGGTCTGCGGAGCCGGGAGGCGTGGGCGGAGGAGTTCGACCGTGCGTTCCGGTCCCTGCCCGCGGAGGCGCGCGCGGGCGCGTTCGGCCGGCTCTTCGACGGGCCGCGCCCCTCGCACGCGGCGTTCCTCTCCCTCGCCGGGCGACCGGTCGAGGCGATGGGAGGCCGGTCCGAGGGGCCCACGGCCGGATCGCGTTGCCCGATCTGCCGATTCCCGACGTTCGAGTGGGCGCAACCCACGGCCTCGATTCCCGAGCCGGTCGTCGCGCGCATCCGCGCCGTCTTCCCCGAGTGGACCTCGGAGCGCGGCGCCTGCCGCGAGTGCGTGGACCGATACGCCGTCGCCTCGACCCGGACGGCCCTCGTCCCTTCGGGTCCGTGAGGAGGATTCCATGAACCTCAATAATGCGCGAGCCTTCCCTTCTCCGTAGTCGCCTAGGCCCACTCTCCGAGGGAGAAGACCTTTCTCCGAGGGATTCCCTGTCCGTCGCACA
>JAKEFM010000322.1 GCA_022616055.1 Planctomycetota bacterium
GCCGCCGCCGTCTGGAACGAGGTCGCCCACTCCGGGCGCCACGCGGATTCCTCGAAGGCGTAGTAGCCCCAGCCGCCGTTCGGGGACTGGTGGCGAAGGAGGCTCTCGAGGATGCGCTCGGCGGTCGACCGCATCGCGTCCCGGCGGGGCGAGGCGGCGGTGCGCGGGTGGCGGAGCGCTCGAGCAAGGGCCTGCAATCCGTAGACGAGGCCCCAGGTGTGGTCGAGGTCCCAGCACTCCGACCGCTGGAGCGAGGGGTTGGCCGCCAGGAAATCGAGGCCGCGTCCGAGGGCCTGCTCGTCCTCCCCCGCGCCCCCGGCCTCGAGGAGCGCCATGCAGGCGAGCCCCGTCGTCCCGACCCTCCAGGCGAAGTGCGTCTCGGGGTTGCTCCAGAGGTCCGTGTAGGTCGTGTTCCTCGGCCCTCCCCACGATCCCTCCTTCTTCTGGTCTCCGCGGAGGAACGCGAGGGCCCTGTCGATCGCCGCCCGAACCTCCTCGCGACTGGGTCCCCCGGGGAAGGGGGCGCGAGCAGGCGGCCGCGCCGCGAGGGATAGCAGCAGGCAAGCGAGGAGCGGGAGCATTCGTTCGGCGAAGCCCTCGAATCCTAGCCGGCGACTCCCTCCCCGTCCGGGCGCGTGCCACCGCGCGAAGCCAGCCGATCGGACCGTTCAAGGCGAGGGGGATGCGCGGCCGATCCCCGTCTCCGCCCCCGTGAAGGCTGGCCCCGACGCCATGAACCCCGCGCTCCTCGAGAAGATCCGACGTCCGGAGACGCTCCCGGCGATCTCTCCGGTCGCCCTCGAGATCGTCCGCCTCTGCGACCGCGACGAGTCGAACTTCGAGGCGATCGCCGCCCTCGCCGGTCGCGAGCCGGCGATCGCAGCCCGGCTCGTCGTCATCGCGAACTCTCCGATCTTCGGGACCTCCCGGGGCGTGACGGACGCCGGCCAGGCCCTCTCGGTCGCGGGACTGCGCGGCGCCCGCCTGGCCGCCCTCGTCTCCTGCGTCGCCGACGGAATGGGACGCAGGCGGATCCCGGGATTCGACCACGAGAGGTTCTGGCGCGGCGCCCTCGTCACGGCGCTCGCGGCCTCCAGGGTGAGCCAACTCGCCCGAACGGGCCGTCGCGAGGAGGCCTTCCTCGCGGGCCTCGTCCAGGACGTCGGGGTGTTCTCCCTCGCCGAGGCGCTCGGGGAACCCTACGTGCTCCTCCTCCGCGAGGCCGGGGCGGAGGGGGTGGAGCTGGCCTCGCTCGAGACCTCGAGGCTCGGCCTCCACCACGGCCAGGTGGCGGCGGCGATCCTCGAATCGCGGAGCTTCCCCCTCGAGATCCTCGCCGCGGTGCGCTGTCATCCCGAGGGACCCGCCAAGCGGCCCCCTCGCACCCACGCCGACCGGCTCGCCGCCTGCCTCTACGTCGCGGAGGCGGCCCGCCGCGCGCTGCGAAAGCCCGACCTGGCGACGCTCGCCGACCTCCGCACCCGGGCGGCGAAGACTCTCGGGCTCGCCGGGAACGAGGTGTCCGACATCCTCCAGCACGTCCAGACGAACATGGACGGCGCGGCCGATCTCCTCGCCCTCCCGATCGGATCCCCCACGGACCTCCCCGAGATCCACCGTCAGGCTCAGGACCTCCTCGTCCGCGCCTCGGCCGAATCGCGGTAGGACCTCGGGCGGGCGAGGCGGTCCGGAAACCGGTTGCTGGTGGCGGATCCGGCTCCGCCGGGGTTCTCCGAGCCTCCGGAGAGCGCTCGTGCGGGATCGCCCTCCGAGCGAGAAGACGCCCTTCCGAAGTTCCTGATTCGCAAGCGGTTCCGGGATGGCGGTTTCGCAAAGATGCTTATCCACTCAGCTCAGAGTTCGTGAAGGAATCGGGATCCAGCGCCCGGCGAGCGGGGATCGCGCCGGTTGAGAGGGGGGGGACCGCACCGGGGGGTGGGGTCGGCGGTTTGCTGGCCTCCTACGGGGGGCCTGCCCCCCGGCCGCGTCGCTGAAGACGAGATTCCACCGCCTTCATCCCGCCGATCCCGTCCCGATCCACAGCATGACGTTGTAGGCGATCGCCGACCACAACGTGACGCACAGTACCTTCCCGCTGCCTCTCACCCCCAGCCGGTCCAGCCCCCTCCACGTCCGCAGGTCCGCGTTCGTCCGCTCCGCCGTCGCGGCCCTCTCCTTGTAGATCTCCTTGGCCGGCTGCGTCCCCATCCGCTCCCGCCACGCCGCGATCGCCGCGCTGTCGCCCTCCTTCGGCCGGTGCGGATCCATCCCTTCGACCCGAGGCTTCGGGACCGGCGCGTACACC
>JAKEFM010000323.1 GCA_022616055.1 Planctomycetota bacterium
CCGTGGGCGGACGCCGCCGGACTCGACAACTCAGGGAGAGTCACCGTCCTCTCTCTCGCGGGGCTGATCCCCGTCCCCTTCGGGTCCGGCTGTCCGGGAGCCGGGGGATACGTACCCACCATCTCGGCCACCGGCTCCCCGAACGCCGGGAACCCCGCCCTCCCGATCGAACTGGCTCAGGCCCTCGGCGGTTCCTTCACGGTGCTCGTCCTCGGACTCTCGAACACCGCCTGGTCCCCATTCTCGATTCCTCTTCCCTGGAACCTGGCGTTCCTCGGGATGTCCGACTGCAACCTCCTCGTCTCGGGGGACTTCCTGCTGCCCTCCGTCACCTCCGGGAACGGACCCGGCACCGGGAGCGCGTCGGTTTCCCTCGCGATCCCTCCCGACCCGAACCTGGCGGGAGCGACCTTCTACGCGCAGTGGTGGACGAGCCTGCTCGGCATCAACCTCATCCCCGGCGCCCTCTCGGGAGGACTGGCGATCACGATCCGCCCGTGAGGCGGAGGCGGGCTGGCCCTACCTAGAAGCGCCATCCTTCCGCCCTGAAGAGGTCGATGTGGCGGAGGGCACGGACCCCATACGCCTCGCAGACCTCGGGGATTCTCGGGACTCCGGGTCTGCCCCGTTCCTGTGTGACGACCACGCACTCCCCTTCCTCCCCGAACAGCGTCGGCGCCTTCCTCTCGTTGAGGGCGACGGCGAGGGCCACGACGAACGGATCGGCGACTTCCGTCTCGCTCCCCGGGTCGACGAAGCCCGGAAACCGCGACAGGATCTCGGCGACGATCTCCAGCTCGCGAGCGCCCGGTCGCCGGAACATCCTCCGGTGTCGCTTCGCCCAGGTTACGAGCGCGTCGCTCCCCCTTTCCACCTCGCGTCGAACCGACCCCGGTGCGATCAGGCGCCGCGCTCGCACGAGCCCCGAGAGCCGCTCCCAGAGCGTGGGGAAGTTTTCCTGGGGATAGGTCCGGCGGAGATGGATCAGGGTCGAGGAATCGACGCAGTAGAGGAGCTCCGGCGGGCACGCGCTACGCGCGAATCTCGGCGCGGAGGGGCTCGATCTCCTCCACCGGGACACCGAGGAACTCAACGGCGTCGCGGGCGGTGATGGCCTCGTGATCCAGCGCGTCGAGGACGAGCGAGGCGAAGGCGGGGCCCCTCTCCCGCACGGCCCGTCTCGCCGGCCGCTCGCCGTAGCCCCCCGACCTCCCGCGAGCCATCTCCTTCAAGCCTCGAAGGCCCTCGAGGATCTCGCGATACCGCGCCAGGGAGACCGTCGCCGAGTCGAGGAGTCTGCGCAGGATCACCTCCCGGCTCACGCGGAAGAGGGCCGCGGCGCGGGCAAGCGCTCGTCCCGGGACTTCGTCCTCCTCCCGTCCGAATCCTGCGGGGACCGTCCGATCCAGGAGCTCTCGCGGGACGAGGAGGGACCCCGCGAAGGCATTGCAGTACTTCTCGACGCCCCTCGGCCCTCGACGGGCCTCCACGTCGGGGACGCAGATCCCGGGACGATCCAGCCCCAAGTGGGCGTACTCGTGGAACAGGGTGAAGATGCGACCGACAACGGCGTCGGCCGGATTCACGACGATCGCCGGGAACGGGCCCCCGCCGATCGAGAAGCCTCGAACCTCCTCGAGGGGCATGCGGAGCTGGAGGACGAGGATCCCGTGCCGTTCGAGCCGCGCCCTCCAGTCGCGGAAGGCCTCGAGGTCGCTCTTCCACGGAGGGGGGAACGCGAGTTCCGGAGCGAGCCTAGCCCGCTCCCTGCCCGCCACGTCCTCGGCGTTCGAGGCGTCGCGAAGGAATCCTCGGAGGCCTCGAGATTCCCGCCCGAGTGACTCCGCCATCTGCACGGCCTTCGCCCGCAGCCAGTTCGCCCGCCGAATGGCGAACCGGGACTCCGCGGAGAGGGGAGCCAACGGCCCTCCTCGAGAGATCCGAAAGTCCGGCGGTGCAGCAGGTTCCCCCGGAGGCGTCGGAAGGAAAAAGACGGCGAGCGGGCGCCGAGTCTGGCGTACCACCCGTTCGAGGTCGCGCAGCGTGGGATGCGTTTCTCCGCGCTCCCACCGACGGATCGCCTCCGGCGGAACACCGACCGTCCGGGCGAGATCCTCGACTCGCTGGCCGGCGGTTTCCCGCGCCCAGGTCAGGACGCGGGGAGTCGCGGAAGCTTCGGGACTCCTCGGCAAGGGGGACGTTCGGGGCGACCTCGGTCCGCGAGGTCGTCCCCCATCCGTTCGGGTACGGGGAATGTAGGCCCGTCGCCCGATCCCGGGCAATACGACCTTCCAGCCCCTCCGCGGACCGTGGCGGCGATGATCCCAGGAGGCGGCCAGTCCCGCCGGAGGCCTCTAACCCGGCACGAGCCGGATCAGCGGAACCTCGGGCGGGCAGTTCAACCGGAAGGGGACGACCGCGGCTCCGATGCCGCGCCCGACGTAGAGGGTGCTCTCCCCGTGGCGGTAGAGGCCCCCGACGTAGCCGTGCTTCGTGTGGTGGACGATCGGCCCGATCCACGGGAAACGGAACTGGCCGCCGTGCGTGTGGCCCGAGAGGACGAGGTCGATGCCGCGCTCGGCCGCGAGCGGCAGGGCGTCGGGCTGGTGGGAGAGGAGGATCCTCGGGTCCCCGTTCTCGACCGGCCGCAGCGCCGCGTCGAGGTCGAAGTTCCCGCGCTCGCCGTCGTCGACGCCGAGGATCCAGAGGGCCGTCCCCTCGCGCCGGATGGCGATGGCGTCGTTCAGGAGCACGACCGGGCCGAGGTCGGCGAGGCGCTTCAGGAGCCGCCTCGGATCCTCGGCGTAGTACTCGTGATTGCCCGGGACCGCGACGAGGCCGTCGCGCGCCTCGAGGTGGCGGAGCGCGGGGACGAGCTCATCGAGCTCGTCCTCGAAGTAGTTGATGAAGTCCCCCCCGAGGGCGATCAGGTCGGGGCGCAGCGCCGAGACGCGGCGGGCAACCGCGACGAGGTCCTCGGAGCGCAGGAACGAGCCGACGTGGAGGTCGGAGAGGTAGGCGATCGTGTACCCGCGGAAGGGCTCGGGAAGCCGCCGGATCGGGATCTCGACGAGGCGGATGTCGAGCCGCCGGAGCGCCGCGCGGTAGGCGCTGTGCGAAGGGCGGAATGCCGACCAGAAGCGGTGGAGCCCCCCGTCGAGAACCTTCTTCCAGCGGTAGCGGAAGGGGGTATGTCGGGGGAAAGGATGTCCGTCGCGTCCCACGGTGACGCGTAGGGATCGACCGCGCGGGGGCATCGGGTGAAGCGCGCCTATTTCGGCTTCTCGCCGTCCCCGCCGTTCTCGGGCCGCTCGAGCGCCTTCGTCTTCGCCTCGCGAAGCGCTTGCTCGACGATCCGGTCGAGGAGCGCGCGGTCCACCCCCTCGCCGACTGCGAACGCGACGCGGTCGTTCTCGCGCTTGCGGACGGCGCCGGCGCCGCGCTGCTGCGCCCACTCCTTCTCGAACTCCTCGGCGTCCCCGGCGGTGTCCCAGACCGTGAACCAGACGCCGACGAGCGCGGCGTCCTTCGCGTAGACCGCGAAGCGGTCCCCGCCCCACCCCTCGGCGCCGTCGTTCGTCCATTCCTTCGAAAAGAACTCGAGAGCTGCCGCTCGCCCCTCGTCCGTGCCGGGATCGAGGAGCGGCATCTCCTCCTCCTCCCCGACCAGGAGGGCGACGAACATCTCCCCGAGCGTGCTCTCGTCGACCTTCTTCCAGCCCGCCCCGAGCGTCGGGGAGAGGTCGGGAAGCGTCACGACCACCGGTTCGTCCGCGGCCCCTTCGAACCAGTACTTCTCCGGGTGGAGGATCTGCTCCGCGGAGCGCGGCAGCGTCCGAAAGGCGCGGTCGAGGTCCTTGGGGCGCACGTTCGGGATCGGGCTCTGGTATCCCTTCTGGAGGAAGCTCATCCCCTGGAGGTACGGGACGAGGAGCATCCGCTGGAGGTAGGGAGGCGCGCGGCGCAGCTGCTCGGTCTGCATCGCGTCGACCCCCTTCATCTCCTCAAGCAGTTTCGCCGCGTCGCCGGGGTCGGAGCGGATCATCCGCCCGGCGAGGTAGACCTGGGCGACGAGCATCCCCGATCCCTCCGCGACCGCGGCGACGACGAAGGAACGGTCCTCCTCGTTGCGCGCCTCCTCGGTCAGGCGCTTCAGGTCGAAGTGCTGGTCGTCGAGCGCGTGCGTCAGCTCGTGGGCGACGACGAAGCGGTCGATCGTCGGACCGAAGCTCCCGACGACGACGAACTCCCCTGTGTCGGGGTCGTAGAAGCCCCCGATCAGCTCGACCAGGACCTCCTCGACCGCCGCGGCGAAGTCGCAATCCGCCGGGAGGAGACCGAGGCGCTTGTAGAAGCGCTCCCGCGGGCCCCAGACGGCGGCGGGCATCTCCTTCGCGAGGGCCTTCTTCACGAAGTTCCGGACCTCCTCCTTCGACCGGACATGCTTCGGGACGGGGCGCTTGAACGCGAGGCCCCGCACCCTCTCGACGTCCTTGATCACCTCCTCGGTGAGCGCCGCGAGCGCCTCGGGGCTCCCCTTCGGAGGCGCGATCTTGACCTGGGGCTCCTGGAGGGACGGGACGGAGGAGAGCAGGGCGAGGAGGAGAGGATTCATGGTGGGCGGCCGCGCGAGGCCGGGGGGGGATTCTACGCCCCGGTCCGGGGCGCCGTGAGCC
The DNA here is from genome assembly GCA_022616055.1 of Planctomycetota bacterium. Classification (GTDB taxonomy): domain Bacteria; phylum Planctomycetota; class UBA1135; order UBA1135; family JAKEFM01; genus JAKEFM01. The sequence goes on from JAKEFM010000323.1 coordinate 4,677, forward strand.
GGACGACGCGGACGCGGTGGCGGCGCCCCCGCAGCTCGACCTCGAGGTCGGCCCCTTCGACGGCGAACCGCCGCGCGGCTTCCTCGAAGAAGGGGTCGGCGTTCGGTCGGCAGGGGTCGGCGGCGGCGACGAAGCCCCCGGGTCGAACCGCCCGGGCGAAGAACTCGAGGAGGGGGCCGTGGTGGCGGCTCTCGTAGAAGAGGTCGGCCGCAAGGACGAGGTCGAACCGCCGAGCGAAGGAGGGATCCCGCCAGTCGAGCCGCAGGTACTCGGCCCCCCGCACTCCCGCCCCTTCTGCGTTCTCCCGCGCGAGGGCGAGCGCCTCCTCGAAGATGTCGGCGAAGGCGACCCTCGCCCCGCGCATCCCCGCCGCGATTCCGGAGAGTCCGACTCCGCAGCCGAGGTCGAGGACCTCCTTCCCCCGCACGTCGTCGCGGCGCCAGACCCACCGGGCGAGGGCGAGCCCCGCGGGCCAGAGCTCCCCGAAGTACGGGAACCGCTCGTCGCGGATCTCCTCGGTCGTCAGCCGGTCCATCCAGGGGTCGACGTCGCGGAGAACCCTGACGCGGACGACGGTCGGGCCGAGCGGGACGCGCAGCGCCCGGATCTCGTCCGGGCGGATGCGAGGCGGGGAGGGCACGGCTCCAAGGGAACCCGCAGGGAAAGGACCGGTCAACGGCCTCCTCGCGAGAGGTGAAGTCCCCTCCACCATCCGTGCCCCTGCTCCTCGCCTTCGGGAAGGGGTCTTCCTCCCTGGGCGGGGTCATCGTGCCTCGATCGAGGGAAGTACGACCCGGCCCGGGAACACCGCCCACGCCTCGGACCGGCAGGGCGCGGCGACCCCTCCGGAAACCGCCGGGAAGACTTCACTCGCCGCCGAGGATCTACGGGAGTACCACCACCGGAAGCGCGGGTGTCACGGAGACCGTAAGCGGCGGAGGCAGCTGGAAAGTCTGGAGGTAGACGGTCGCGCCCACCACCCCCAACGGAACCGGAATCGCGACCGTGGCGTTCCCGGACGCGTCCGCCAAACCCATCGAACCGACGAAGGCCAAGCCGACGTAGAGGAAGCACGTCGCCGGAGGAACCAGCCCGGGAGCGAACATGGAGACGTCGAGGCCGGCCGGCAGGAAGTTCGTCGTGTCCAGGATCAGGAAGGCTTCCGACAGCGGCGCGAGCACCGCCTGTTTCACTATGAACGATCCGCCCGCCCGCGGGGGATCCTCCGCCCAGATGACCGGAGCAGGACCTGGCGCGGTGTTGCATCCCTGCCCAACCGTCGCGGGAAGGAGGTAGTCCTCGACCTCCCCGAACGTGAATGGGGCACCAGCCGATTGCGCGCCCACGGTGCCGAACGAGAGTTTGAGGCGAGTCGGGATCGGGGTCACGGCTCCCGCCGGTACCGGGAGGGGGCCGAGCGTGACCGTCACGGGGACCGTTCCGACGAAGGTGGAGACCGGTGAGAACGCCTCCCCCATTTCGTCCCAGTCCCCGTCCCCGTCGAAGTCGAGCCACCCACTGAATGTGTCAACGATGGCTCCCACAGGGTCGACCGCCCGGACGAGGATCGTGCACGCCCCACCGGGAGTCAGCCCGTCGATCCGTAGGATCCCGTCGTCCCCCGCGTCGTCGTCCCAGGCCGCGGTTCCAGGCGTCGGGAAGCCGACCGGGCAACTCGCGTCGGCCGTCACCGAGAGACCGAGCCGCTCGCTCGCGACGAAGAGGCTGTTGCACGGCGGGTAGGGGAGCGGGGCGTCGCCCGCGTCGGCCCCTGCTCCCCCCGCGATTCCGGCGGTCGCCGGGCCGCCGGTCCCGGGAAGGACGTAGTCCTCGACTTCCCCGAACGCACCGGTCCCGACCGACGAGGAGACTCCCGTCGAATTCGCCGAGAGGCGCACGCGCACGAAAGGTGACGCAGGTGCCGTCGACGTGTAAGCGAAAGGCCCGAACGTGAAACTCGCTCCGGCCGGCCCGACGGACGCGGACTGGCTCGGCAGGGCGTCGGGCGTCGTCGACCAACCCACGGTGCCGTTCCGGTCCACCCAGATCCGGCAGAAGTCCGTCGTCGTGGTGTTGGGGTTCGTGGCCCCGACGACGATCGTCGCGTTGGGACTCCCCGGAAAGAGGTTCGAGACGGAGACGATTCCGTCGTCTCCCGCGTCCCCGTACCAGGCCGGCGCGACCGTAGCCGTTTCTCCGGTGACGATCGTTCCGAGACGCTCGCCCGCGGTCGCATTCGTGTGTCGCGCCGTCGTCGTGCCCGACGCATCGCCGTAGTCGTCCACCTGCGGGAGGCAGGTCACGTTGATGCTGAAAGGCCCGGTGAACCCGTTGAACCCTCCCACGCGGAGGATGACCGTTTGGCCGGGGGTCACGCCCACGGCAACCTCCGGCAGGAGTCCGCAGGTGTCGTCGTCGCACTGGAGGAGCGCGAGTGCGCTACAAGGCCCCGAGTACGCGGAAAACACGGTGTCGAACGTGAACACCGCCGGAGGGCACCCGCTAAATGTGACCGTCCCCGTGCAGGTCGCCGTGTAGGTGAACCAGACGTCGTTCGACGCAGGGCCGCAAATCCATGCAGGATCGAGAGGGTTGTTCGTCGCCCCGCCGCTCGTGAAACCCGTGTTCTGGCCGTCGACGAGCGGGATGGCAGCGACGCACTCGTTGTTCGCCGGCTGGGCTGGGGAGGACTCACTGAGGGCGATGAGGGCGCCGACGAACACGGCCACCGTGCACGTCGAAGGGCGTATCCGAGTCGATCCGACCGAAGGGACGAACCGGCTCGGCGGGTCCGCAGAGTCGGTCCTCCGTCGCGCATCGAGCCTGCGGGGGCCAGAGTGGGGCATCGTGAACTCACCCTCCCGCAGCCTCCCATCACTTCTGCCTTCCGCGCGGACGTCGATCCACCCCCCCCCGAGAGGGAGGGGGCCCCCGCGGAGCACCTTCCGGGGAAACGAGACCACGAGGTGAGTCTCCCTCCTCGCCCCACGCCCCGTCAAGAAACGGTCCCATGGCAGTCGCCCCTGAGGAGGATCGGGAACAGGTGACCTGGGATCGCGAGCGGAGGGTCGCCTTGCGGAAAACGGCTCTGGAGTCCAGCCGGGTGAGAGGCATCGGACCGTTCCTCCCTTCCCGAGACGGCAGGCAGGTCCTCGAGGGGCGGGGCGTCGGGGAATCCTCGCCCGAGGATCGGGCGAGACGCCGAGCCCTCCCCCATCAGGCCCGCACACCAGGAGACGGGAGGACGGCCACCCGGCTCTCCTTCGCACGCGCCTCGCGAGCCCACGTCGGGCGATTGATCCTCAAAAATGCGCGAAAGGGGCCTGTTCGGGGCCTGCTTCCGAGGGAAGACGCGAGGGCGTCACTTGCAGATTCGGAACTCTCGAGGGAGTCGTA
>JAKEFM010000324.1 GCA_022616055.1 Planctomycetota bacterium
CAAGAAGCTTCAGGAACTCGGCCTACGGGCGGCCCAGGCCGTCCCCCGGACGTGAACCTCCGGGCGGAGAGGGGAAGGAGGATTCTTGCTCACGCTCTCAGTCCTCCCACAGGTCGCGGTACTTCTCGCTCCGCCGCAGCTCCTCGAACTCGGGGAGGTCGCGGTAGCGCGCGAGCTCCCGCGGGGAGAGACCCGAGCGCTTGAGGAAGGAGACCGCCTCGCGCTCGCGGTTGAGCCGGCACAGGGCCCGGGCCGCGTCGACGAACCACCGCGCGTCCGTCCCCTCGTTCTTCGCGAGCCGGATCGCCTCCTGGTAGTCGCGGAGCGCCTCCCCCCAGCGGCCGAGCCGCAGGTAGAACCCCCCCCGTTCCGCGTAGGGTCCGGGGAGCCGCGAGTTGTTCGAGATCCAGGCGTGGTACTCCCGGAGGAGCCCCTTCGCGCCGCCTTCCTCGCCGAGGGCCGAGAGCGCGACCGCGGCTTCCGCCCGGACGTCCCAGGTCCTTGAGCGCGCCTCGTCGACGAACTCGCGCAGCGCCGCGATCGCGTCCCGGTCCCCGGGGGCGGCGATCCCCCCCGTCGCGCGCAGGAGCAGGATCGCGTTGCCCGCGTTCGGGTTCGAGCGCAGGAGCCGGAGGAGGGAGGGGAGGGCGGCCTTCCCCTTCACCGCGACCAGATAGTCGAGGGCCTCGCCGAGGTGGGGCGTGGCGAGGCCCGAGTCGAGGAAGATCGCGACCGCGGGGACGGCGTCGGGGTTGGCGATCGACCGCAGGGCGAGGAGGATCGGCCTCACGAGGGAGGCGTCGGCGGAGGAGAGGAGGACGGCGAGCCGGCCGGAGGCCGCCGCGTGGCGCATCCGCCCCAGGGCCTCGATCGCGGCGCGCCGCAGGTCCGCGTCCGGGGAGCCGAGCGCTTCGAGGAGGCCCGTGGCCGCCTCCTCCCCGCCGATCGCGCCGAGGACCCGCGCGGCGTGGATCCTCCCATGGGGGGAGCCCCCGCGCAGGATCCGGAGGACCTCCCCTCGGGCCTCGGCCGGCGCGAGGCGGATCAGCGCCTCGGCGGCGAGGCGCGAGCTCCGCGTCCGATCGCCCCCTCCCTCCGGTGGATCGAGGTGGGGAAGGAGGAATCTGCCCGCCTCCGGGCCCAGCCCGAGGAGGGCCTGGACGGCCTCCGAGTCACCCCCCGAGTCGCTGGCGGCGAGGATCGAGTCCACGCGCGCGGCGAGCTCCTCTCGGTGACGGGCGCTGCGCTCGCGGCAGATCCGGATCAGCTCCTCGACGCTCGGCGCGGGCCCGTCGTCGGGGAGGACGAGGAGCGGGAGGAGGAAGAGGCCGAGCACGTCCGTCGCGCCATTCTACCGGTCCCCTTCGCCCGGGCTCGGGGGGCGAGGGTCAGGCGGGACGGCTTCGGGCGTAGGTCTCGGCGATCTGGGGGGCGTTCCGGAAGACGAAGTCGCGCAAGGCACCGCGTCCGCGGGCCCTCGATCGGCCGGCGGAGCGGGTGCCCTGAAGACGCTATCCGGACCTGGCGGGGGCCTTGCCCGCGGAGGAGAGCGAGCGCCGGACGAGCGTCTCGAGGTCCCGCGGCTCCCCCTGTCGCACCGCCCGGCCGACGGCCTCCTCCGCCTCCCGTCGGGTGAAGCCGAGGGAGAGGAGCGCGACCACGGCGTCGGCGGCGCTGCGGTCGCCGACGGGACCGCGATCGACCCTCCCCTTCAATTCGAGGAGGAGGCGGCGGGCCGTCTTGTCGCCGACCCCCTTCACGCGCAGGAGGGGCGCGGCGTCCTCCTCGGCGATCGCCCGGCCCAGCTCCGGAGGTCGCAGGGCCGAGAGGAGGGCGAGCCCGATCGCCGGGCCCACGCCGCGGACGGAGAGGAGGAGGCGGAAGAGGTCCCGCTCCTCGCGCGTCCCGAACCCGTAGAGTCGCGGCACCCCGTCCGCGACGTGGAGGTGGACGTGGAGCCGTCCGCTCCCGCCGGGCTTCAGGTCGACCGCGCTCCCGGGGGGAACCGTGACCTCGTAGCCGAGGCCCCCGACCGCGAGGACGAGGCGCGTGGCCTGCCGCTCGGCGACGACCCCCTCGAGGAAGTCGTACATGGAGGTCGCGCAGGCCGCCGGAGGGGAAAGCCCCTCGCCGCGCGCCTAACCGGCGAGTTCCAGGCCGAGGGCCTGGAGCTTCTCCCGGACCTCCTCCAGGGCGGTCGGCCCGAAGTTCGGGAGCTTCGAGAGATCCTCGGCCGTCATCCTGGCGAGGTCGCCGATCGTCTGGAGCGGGAGTCCCTCGAAGGAGCGACGCGTGCGGGCGGAGAGGGGGAGGTCCGCGAAGGGGCGGGCGAGCGCGTCGGCGCGCTCCTCCGCGGCGTCCTCCGCCGCCTCCTTGGCGGCGAGCGTCTCCTCGTCGTCGAGCTCGACGATGCGCTCGGCGGCCTCCACCTCCATCCGGGCGATCGCCTCCGCCTCGATCTGGTCGCGCAGCATCCCGAGGCGCAGCCCCTTCGCGGTCAGGAGCTCTCGGATCTCGGCGAGCGAGGTCTCCCCGAAATTCTTGTAGGCGAGGAGCTCCGCCTCGGTCTTCCGGACAAGGTCGCCGAGGGTCCCGATCTCCATCTTCTGGAGGCAGTTGCGGGCGCGGACGGACAGCTCGAAGTCCGAGATCGGGGTCCGCAGGAGCTGCTGGAGCTTGTCCTCCTTCTTCTCCTCGTCCTCGTCGTAGTACATCGAGATCGAGGCCGCCGCGTCGTCCTTGAAGAGGCGGGCGCGCTCGTGCGTCGGGTCGACCCGGAGGACCGCCTCGAAGCAGGCGAGCGCGCGGTGGTAGTCGCCGCCGTCCTCGTAGAGGATCCCGAGATTCAGGAGCGCGGCCGCGTCGACCGGCTTCAGGGCCGCCAGCCGCTCGTAGAGGGCGACCGCCTCCTCGTCCTCCCCGCGGAGATCGAGCTCCTTCGCGAGGCGGAAGAGTGCGCCGCGGTGCCGGGGGTCGAGGGAGAGGGCGCGGTCGTAGGCGGCGACCGCGTCCGCCGTCCGCCGGTCGAGCTCGGCGAGCCGACCCTCGAAGTAGGCGTGGTCGGCCGTCCCGTCGAAGGACTTGGGCGCCCCCTTCACCCACTTGGCGAGGGCCTCGAAGTCCCCGGCCGCCTCGTAGGCCTCGAAGAGGGAGGCGCGCAGGGTCGGATCGGTCGGCTTCTCCCGGACCGCCTCCTCGAGGACGGAGGCCCCCTCCGCGGCGCGGCCGGCCCGCACGAGGCTCATCCCGGCGAGGCGGGTCGCGTCGAGCGAGCCCCGCACCTTCCGGAGGTGCTCGGCCGCCTCGCCGTACCGGCCGAGGACGAACAGGGCCGCCCCCTGGCGCCAGGCCTTGTCCGTCGCCGACCCCGTCAGCCTCTCGGGGAGGGCGTCCGCGATCTTGAAGAAGTGGCGGCGGCTCGCCTCGCTCGCGTACGCGGCCTCGCGCAGCCGCCGGACGTCGTCGTAGGAGACGTTCGACGCGGTGGCGAGGTCGAGGGGGAGCGTGGCTTCGGAGGCGGGTTCGAGGATTCCCGGAGTCGTTTCGGGCATCGGCTCTCCAGTCGCGGGTCTCGCGACGGCCCTGGCGGAAGCGGGGGCCGGAGGGAAGACCCGGGAATCTAGGCGCGGCGCGCGGCCCGGTCAAGCGGAGGCCGTTAATATCCGGGCCATGGACGCGTGCATCTTCTGCAAGATCGCCTCGGGCGGGGCGAAGGCGACGATCGTCCACGAGTCCCCCGACTTCCTCGCCTTCGAGGACATCCATCCCCAGGCCCCGGTCCACACCCTCCTCGTCCCCCGGGAGCACCTCCCCACGCTGAACGACCTCCGCCCCGAGCACGCCCCCCTCCTCGGCCGCATGGTCCTCGCCGCCCGCGACATCGCCCGCAGCAGGGGGATCGCCGAGCGCGGGTACCGGTTGCTCGCCAACTGCAACGCGGACGGAGGGCAGGCGGTGTTCCACCTCCATTTCCACCTCCTCGGCGGCCGGCCCCTCGGCGCGAAGCTCTGCTCCTGACCCATGGCCTGGTGTCCGGACTGCGGGAACGAGTACGACTCCGGCTTCGTCTCCTGCACCGACTGCGGGGTCTCCCTCGTCGCGGAGCGACCCGCGCGGACGGACCAGGGGCCGGGCTTCGTCGGGTTCCTCTTCGCGCGGACCGAGGATCGGGACCGCGTCGCCTCCCTCCTCGACGCGGCGGCGCTCCCGCATGCGCCGGACGCCTCCCCGGACGGGCGCGCGCTTCTCGCCTTCCCGCTTGCCTTCGCCCAGGCCGCCGCGGACCGGATCGACCGCGCCTTCCCCGACCTCGTCGTCGAATCCGGGGAGGGGGGGATCCTCGTGCGACCCTTCGACCCCACCCGCGACGGCGAGATCCGCGACCACCCGTTCCTGCGCGAGCCGTGGCCGACGATCGAGAAGGGGGGGAGCGAGTCGCGCGCCACCCTCCGTTCCTGTCTCGTTCGGGGGAGCCGCGCCGTCCGCGAGCGGGCCCGGGTGCTCCTTCTCCGGTTTGGGCCGATCGCGGCGGGCGACCTCGCCGCGGCCCTGCGCCAGGCCGTGGAGCAGGGGGACGAGATCGTCGCGGCGGAGATCCTCCAGGAGCTCGCCTCCCTCGCGAAGCGGGTCCCCTCCTGGCCGGAGGAGGTCCGGGCCCTCGCCTCCTTCGCCGGCTCGAGCGACCCGCGCACCCGGACCTGGGGGATCCGGATCGCGGGGAGATTACGCCTTCGCGAGGCGGGCCCGGCGCTGGTCGACCTCCTGACGGGAGTCGATCCGGAGACGGCGATCGAGGCCGACGAGGCCCTCACCGAGATCACCGGCGTCGACCTCGGCTACGAGCCCGACCTCCCCCCGGAACGGATCGAGCGGATCCGCGAGGATCGCCGGCGAGCCCTGCTCCGGACGCCTCCGTGACCCCCCTCGCCCGGTTCCCGGCCGACCCTCCTGGGGACCGCCCCGTCCTGCCCGGCGTTCGGGGGGGATCGGCGGGAGGATGCCGCCCGGGGACGGATCGACAAGGATCATGTCCATACTTCCGTAAGGACATGAGCCGGGTGACGAGCAAGCTCCAGGTCACGGTCCCGAAGGCCCTCGCCGAGCAGTACGGGATCGCGCCCGGATCGGAGATCGAGTGGCAGCCCGCGGGGGACTCCCTCCGGGTCGTCCCCCCGTCCGCTCGGACCTTCCCGCTCGACATGGGGGAGCGTCTGCGGCTGTTCGACGCGGCGACGGAGCGCGCGCGCAGGCGGGGAAGGAGGAGGCGCGGGAGGGGGAGGACCCGCCCCTCCGGGCGGGGCTGGACGCGCGAGGAGATCTACGACCGTGGCCGGCCTCGTTGACACGGATGTCCTCGTCTACCGGTTCGGTCCGCGGTTCCCCGAGAAGAGACGCGTCGCGACCGACTTCCTCCGGCGAGGCATCGTCGAGGACACGCTCCGGCTTCCTCACCAGGCGATCGTCGAGTTCGTCTCGGTCGTCACCCGCCCTCTCGACCAGGGCCGGCCCCTCCTCTCCCACGGGGAGGCGAGGAGGGAGGCGGAGGAGATGCTCTCGCAGTTCCGCGTCCTCTATCCGAACGAGGCGGTCGTCCGAGGCGCCCTGAGGGATTGGGCCGCGTACGGCCTCTCCTGGCTCGACGCCCACCTCTGGGCGTACGCCGAGTGCCACGGGCTCTCCGAGTTGTTCTCGGAGGACTTCGAGGACGGGCGCCTCTACGGGACGGTGTGGGTCAGCAACCCCTTCGCGTAGGCGTCGCGGCGGCGCTGGACGCACGCCTGGGAGAGTCTTCGGAGGAGGAGCCGGGATTCCAGCCGGGAGTCGCTTCCGGGGATCTCGATCGGAAACGCGGGCCCCCGAGGCGGTGACGCGCAGGGCCGCCCTTTCCGGAAGGGCCCCCTCCGCGAGGCGCGTTTCCAGGGGGGAGGAAACGGCGGCCCTCCGCTTCTTGAAGGAGCTCGAGGGGGACTCGCGGCGTCGGAGCGGGCCCTCGCCGGCGGAGGTCGGAGCCCGCGCCGATCTCCTCTCTTCCCCCGACCCGGACGATCGCGGCGGGGGGATCGAAGTCGCCTCCCGGCTCCGGCCCAGGGGGCGGTCGCGCCGCTCGCGGATCTCCTCTGTGATCCCGACCCTACCGTCGCGGTCGCCGCCGACGACGCGCTCTGCGAGATCACGGGGAAGGACCTCTGCTTCGATGCTCTCCTTGCTCGCGTCGAGATCGAGCGGATGGTGGCGAAGCGCGGCCGACCGTGCTGAGCGAGGCCTTCCCGCCCCGAGGGGGAGCGTGGCAGGATTCGTGGGGCGCGCGGGGGGGCTCCGGACCGATCCCCTCTCGCGGCCCTCGGGCGAGAGTCCCCTCACGCCGGCCGTCCCGTCCCCGCCCGGGGCCGGCGTCGACGGTCGGGGTCCCGGGGGTGCCGCGCAACACTTCGGGACCCTGCGCGTTCTTCTCCTATAGAGGACTTTTTCTGTTCCGATGTCTCGCCCGGCGCGCCTCCGTGGATCCTCCTCGGAGACGCCGAAGGAGGTCCGCCATGCTTCCCCGGCTCTTCCCCTCGGGACCGGCGTTCTCGCGCGTCATCCTCGGCATCGCGGTGGGGACGCTCTGGCAACCGATTCTCCCCGGCGCAGCCTTCGGGCAGACCACGTACTGGGTGAATGGCCTGACGGGTAACACTTGCCACGACGGCCTCGCGCCCGTCCCTTCGGACCTCTGCATCCCTGGTTCTCCCCCGCCCACGATCCCGGGGCCCTTCAAGACGATCACGGCGGCCGTCCAGGCTGCTGCAACCCCTGCGAACGGGATCCCGGTCACGATCCTGGTTGCGGGAGTGACCTCGGGGGGAAGCCCCGTCGTCTACAACGCCGCCCTCGGCGAGGTCTTCCCGCTCTCGGTCCCTCGAGAGACGATGATTCGCTACGACGCGGCGAACTCGACCCCTGGCACCCTGGTCACGGTGGACGCGGCAGGAACCGGGGCGACGCGGGTCTTCGAGTTCCTCGCTTCCCCGGGCAACACGTTTTCGTCCGCCGGCGGATTGGACGGTTCGACCCTCGGCGCGGGCACCCAGGCGATCCGTATCCGGGGGGCTGATCAGGGCGTGCGGATCGCTGCCACTCTCGGCGCCGCTAATTCGATCACGGTCAGGAACGTTCGGATCTGGAACAACTTCTTCCAGGGCGCCCACGTCGTCGCGGACCAGGGCAACTCGATGAACATGACTCTCGCCAACCCCACGTTCGACAGTTGCTTGTTCACACAGGAGACCTCGGTCGGAGTGGTTCTCGCCGATCACCTACTGCTTGAGTCGGGAACGGAGAGCCTCGTGACCCCGATCGTCTTCAACTGCCTCTTTCGCGTGGAGCCGGACGCCTTCGGGATCTCGCCCCGGGTCGAGCGCGGCATCAGGATGATCACGAACGGCCTGGGGACCACCCGCGTCGCCGGAACCTTCATCGCGGTCACGATCGACGGCTTCAGCAATGTCTGCGTGTCTGGAACCGCCTGTACGCCGGGTTGCACCCAGCAGGGGATCGACTTCGGAGTATTCGCGGCGGTCGCCGTCAACCAGTCCCTCCCCTCGGAGCCTACCTTCACGACCTGCGATTTCCAGAACTGCGGAGTCACTGGCTTCTTCGCCACGACCGGGACCACCTTTGGCGTGTCGACCGGTCCGAATACGTTCAACCCAAAGTTCTCGAACTGCAACTTCCTTTACAACGGGAAGCGGTGGCCTTGCGTCGACATAGGTGGTCCTGGTGATCCCGACCTCAACTCCTTGAGAGGGCACGGCTTCGGTTTCAGGATGCTGGGAGGGACTTCCGAGCCCGACTTGCAGTACTGCCTCTCTGCCGGGAACTACCGGGGGGGGTTCTACTCCCGCGTCGTCACCCCGGTCGTCGGAGGGTGGGCTCCTCCCCTCCAGAGGATCCGGTTCCTCAAGTCCCGGAGCTCGAACAACGGG
>JAKEFM010000325.1 GCA_022616055.1 Planctomycetota bacterium
ATTCGCCGCTGGGTGCACCGGGCCTCGAGGCCCTCGATCACCTGGCCGGTCCTCGTGCTTTCGGGCGCGGCGTCGGCGTCCCTCCTCTCCGCGTCGGCGGCCACGCTCGCGGGCGAGGCGGGAGTGGGCCCCTACGGGTGGTCGCCCCACCTCGCCGCCTCCTCGATCGTCCTCTCCCTCGCCTTTCTCCTGGCGCGCGGGATCTACAGGGTCAGGATCCACGAGAGCATGCCCGCCCGGATCGCGGCCTTCGGGCTCCTGGCCTCGGGCCTGACAGCCCTCCTCACCCTCCCGGCCGCCAGGTCGCTCGGGAGCCTGGTCGCCGCCCTGTCGAAGGGCGAGACGCCGCCGTCGCCGGGGTTCTTCGTCGAGACCGTCGCGAGCCTCCTCCTCGTGGGCCCCTGGATAGGCTCGGCCACCCTCGTCTGGGCCTCGGGCGCCCCCTCGACCACCCCGGCGAGGCTCGGGCCGCTCCTGGTGGGAGGGGCCGCGGGGCTCCTCCTGGACGCGGCGGGCTGGGTGGCCTGGACGGGAGGCCATCCGGTCCTTCCGGCGGGCATCCTCGTCGCCCTGGGGGGCTTCCTCCTGTCGCCGGGGCGGCGCGAGGCCGCGGAGGAGGCGGCCTGGGAGGCGCGTGGAGCGGCCCTGCCGGAGTCCCAGGCGGGCGGGGCGCGCCACCCCCTCGCCCTGCCCCTCGTGCTCTGCTCGGTGGCCTTCTCGCTCGCGACCCTGGGGGGAGGGCTCCTCAGGCTCGTCGTCCTGGCGGCAGGGCGCGAGAGGAGCCTGGGAGCGAGCGCGCTCCTCCTCGCCGCCTGCGCCGGAGCCGGCTGCCTCGTCGTGCCGGCGACCCTCCGGCGCCACGCGACGCGGTGGCGGCCTCTCGCGTTCTTCTCCGGCCTCTCGGCGATGGTGGGGCTCGCCGCGGCCACGCTCGGCGACAGGCTCCCCGCGGCCTACCTCGAGGTCCTCGCGCGGTACGGCCTCGACGCGCGAGGGGAGATCGCCGCGGCGAGCGCCGTGAGCGCGATCGCGCTCGCGGGCTTCGGGCTCTGCGCGGGTGCTGCGGCGGGTGCGGCGGCGTCGATGGAGCGCGGCGCGGTCACCGCGCTCGCGTGCCTCTGCTCGGCGGCGGGATTCATGATCTTCCCGGCCCTCGCGGCGGTGACGGGCGTGCGCGGGGCGATCCTCGTCGGATCGGTCGCGCTCCTCCTCGCGGCGGGCGGTGCGAGCCTCCTCGCGCCGGGGCCGCTCCCCGGCCGCGCTTCGCGTGCGATCGCGCTCCTCGCGGCCGGAGCGCTCCTCCTCGGCACGGGAAGGCCCTGGGACCTCCGGCGCTTCCTCGCCGCCCCGTCGCAGCACCCCGACCGCTACCTCGCGCTCGGCTCGTCGATCCTCCAGCGCAGGACGGGGCGGGACCGCGCCCTGGCCTACGTGGACGGGCCCCGATCCTCGGCGGGGATCTTCCTCCTCGACGGCCACCTCCCGGCCGCCTTCCTCGACGGGCGGGCTCGGGCGATGGGAGGCCACGACTCGCAGCGCTCGCTCGTCCTCGCGGGTCACCTTCCCTTCCTCCTCGGTGGCGACCCCGGGCGCCTCCTCGTGGCGGGCCCGCTCCTCGGCCCGACGTGGGAGGCGATGGCCCTGCACGAGCCCGCCGAGATCGACCTCGTCGCGCGCGACGCGACGGAGGCCCGGCTCCTCCTCTCCTCCGGCGAGGCGCTGCGCCCCGGCGGCTCCGGGGCTTCCACGGCCCTCCCGCGGATCCTCTCGGGGGATCTGAGGCGCGTCCTGTCGAGCCGCTCGGGCACGTGGGATCGGATCGTCCTCCCGCCCGGGATCGACGCCGAGACGCTCGTCCCGCTCTTCACGCCCTCGATCCTCCGCCTCGTCCGCGGGGCGCTCTCGCCCGGAGGCATCGCCGTCGCCGCGCTGCCGCTCGACGCGCTCGACGTGGAGGGGATCCTCGCCGCGGCCGCCGCGTTCGAGGATCACTTCCCGGGCGGGCGGGCCTGGTTCACGAGGGCCGACCTCGTTCTTGCCGGAGGAGCGGCCCCTCTCGTGCCCGACCTCGGGAGGATGGGGGCCGTGGCGCGCCGCCCGGCCGTGGCCTCGAGCCTCTCGGAGATCGGCCTCGAGGATCCTCTCAGGATCCTCGCGCTCCAGATCGCCCCCTCGCGGCTCGCGGGAGGCGTCACGCCGGACGATGTGGCGCCGGTCCTGCGCCGCGCGGCCTCCCGGGCGCGCATGAGGCCCGTCGCGGCGGAGAACATCCGGGCTCTCGTGAAGGCGCACTCCGAGGAGGCCCCCGGCATCGACATACCCGGGTCCTACCCGCCGGAGGCTCGCAGGTCCGTCGAGCAGCGTCTCGCCGTCCTCCGCGAGGCCGCCCGCCTCGTCATGTCATCCCGGCTCGCGCACGCCGGAGGCGACGAGGAGGTGGCCCGCTCGCTCGCCGACGACGCGCTCTCGAAGGACTCCGCGGACCTGGAGGCGCGATCCCTCCTCTCGCGCGGGCTCGTGGAGCGGGCCTCGGACGCTCTCGAGGCGGGCGACGTCGCCGCCGCCCGGGCGGACTTCACCCGGGCGCTCGCGCTCGATCCGCTCTCGGTGCAGGCGCTGGGCGACCTCGCCTGGATCCGCTACGCCGACGGGGATCGCGCGGGAGCGGAGCAGCTCCTGCGCCGCGCGGCGGGGATCGCCCCCTGGATCGCGCAGACTCACTACCGGCTGGGGCTGCTCCGCTACGAGGCGGGAGATCGGAGCGGCGCGATGGAGTCGCTGAACACGGCCCACGTCCTCGATCCCTACCAGCCGGAGCCCCTGCTCCTGATGGGCGACATGGCGCGCCTCGAAGGGGACACGCAGAGGGCGCGCCGCCTCTACGAGAAGGCGCTCGAGACCGGGACCCGGACGGCCGAGATCCGGGCGGCCCTCGCCGAGGCGACGCTCGACGACGGCGAGATCGACAAGGGGCTCGAGGAGATCGAATCGGCGCTGAGGGAGAAGCCCGGCGATCCCGAGGCGCTCATGACGAGGGCCCGGATCCGCCTCAGGCGGGGCGAGCGGGAGGCCGCGCGCCGGGACCTCCTCGCCGCCGTCGCCACGGGCGGGCCGCCCTACAGGGCGCGCGCCCTCCTCGAGCCGTCCTTCCGCGACGTCCTCCTCGGCGGCGAGGGGCCCCGGGAATGACGGCCAGGGCCGGCACGGGCGGGAAGCGATCCGCGAGCACGGCCCTCGACCGGCTTCAAGATTCGCTCGGCTACCGCTTTCGCGAGCCGGGGCTCCTCGAGCAGGCGCTGACCCACCGGTCGCGCCGGCAGGAGGACCTGGCGCTCGCCGCCCAGGGGGCGCCGCGAACGGGAGAGGCACCGGTGGTCGCCGGGGACAACGAGACGCTCGAGTTCCTCGGCGATGCCATCCTCGGGTTCGTCGTGGCCGAGGCGCTGCGCCGCGGAGCGGCGCCGGAGGTCGAGGTCGGGAAGCTGGCGCGCCGCCGCTCGAGCCTCGTCAGCGAGGCCTCCCTCGCGCCCCGGGCCAGGACGCTCGGGATAGGGGCGGCTCTCAAGCTGGGACGCGGCGAGGACCTCACGGGCGGCCGGGAGAAGGCCTCCCTGCTCGCCGACGCCTTCGAAGCCGTCGTCGCCGCCATCTTCCTCGACGGGGGCCTGCGCCAGGCCCGGGCGTTCATCTTCCGCCAGTTCCCGGAGGGGTTCGGCGTTCCCGAGGGGGAGGCCGGGGAGGATCCGAAAACGAGGCTCCAGGAGATCCTCCAGGCGCAGGCGAGGCCGCTTCCCGAGTACAGGGTCATCTCGGAGTCCGGGCCGGATCACGCGCGGGCCTTCACGGTCGAGCTGATCGTGGACGGCAAGAGCATCGCCCGCGGCACGGGGCGCACGAAGAAGGCCGCGGGCACGGAGGCGGCGCGCCTGGCGCTCGAGAGGCTCGGCCTCTCCGGCGTCAGCGCCGCCGCCGGTCGATCTCGGCGCGGGCCTCGGAGGCGTGGGGGTGGGAGGGGTTGAGCGCGAGGGCCTCCTCCAGGTGCTCCAGCGCCTCGGCCTCCTCGCCGGGGAGGGTGAGCAGGACGACGCCCATCCCGTAGTGCCAGTCGGCCCTGTCGAGATCGCCGAGCGCGGGATTCCTCGCGGCCGCCTCGCGCAGCTCCTCGAGCGCCTCGAGAGGCCGCCCGCTCTCGTAGAGCGCGGTGGCGAGGTCGAAGCGCATGGTGAAGGAGGCGGGCTCGACGAGGAGCCCGCGGCGCAGGATCGATTCGGCCTCCGCGAGGTCGCCCTCCGCGAGGAGCGCTCCCCCGAGGAGCCGGTAGACCGCCGCGTCGTTCGGATCGAGAGGGAGCGCCGCCCGCAGCTCGTCGATCGCCTCCCGGTTCCGCCCGCGCTCGAGGAGGACGCCCGCGAGGTCCCTGTGCGCCGTGTGGAGCGAGAGCGCGAAGGTCACGCCTCCCGGCACGGCGGGATCCCCGCGCCTCCACCCGCGGCGGGCGAGGATCTCCCCGGCCTCGCGGATCGTCAGCCGGAGGATCTCCTCCGCCTCGTCGAGCCTGCCGGCCTTCCGCCAGGCCGCGGCGAGGTGCAGGCGATCCTGGAAGGGCTCCTCGGCCTCGCTGTGGAGGTCGATCCGCGACACGGCAAAGACGCACGCCGCGAGCGCGACGAGGAGCGCCGCTCTCGGGAGCCGGGAGCGCACGGGCGGAGTCCGTGAGCCTTCCCGAGATCGAGTGCGGGCGAGGTGCGTCCTTCCGATGTCGAAGAAGAGGTGCCGCGGAGCGACCGCCCCCACGATCGCGACGGCGCCGGCCCCCGCGAGCACGAACAGGATCGGGAGGACCGGGAGCCTGAAGCGCCCGAAGTTGAAGAAGAGCATCACGGAGGCCATGTAGGCCGCCCCGGCGAGAAGGAGCGGGAGTAGATCGCGGAGGTCGGCCGCGCCGGGCTCGCCGAGGCTCGTGCCGGCGGCTTCCTTGGGGGCCGCCGCGCCGCCCCGGGGACGCGTGGCCGCGGCCGCGAGCCCGGCGCAGGCGAGGGCGAGGACGGGGCCGAACGTGGGGAGCCACGGGAGGACGCGCGAGAAGCGCAGGAACGAGCCGTAGGAGTAGTTATCAGGAAGTTCGTGATCGTTGAGGAAGAGGAGCGCCTTGCGCGCCTCGAGCCGGATCCAGCGGAGCGGATCCGCGAGGATGGCCTTCAGCCCCTCGCGCCACCAGAAGCGCGAGGCCTCGGCCCGGCTGAGGTCGCGGCCGGTCAGCTCGCGGGCCTTCTTCCTGAAGTCCTCGTGCTCGTACTTCGGGCTGCTGCGGACCCAGGGCGGCACGATGTAGGCGCCGTTCGCGTAGGGGCCGTTGCCGATGTAGAAGACCTCGCCGCCCCCGGA
>JAKEFM010000326.1 GCA_022616055.1 Planctomycetota bacterium
GGTTCGCGAGGGCCTCGGCCTCCCTCGGCCGTTCGCCGATGCGACGGGCGAGGAGGGCCGCTTCCTCGAACCTCTCCCCCGCCCGCTCGAACTCGCGCCGGCGGAAGTGGACGAGGCCGAGGCCGAGGGCGGCCTCGGCCCGCCGGGAATCGTCGGGGAGCGCGGCGGCGAGGCGGGATTCCTCCTCGAAGTGCCGGGCCGCCTTCGACGGCTCGCCGAGGAGCAGGCTCACGCGGCCCAGGTTCCCGAGCGCGCGGGCGAGGGCCGGTCGCTCCGCCCGGTCCCGGGCGAGGCGGAGGGCCTGCTCGTGGCTCGCCCGGGCCCCCGCGTGGTCGCCGAGGGCGGAGAGGAGGGAGCCGAGGTCGGAGAGGGCCGCCCCTTCCCCCGAGGGGTCCCCGAGCTCCCGGGAGACGGCGAGCCTCTTCTGGAAGCAGGCCTTGGCCTCCGGATACTCGCCGAGGGAGAGGAGCACCTCGCCCAGGCGCCCGAGCGCCTGGACCTCCCGGACCGGGAGGGCGAGGTCGCGGGCGAGGCGGAGCGCGCTCTTGAGGTCCCCGCGCGCGGCCGCGAAGTCCCCGAGCGCGAACTGCGCCTCGCCGATCGCCACGAGCGCGCGGGCCTCCCCCTCGCGACTCGGGATCTCGCGCGCGAACCGGAGGCTCTCCCGGCCGTGCTCGAGCGCCCGGCCGTGGTCGCGGAGAGAGAAGTGGAGGTCGCCGAGGGAAGCGTGCGCGCCCATCTGCGCCCATCGGGGGTCGTTCCTGCGATGGATCGGGAGGGATCGCTGGGCCGAGAGGGGGGGGATCGTGCGGTAGAGGGCGAGCGCCCGCTCGTACGCGTCGATCGCGGCGGCGTAGGCCCCCATGCGGGCGCGGACGCCGCCGAGGGCGACGTGGCCCGCCCCCTCGTCGGCGGACTGGCCGATCTCCCGCGCCAGGCGGATCTGTTGCTCGAGGGATTCGATGGCGGCGGGGTAGTTCGCGAGCAGGGAGTGCAGGCGGCCGAAGGCGAGGAGGGCCCGCTCCTCGAGCTCCGGGTCCCGCACCTCGCGCGCGAGGTCGAGGGCCGCCCCGAGCGCGAGCCTCGACTCCGGGATCTCCTGGCGCTCCATGCGGCGCGATCCCTCGAGCAGCCGGTGCCATCCCCCCTTTCCCCGGTCCCCTCGGGCGAGCGCCCGCTCGGCCGCGCTCGACTGGAACGCGATGGCCGCCTCGAGGAAGGCGTCGCCCGATGGGGGGGCCGGCTCCCCTTCGACGAGGCGGAGCTCGAACTCCCCGCAGGCCCCGGCCCGCGCCCCCGCCGCGGCGATCCGGTACGGCGTCGAGGCCGCCGCCTCGAAGACGACCCGGGCGTTCGTGAAGAGCCACCCGTCGTCGTTCTCGGCGACCGGCCCTCCCCCTTCGAGGTCGACCCGCAGGTAGGCGTCGAAGTCGCGGGAGTCGAGGCTCGCCGTGACCGGCCCGCCCGACTCGCTCGTGAAGGCGTACCAGCGCGCCGGCCCCCGGCCCGGAAGCGAGGGGTCCGCGGCCGAGAGGCTCCCGACGACCCCCTCGCCGATGCGGATCCGCCGCGGCTCGGCCGCGCGAGACTGCGGACCGGTCCTCGCGAGGAGGAGCGCGCCCCAGGCGAGCGACGCCGGGATCAGCGGGGCCACCCCTCTCCTCGCGCCGGATCCCGCGCAGACTCCTCGCCGCGGAGCCGGACGATCCGGGCGGCCCTCCCGCGGAATCGACCCGGGCCCTCCTCGAGCGCGGAGACGAGGGCGTCGAGGCGGGGGACCCGAGCGCCGGGCGCGAGGGCCTCGCTCGGAGAGGGCGCGTGGATGCCGAACCCGCGCAGGACGCGGCCGCGCGCGTCGCCGTCGAGAGCCCGCGGAGGGGAGCCCGGCGCCGCCGGGGGGATCTCGCGAAGCCACGCCTCCGCCTCCTCCACGGGATCGAGGGAAGCGACGATCAGGAAACTCTCCACCGCTCCCGGAGTGTCCCGCAGCCAGTCCCGCTCCTCGCGCTCCTCCCCGAACCGGCCGGGGAGCCGGTGGACCGCCCCGCCGGGGAGGGGGTTGCCGAGGTCGAAGCCGGGGAGGGGGAAGAGGACGTGGAGGTCGCCCCCGTCGCCCTCCTGGAACACGTAGACGTGGAGGTCGCGGCTCCCCTTCGTGTCGAGGAACACCTGGTCGCCGATCCGGACGGCGTCCCCGGAGCGCAGCCGCACCGCCTCGCCACCCCTGCGAGCGAAGAGGGCGGCCTCGAACTCGAAGGAAGGGGAGGAGAGTCCTCCCGCGAGGGCGAAGACCGTCGCGCCGAGGAGGAGCGCGGCCGCGAGGGCGAGCGAGATCCGCTTCCTTCTCCTCCCCGGTCCGCCTCCCGCGGGGGAGGGGCTCTCGGAGAGGAATGTCCGGAGCGTCTCCTCGAGCGCGCCGGCGGAGGGGAAGCGGTCCTCGGGGGACTTCGAGAGCGCGCGTCCGACGGCCGCCGCGAAGGCGGGCGGGACGTCGGGCCGCCGGTCCGCGAGCGGGACCGGCGCGCCGCGGAGGACCCGCTCCTTCAGCCCCGCGAGCGAGAGGGCGTCGAACGGGAAGGCGCCGCTCACCGCCCAGTAGAGGAGGACGCCGAGCGCGAAGAGGTCCGCGCGGCCGTCCACGGGAGCGCCCCCGAACTCCTCCGGAGCCCGGAAGCGCGGCGTCCCGCCGTCCGGCGCCGTCCCCTCCGCGGCGAGCGGGGGAGCCGACCGCGCCACGCCGAAGTCGAGGAGGACCACCCTTCCCCCCTCGGCGCGCATCACGTTCGAGGGCTTGAGGTCGCGGTGGATCAGGCCCTTCGCGTGCAGGGCCGCGAGCGCGCGGCAGAGCTCGACGCCGAGGAGCGCGGCCTCCTCGGCCCCGAGGGGGCCGCGCTCGCGCACCCAGCGGTCGAGCGTCTGGCCCCGGATCCGCTCGAGGCTGATCCGGATGCGACCCCCCTCCTCCTCGACCGAGTGGACGCGGACGATGTTCGGGTGGTCGAGGGAAGCGAGCCGGCGCGCCTCCTCGAGGAACCGCTCGCGGACGCCGGGGGCGAGTCCCTCGTGGAGGACCTTGAGCGCCACCTCGCGGCCGAGGGCGCGGTCGACGGCCCGGTAGACCCGCGCGAACGAGCCGCGTCCGATCTCCTCCAGGATCTCGAAGCCGCTCGCGAGGGGCGGGGGGGCCGGCTCGCTCGAGCACCCGGCCGGAGAGGTGTCGGCCGTGCCCCGGATCGCCTCGAGCCGCCGGAGGGCGCGGACCTCCGCCGCGGAGAGGGCGGGGCCTACGCGGTCCCAGTCGACCGGCCGGCCGTCGAGGATCGCCTCGGCGATCTCCTCGAACGCCTCAGGTCCCGAGGCTTCCACGGCTCATGGCCCGCGCCACCCGCACCATCGCCCTCCGGATCGCCATGCGGGCCGCGTCGGGCGAGGGGTACCCGCAGGGGGTCGCGATCGAGGCGTAGTCGAGGCCGAGTTCGAGGCGCATCAGGAGCGCTTCCCTCTCCCTCCCCGGAATGCCGGCGAGCGCCGTTTCGAACGCCCGGTACTCCTCCCGGGCCGCCGCCTCCGCCGAGGGGGTCGCCTCCCCGGACGGAGGCGCCTCGCTCGAGTCGTCCTGGAGGACCGCGTCCGGACCCCTCCTCGACTGCCTGCGGTAGACCTCGTCGGCGTAGCGGCGCGCGATCGCCCGGAGGAAGGACCAGAAGGAGCCGGTCCCCCGGTACTCGAACCGGGGCAGGGCGGCGAGCGCCCGCCTCGAGACCTCCTGGACGGCGTCCTCCGTGTCGAGGAAGGAGCGCGCGGAAGGAGGGAGTCGCCCGTGGAGGAAGCGCTCGAGGGGGTGGCGGTACCGGAGGAACAGCCCCTCGCGAGCCGCCGCCTCTCCGGCCTTGGCCCTCGCGAGGAGGGCGGAGGTCTCCAGCAGGCGCGCCGCGCCGTCGTCCGAATCCGAGGGAGCCACCGGAGGAAGGACGGAGCCCGCCCTCGCGGGCTTACGCGGGATCATAGCCTCCCCGGAGCCTCGGCCGGCCCTGTTCGGAAACGCGGGGCCGCGACATTCGGTCCCGGGCAGCCCCATCGGGGCCAGCCCCGTCGGGGCAAGCCCCTGGAGGTGTTCCATGGACCGTGACCGTCTCTCGCGTGCCGGGCTCCGGCTCGGAGCCCATCGGCTCCTCTCCCTCCTCGCTCTCGCCCTCCTCGCGGGGAGGGGAGCGGCGCAGGGCTACGTCCTCCACGACTTCCCCGGTTCCGCCGCCGGCGACGAGTTCGGCTGGTCGGTCGCGGGGGCGGGGGACGTGAACTCCGACGGCTTCGCCGACGTCGTCGTGGGCGCGAAGTTCGCGGATCCCGGCGGACTGTCGGTGGCCGGAGAGGCGAGGGTCTACTCCGGAGCCACGGGGGGGATCCTCCACTCCTTCCCCGGCACGGCGGCCGGCAATCTCTTCGGCTGGTCCGTCGCGGCCGCCGGCGACGTGGACGGCGACGGTGCGTCGGACGTGATCGTCGGGGCGCCGTCGGCGGTCTCGGGCGCCGGACATGCGAGGGTCTTCTCGGGGGCGTCCGGGGCGATCCTCCACACCTTCTCGGGGTCGTTCTCCGGGCCGATCGGGGACGCCCTCGGTTACTCGGTGGCGGGGGTGGGGGACGTGAACGGAGACGGCAAGTCGGACCTCCTCGTGGGGGCCCCGCAGGCGGCGTTCCCCGGACTCGTCGGTTACGCGAAGGTCTACTCGGGGGCGAGCGGGGCGACGCTCTACACGTTCGTCGGGACGACGACGAACGACTTCTTCGGCTTCTCCGTCGCCGCCGCTCGCGACGTGAACGCGGACGGCGTCCCGGACCTCCTCGTCGGCGGTCCCTTCGCGGACCCGCCCGACCCGTTCTTCCCCGGGACGCTCCTCAACGCGGGGCAGGCGAAGGTCTTCTCGGGCGCGACGGGAGGGCTCCTCCTGACCTTCGACGGGTCGAACGCGGACGACAAGCTCGGCAGCCGCGTCGCCGGAGCGGGAGACGTGAACGGAGACGGCTTCGCGGACGTCGCCGTGAGGACGAGCGTCGCCGGCGCGGGCCAGGTCAAGGTGTTCGCCGGCCCGACCGGGACCCCGCTCCTGACGTTCGACGGGATCGCGTCCGGCGAGGGGTTCGGCACCTCCCTCTCCGGGGCCGGGGACCTGAACGGCGACGGCGAGGCCGACCTCCTCGCCGGAGCGCCGGCGGCGAGCGTCGGAGGATTCGCCGACGCCGGCGCGGTGAGGACCTTCTCCGGAGCGACGGGGGCTTCCCTCTTCACCTTCGGCGGGACGGCCGCCAGCCAGGGGTTCGGCACCTCGGCGGCGGGCGCGGGAGACGTGAACGCCGACGGGTTCCCCGACCTCGTCGCCGGGGCCAACGGCGCGAGCCCGGGCGGCCTCTTCCTCGCGGGCCAGGCGAAGGTCCTGTCCGTCGTCGGCGTCCCGGCCGGATCGAGCGCCTTCGGCGTCGGCTGCGCCGGAACCGGCGGGGTGGTGCCCAGGATCTCGACGTTCGGCGGACCCCCGTCGGTCGGGAACCCCGGCTTCGGCCTCGCCGTGTCGAAGGGGCGGGGCGGAGCGCTCGCTTTCCTCTTCGTCGGGACGGGGACGGTCCCGGCGGGGATACCCGTCCTTGGGTGCACCGCCTATCTGACCGGGGTGGTCTTCCCCGTCGGCCCTCCGATCGCGCTCGCGGGCGCGGCCGGCGCGCCCGGCGCGGGCTACGGGATGCTGACGCTCGGCGTTCCGGCGGTCCCGGGCCTCGCGGGGATCGTCCTTCCCTTCCAGTGGTTGGTCCTCGACGGGGCGAGCGGGAACGGCGTCTTCAGCCTGAGCAACGCCCTCTCCCTCGCCCTCTTGCCGTAGCGGCGTCGCCCCTCCCTCCCCCGGATGTCCGCGGGCGGAAAGGAGCGCCCCGAACATGAGTTCCCCCGATCCTGATCGGAGGTCGATGTCATGATCCTCGCAGCGCTCGTCACGTCCTTGCTCACCCCGGATGCCGGTGAGGTTCACCGCGGCGTCGTCGAGAAGGCGGCCGTCACGGCGATCCTGCCCGGCTCCTTTTCCGGCGGGGCGGCGATCGCCGCGGGTCCGGGGACGAGCTTCCCTGGGCTCGCGGGGCCGCCGGGGAGCGTCTTCCCCGCCGCGGGGATGTTCCCCCCCGACCCGACGCTCGCCGTCGGTCCCGACCACGTCGTCGAGACGGTGAACTCGACGCTCGGGATCTTCGACAAGGTGACGGGGGCGCTCGTCTCCTCGGTCCCCCTCGGCTTCGGCGGGTTCTTCGGCCCCGTCGGCGCCGCCTCGATGGTCTTCGACCCGCGCTGCCTGTACGACCAGTACGAGGGCCGCTTCGTCGTGATCGGCCTCTCGGTGACCCTCTCGCCCGCGGGAACGCCCACGGCGTCGACGATCTACATCGGGATCTCGGACGACGACTCGGCCCCGGGTCTCTGGTACGTCTACGCGACGCCGTCGCTCATCCCCGTCACGACCCCGGCCGGGTTCACGCCTGGCTTCGCCGACTTCCCCGGGCTCGGAGTGGACGCGTCGGCGGTGTACGTGACCGCCTGGCTCGACGTCCCCGGGATTCCTCCCCGGGCCAACCTCTACCGGATCTTCCCGAAGACCGCCGGGACTCCGGGGACGGGACTCTACTTCGGAATGTCCGCGAGCTTCACGGACCTGATCGAGCCCTTCCCTCTCCCCCCCGCTCCAGGGGCGCCGTTCCCGCCCGTCTTCACGGCGGTGAAGCCCGCTCACCACTTCGGGGCGAACCCGCTCCCCTACTTCCTGAGCGCGATGAGCACCCTGACGGGCGTTGCCGGCACATTCTCGACGATTCGAGTCCAGGTGATCCTCGACCCGCTCGGGCCCTCCCCGACGCTCTGCACCAACGACATCGTGGCGGTCCCCCCCTACACGACCCCCACCTTCGGGATTGGCGCGACCCAGCCCGGAACGGGGGAGGACCTGCGCGTGATCCTGGGCGAGCTCCTGAACGCGGTCTGGAGGGGCGGGTCCCTGTTCACGGCCCACGGCATCGCGAGCGGCGGGAAGACGGTCGCCCGCTGGTATCACCTCGCCGATCCCGTGTTCTCGTGCTTGCCAATCTGCGGCGTCTCCTGCTTCATCGTGGCGGGAGCGGGGGAGATCGACGGGGGCCCGGGGGTCCACACCTTCTTCCCCGCGATCATGGCGAACGCCTCCCTCGACGTGACCGTCGTCTTCGCCATGTCCTCGCCGGCGACCTTTCCGGGGGTCTATTTCGCCGGGAGGGCCGCGGCGGACCCGCCCGGGGTGATGACCTTTCCCATCACCCCTCTCGCGACGGGGACGGCGAGCTACTTCCCGGCCCCCGCCGCCCCCTGGCAGGTCTGGGGGGACTACTTCGGGAGCGCGGTCGACCCCGACGACGATGCGACCTTCTGGGGGGTGGGGGAGGTGGCCCTCGACTCGACCACCTGGGGGACGTCTATCGGGATCCTGGACATCGGGCTCGCCTGCGGGACCTTCACGCCCTACGGAATCGGGCTCGCCGGCTCGGGAGGGGTGATCCCCGCCCTCGAGGGAACGGGGATTCCGCTCGCCGGATCCGCCGTCTCCGTGGACCTGACGGGCGGCCTCGGCGGAGCGACGGGGGTCCTCGCGGTCTCGCTCGCATCGGCCTCGATCCCGCTCGTGGGAGGGACGATCCTCGTCGACCTCGCGTCGGCGTTCTTCTTCCCCCTCGCCCTGGCCGGGCCGGGCGGCGTCCCGGGAGCGGGGACGGCCTCGCTCGGGTTCGTGGTTCCGCCCCTGGCGGGGCTCGAGGCCTTCTTCCAAGCCGGCGTGCTGGACGCCGGAGCCGCGGCCGGAATCGCGCTCTCGAACGGGCTCGAGATGTGCATCGGGTGATGTGCATCGGGTGAGAGGACGGTAGGGGGACGGAGGCGCCGACCTCGCGGCCCGCGCCGAGGATGTCGGCGGGGCTTCGTGGATCGGGCGCCCACGCCGTCCGCGCCTTGTTTTCCGGGCGGGAGGACGGACGAGGACCGCGACGGCGAGAGGGATCCCGCGGCCCGGAGGCTGCACCCGGCAACCCGCCGGATCGGCCCCGGAACTCCCCTGATCGACCCTACGTAGGGAGGCCCGGAACCCTCCCGAGGACCCCGCGACGGACCCCTCCCTCCCGTCCAACCCCACGCGACGGCGACCCCGTCGCGCGCCGCTCATCCCCCCTGCTTCGTGGACGCGATGGATCCCGAGCAGACCGTCGAGCACTTCGCCGCCGTCCTCGGGACGCCGAAGACTCGCCGCCGGATCGAGCACGCCGCCTACGGCTACGTGCCCGCCCCGACCCGCGAGCGCAGCAGGACCCGGGTCGCGAAGGCTGCCCGGGGCTGACCCGCTCCTCGGACCAGGCGGATTCCTCGGGTCGGAGGGGTAGACGACGCGTCCGGAAGGCCCTCTCTCCCGCCCGCCTACCGCCCCGGCAGGGGCGCCTTCGCCTTCAGTTCCTCGAAGAACCCGAGCACGACGTCGACCTCCGCGTGCTCCGAGCCTTCGCCCTGCAGGATCGCCAGCATCCGCCCGTCGGCCGTGTAGGAGAGCGCGCTCCAGAGCCGGAGAGGCCCGAGCTCGCAGAGCGTCCTCGGGGCCGAGGCCGAGAAGGAGGACGCGGCGTCGACCGCGACGCTCACCAGGCGCTGGCCGGCGTCGACGAATCGGATCTCCTTCCCGTCGGGGCTCCACCAGGGCGCCGAGCCGCCCTCCTTCGAGATCCTCCAGCGCCCGGCCCGGGCGTCCTCCGCGCCCGAGCCGGGGCCCGTGAAGCGCTGCACGCAGAGCTCCTGCCTCTCCTCCTCGCTCGTGCCGAAGCAGATCCACCGCCCGTCCGGGGAGAACGCGACCCCCTGGACTTCCTGGCCCGTCACGGCGTAGCGCGAAGCGACGCTCGGGGCGCCGCCCTCCCCGCGCCGCAGCATCCAGAGCTCCGAGGGGTTCTCGCCGCCCGTGAAGCCGGCCCGCGCGAAGGCGAAGACATTCCCGTCGGGCGACCACGCGATCGGGGCGACCCAGATCGGCGCCTCCTCCGTGGCGTGGAGGAGCGCCGGCTCGTCCGTCCCGTCGGCCCGGCGCTCCCAGAACGCGGGGACGTCCCTGCCCATTCCCACGACGTAGGTCAGCCGCTCCCCGTCCGGGCTCCAAGCGGCGGAGGGCATCCAGTCCCGGATCGCGAGCCGGGTCGTCGTGCGCCGCTCGAGGTCGCGCACCCAGAACTCGCCCGGAGGGTCGCTCCGGGAGCTGTCCCAGATGCCGTAGGCGAACCGCCGGCCGTCGGGCGAGATCGCCGCCCAGTCGAAGGGCTTGGCCGGGCCCTCGATCAGCTCGGCGCGTCCCGTCGCGTCGATCCAGGCCGTCCGTCGCCCCGGCTCCTCCGCCGGTCGGCGCGTCAGGGCGAGGACGCCGCTTCCCGACACGACGAACGGAGCGTGCGCCCCCCGCGCTCCCATCCCCCCGAGGACGGCCGCCTCCGCGCCCGTCGTCTCGCCCCGGCCGAGGTCGAAGGGAACGGCGAGCAGCGTCCCGTCGCGGAAGGCGAGCAGGTGGCCGGTGGGGACGTACAGCGCTCCCTCCGCCCTCTCGAGCACCCGCTTCCTCCCCCCCGTCGCCAGGTCGACGAGCTCGGTGTCCCACCGGAACGAGCCGCCCTCCGGCTCCATCCTCGTCACCAGCACCGACCGGCCGCCGGGCATGGGCCTGGGGTTCCACCAGCCGCGCATTCCCTTCCCCTCCTCGGGCGGGTCCTCGACGACGACCCGGGGCCCGCCCCCCCGCGCCGGCGCGGCGAGGATCCGGCCCCTCGGCACGGCCTCCGCGACCACGATCTCCTCGTCGCCGGCCCAGCAGGCGGTCGCCCTCCCCTCCAGGCGCTCGAGGACGGTCGACGCCGGCCCGAGCGGCCGGCCGCCCTCGAGGGCGATCCTCTTGAGCGTCATCCCGGACCAGCGCTCGGCTTCCTGGACGAAGAACGCGAGGGACCGCCCGTCCCTCGACAGGGCCGCGGAGAACGCGCCCTCCGTCCCCTCGATGCGTCTCGATTCCTCGCGGTCGAGGGAGCGCGTCGCGAGGAAGCGCTGCGTCGGCGCGGCGTCGTGCCACCGGGTGGGGGAGGAGTGGGAGACGAGGAAGCTCGCGTCGGGCGCGATTCCGCCGAGCCCCACGAAGGGCAGCTCGGGTGAGAAGGGTAGGGAGAGATGGAAGACTTGCGCCGGAGCGGGAGGGCTCGGGCCGGAAGGGGGGCCCGAGAGCCAGCGACCGGCGCCCGCCCCCGCGACGAGCAGCGCCGCGGCGCCGAGGGCGAGGCGGAGCGGCCTTCCCGGCCGGCCCGTCACGCCGCCCGCCCCCTCGCTCCTCGCGGCGCCTGCCCACTCGCGGGCGGCGATCGCCCGCTCGATCTCGAGGCGGGCGTCGCCGATGTCGCGGAGCCGTTGCCGCGGGTCCTTGACGAGGCAGCGGGAGAGGAGCTCACGGACGCGCGGGGGCGTCGAGGAGGGGAGGTCCGACCCGTCGGGCTCGGCGTGGAGGATCGCGGCGAGCACCTCCCCGACCGACTCGCCGCCGAAGAGCCGCTTCCCCGTCAGGCACTCGTGCAGCACGCAGCCGAAGGCCCAGATGTCGGTCCGCCGGTCGACGGGCTTCCCGCGCGCCTGCTCGGGGCTCATGTAGGTCGGCGTGCCGAGGACGAGCCCCGCCTCCGACAGGAGGAAGCTGTCGGACTCCGCCGCGCTGGTCCCGCGCTCCGTCGTCCGCGGCTTCACCGATTTCGCGAGGCCGAAGTCGAGGACCTTGACCGCGCCCTCGGGCGTCAGGCGGACGTTCGCGGGCTTCAGGTCGCGGTGGATCACGCCCCCCTCGTGCGCCGCCTCGAGGCCCGCGGCGATCTGGCGGCAGACGTCGAGCGCCTCCTCGACGGGCAGCGGGCCGCGGGCGAGGCGGGCGGCGAGGCTCTCCCCCGGCACGAGCTCGAGCACGAGGAAGCGGGCGCCCCCGGCCTCCTCGACGCCGTGGATCTGCGCGACGTTCCCGTGGTTGAGCGAGGCGAGGACCTTCGCCTCCCGCTCGAAGCGCCGGAGGCGGTCCTCGTCGGCGGCGAGGGAGTCGGGCAGCACCTTGATCGCGACCTCGCGCTGCAGCCGCGTGTCGCGCGCTCGGTAGACCTCCCCCATGGCCCCCGCGCCGACCGGAGCGAGGACCTCGTAGATCCCGATCCGCTGGCCGGGGACCAGGCTCATGGCGGCGATCCTCGCCAGTGTAGCGGGATCGGGGGGCCCCTCCGGCGGGGGGGCGCGCCCGGCGCGTCGGGGGCGGGTCCGGCTCGATTCCCTCCGAACCGTCCCCGCCTCCGTCGAAACCACAGGGCGACCCTCCTCGGCGTCCACGATTCGCGGGGAGGTCCGGTTCGTGAAGGGCGTTTGACGAAGAGGGGGGACAGGAGGGTGGAGACAGGGAGGTGGGGCCCCCACGGTTGGGGGTGCGGGGAACGACCCGTCAAACTCCGGTCAGGCAGGGCCTCATGGAGCCGATCCTCGCGTCGCCGTACTCCGAGTGGATCGTCGCCGAGCAGCTCAGGAAAGCGCTTCCCTCGAGGCAGGGCTACTCGGTGTACGCGCCGCTGTCCCGCCAGGAGAAGGGCGTCGACCTGCTGGTCACGCGGCGCGGCCGAGGCGCGAGCCGCGTCGCTGCGCTTCAGGTCAAGGACTCGCGGGTGTTCGAGCAGCCTCGTGGTCGCTTCAGGTTCGTCATCTGGTTCAAGAGGTTTCCGGTGGCGGAGCAGGCCGACTTCTTCGTCCTCGCCGCGCTCTACCCGGAGGTCACCGGGCGCGGGGACGGCGCGAAGTCCACCCGGTGGTCTGCGCTGCTCCTCCTCTTTCGCCGTGCGGAGATGGCCCGATTCCTCGAGGCCCTGCGCACCCGGTCCGGTCGCAAGGAGCGAATGTTCTACTTCGGGTTCAATTCGCCCGAGCGGGTGGTCCTCACGCGGGGCGCGGCGCGAGAGCGCGACTTCACGCCTCCTACCCTCGCGCGCAGGCTGTCGATGCTGAGGAGTTTCCTCGGCCGGCCCGGCTCGCGCTTGCGGAGGACGGCGCTCTGATTGAGGTCGCTCTGGAAGAACCGGTCCTTCGTGAGCCCCTCGACGAATCGGACCGCCGCCGCGCGGCCTCCAGGATGTCGAGGAGGGTCGCCGGGTCACGCGACATCGAGGGGAACGCGCGAGCGCAGGATCGACTCGCGGCGCAGGTGGTTGCGGCTCCTCGAGAGCCCCCCCCGGGTGAGGAGGTCCACGCGCCGGCCTCCGAGGAGGACGCCCAGAGCCTCGGCCAGCCGCCCGTGGTCGAAGAGGCTCGGACTCGCGCCGGGGAGGAATTCGACCAGGACGTCGACGTCGCTGTCGGGGCGAAAGTCGTCGCGAAGGACCGAGCCGAACAGGGCGAGCTCGCGAATCCGGTGGCGGCGGCAGAACTCGACCAGGCGGTCTCTCGAGATGCCGAGGCGCCTCCAGGCGCGCGCCCTCGGGTCCTCGGGGGAGTGTCGCACATCGCTCATCGGCTCGCCGCGGCCTCGCGGAGGGCTCCCAGCATGCCTGCGTCGGGCATCCCGCGCCGGGTCCTCCGCCGGGCCGATTCCGTCGCGACGAGGGAGAGAACCGCCGGATTCCGGGACCCGTCCTCGTCGGACCCCTCCTCGAGAACGCGTCTGCGAGGACGTCGGCGACGTCGCTCCTCCGGACCCGCCCCTCCGCCACACCCGTCACCGACCCGACGAACGCCTCGTTTCGGAGGCGCGCCTCCACCCCGTTCAGCTCGAGGAGGTCGGCGAGCGGTCCGCGGACGGATCCGCGGATCCGGGGCTACCCCGCTTCCCTGAACCGCTCATGGAAGATCAGGATGGGGACCCGGGCGCGTAGCGCACGAGGTGCATGTCGGGCTCCCGCTGGCGGTCGACCAGGACGAGCGGGCGGTCGCCCCGGCGCCGGCCGCTTGCCCTGCTTTCGAGAAGGAGACTACGATCGAGAGTCGTGACGGCGAGACGCAGAGCGAGGACCGCGGCGAAAGCAACTCGCCGTCGACGCGCGCGCGCTTCCGGGAGCGCTTCCCTTGCCGTCCATGGCGAGCGCGGAGGGGTTTCCCCGACGGTCACCCGTCGCCGACGTCCTCACGCCTGCGAGATCGCGCCCCGCATCGTCGTCGACGAGCGAATCCGGTCGGGGAGGCCGGTGATCAAGGGGACCCGCGTCCCCGTCGAGACGGTCCTCGGGCGCCTCGCGGGAGGGATGTCGGTGCGCGAGGTCGCGGACGAGTACGGGGTCCGGCCGAAGGACGTCTTCGCGGCGATCGCCTACGCCGCGGAAGTCGTCGCCGACGAGCGGGTGCTGCCCACGCGGGGGTAGTGGCCCTCTTCCTCGTCGACGAGGACCTTCCGCGCTCCCTCGCGCGTGGCCTCCGGGGTGGGGGAGTCCTCGCCGAGGATGTCCGCGACACGGGACTGCACGGGCGGACGGACGAGGAGGTCCTGGACGCGGCGGGGATGAGGGGAGCCGTCCTCGTCACGGCCGACGTCGGTCTCGCGGATCGAGCGAGGAGGCGCGGGGGATCTGGACTCGGACTCGTGATCGTGCGGTATCCGAACGAGATCTCGATCGCCACGCTCGTGGGGGCCGTCGTCGAGATCCTGTCGGGGATCTCGGACGAGGACCTGCGCGGAGCGATCGTCATCGTGGAGCCGGGCAGGGTGAGGATCCGCCGGGGCCGCTAGTCCGGATCGCGATCCGGACTCGAGGAGAGGGCTTCCTGCACGGATCCGGGCGCGGGAGTCGGGTGGTCGAATCCTGGAGGGAGACCAGGACGACCGATCTCCTCCGCACCTCCCCGCGAGCACCTCGGCCACCCATGCCGACTCCGAGGCGCGCATCCACGCGATCTTGGGCGAGCCCGGCGATCCCCGTCCCGAGCCGCGCGCCCGGTTCGCCCGGCGGGAATCCCCGGGCCCGACGGGCGGGGTCGGATCCGCAGCCGGAGGATGTTCCGTCCACCGAGGCGCTCGTGGCGGATCTCGCTCGCGAACGCGCGCAGGAGATGGATCCCGAGCCCGCCCGCCCGCCGCTCCGCGAGCGGGAGGTCGAGGTCCGGTTCCGGCGCCGTCACCGGGTCGAACTCCCGCCCGTCGTCGACGACCTCGACCTCGACGCCTCCTTCGCCCACCCGGAGCGCCCGCTCGATCTCGTGCCGGCCTCCGTCCGTGTAGCCGTGGCGGATCACGTTCGACAGGACCTCCTCGAGCGCGAGCGGGGTCGCGTAGGCGACCGGTGGCGCGACGCCGCGACGCTCGAGGAGCCCGCTCGCGAGCTCGCTCACTCGCGTCCGCTCTGCCAGGTCGTTCCGGATCGTGAGACGGATCTCCTCGTGCACCGTCCCCTCGCCGTGGAGCGCGACCCTCCGGGTCGGTGAAGGCATCCCGCGCCGCCTGCGCGCTCCGCGGGCTCTCGGCGGGCGGGGTGTTCCTTTCGACGGTCTCGGCGGAGCAGCTCGAGCGCGGCCTTCTCCTCGCTGGCGATCGGGATCCCATGGTCGAGGCCCGCCTTCTCGAGGGCGTGTCCGACGTTCGCCCGCCCCGATCGGTCGAACACCGGGATCCGGCCGGGGTCGACGGGGTAGGCCTTCCGCGGGTTCACGATGCGCCGCCGCTCCGACCGCGCTTCGACCCACGCCGTGCGCACGAGGAAGCAGTCCTCGAGGTAGCCGACCATCGGGTGGAGGGTGTCCTTCGAGAGGCTCAGGCCCTGGGACCGGAGCGCCGCGTAGAACCTCTCCACGCTGAACCTCGCCGCGGCGTCCCCTCGGGGATCGGCCCCGCGAGCGAGTCGGCGAGCTTCTCGACCAGCCGGTCGCGGCGCCTCCTCGTCCATGGGAGGCGGCGTTTCGTCTTCCTGGAAGGAGAACCTCCGCCCCCCCGGGTGGCTCGTCGCTTCGGGACGGCGATCCTCGCGTCCGGTGCCCCTGCGGGATCCGAACCGTGACTCTCTGGCCCCCCTCCCGCGCTCGCTCCCTGTTCAGGCCCGGATCCGCCCCGCGAACTCCCTGGCGGAGAGCACCTGCACCCCGTGCCGGCCGAGCCCGGAGAAGTGCGCCGGGTTGTCGGTGACCAGGATCCTCGCACCGGCCAGCCGTGCGATCTCGCCGATGTGCGCGTCGTAGGTGCGGCCGCCGATCACGCGGTCGCGCGCGAGGGATTGGAGGAAGGACCCCCGCCGGACCGGCGGCAGATCGTGCACCTCGAATCGACCCAGGATCTCCTCCTCGATCAGGCGGAGGGCATCCTCGGGGACGAGACGGAACTCCTCCGGGAGCCGCGTGGAGA
>JAKEFM010000327.1 GCA_022616055.1 Planctomycetota bacterium
CGCCTCCCGCAGGAAGGGGAGGTAGGCCTCCTCCGTGAGCCGGCCGATCACCTCGTCGAAGTTGCCGAGGGGCTGGTGGTCGTGGACGCCGAGGAGGAATCTCATCCGCGCAGATGCTAGCGGGATGGGCGGCGGGGTGGGCGCGGATCCGAGAAGGATTGCCTGGGCGAGGGCGGCTCGGGAGAATCGGCTCTCCGGATGGATGCGCGAAGGAGTTCGGCCGGGCTCGTCGCCGCGGCGCAGGCGGGCGACCGGGGGGCGCTCGAATCGCTGTTCGACGCCTACTACCCCCGCGTGCTCCGGGTCGCCGAGGTCCGCCTCGGAAAGCGCCTGCGCCGTCTCTTCGATCCGCACGACATCGCGCAGAGCGTCTTCGGCGAGGCGTACCGCCGGCTGCCCCGGTTCGTCGACCGGGGGCCGGGGAGCTTCGGCGGATGGCTCGAGGAAATCGTCGAGTGCACGATCCGCGCCAAGGCGCGGTGGATCGGCGCCGCCCGGCGGAACCAGGGGGCGAGGGAATCCGGGCCTCGCCTTGAGGCCCGTCCCGGCGCCTCGAGCCGGACGCCGAGCCGGATCGCCGCGAAGGAGGAGGAGGTCGAGAGACTCCGCGGCGCGATGGAATCGCTCGGCGAGCGCGACCGGCGCGCCGTGGAGCTGCGGATGTACCTCGGGTTGGGTTGGTCCGAGGTGGGGAGCGTGCTCGGTCTCTCCGACGAGGCGGCGCGGAAGGTGGTCGAACGGGCGGTGGAGAAGGTCGGCCGGGTCCTCGCGGGGACGTGACGCGTGGAAGGGCGCCCCGAGGAGAGGTCTGGGCGCGAGCGGGACGCCGCCGAGGAGGCGGTCCGCGAGTACGCGGCGCTCCTCGAGGCAGGGGATGCCCCCGACCCCGCCTCCTTCCTGGCCGCCCGGCCCCACGTCGCCGAGCGCGTCCGAGGGAGGATCCTGCACCTTCACGCCGGGCACGCGGCGATCGCGGAGCATGCGGAAAGCTCCGCGTCGGGCGGAGCCGGCGCTTCGGAGCCGAGCGCTCCGCCTCCGCGGTCCCCCCCCGTCGTCACGAGGCTCGGCGACTTCCGCATCCTTCGGGAGATCGGCCGCGGGGGGATGGGGGTCGTCTACCTCGCCGAGCAGGTCTCGCTCCAGCGCACGGTCGCCCTCAAGGTCCTCCCCTCCCACCTCACGCTCCTCCCGGAGGCCGTGGAGCGATTCCGCCGGGAGGCCTCCACCGCCGCGCGCCTCCGGCATCCCGGCATCGTCGAGATCCACGCGATCGGCGAGGAGGCCGGCGCCCACTACTTCGCCATGGAGTTCGTCGAGGGGACCCCCCTCGACAAGGTCGTCGAGCGCATGCGGGAGGAGTCCCCCGAACTCCTGGACGGGGCGCGGGTCGGGGCGGCCGTGTCCGACGCAGCACATCGAAAGGTCGGCGCGGCTCCGGACGTCCCAGGGGTCCAGAAGCCGAAGGCGCGGGTTGCCCCCTCCTCCGCCTGGAACAAGACCTACATCGAGACCGTCTGTCGCCTCGTCGCGCACGTCGCCGACGCCCTCGAGCACGCCCACAAGGCGGGCGTGCTCCACCGCGACGTCAAGCCCTCGAACATCCTCGTCCGGGAGGACGGCTCCCCCGTCGTCACCGACTTCGGGCTCGCCCGCGAGGAGGGTCTCCCCTCCCTCACCCAGACGGGGGATTTCGCCGGGACCCCCTACTACGTCTCCCCCGAGCAGGCGATGGCGAGGCGCATCCCCGTCGACCACCGCTCCGACATCTTCTCGTTGGGCGTCACCCTCTACGAACTCCTCACGCTCCGCCGTCCTTTCGAAGGGAGGAGCAGCCAGGAGGTCCTCGCGAAGATCATCGCCAAGGAGCCGGCGAGCCCGCGGAGGTTCAATCCCCTCCTCCCGCGCGACCTCGCCACGATCGTGCTCAAGGCGATCGAGAAGGACCCGGACCGCCGCTACGCGAGCGCGGCGGCGTTCGCCGCCGACCTTCGGGCGTTCCTCTCCTTCCGCCCGATCGAGGCGCGGCCGGCCTCGATCCCGACGCGGGCGTTGAAGTTCCTCCGCCGGCATCGCGTCGAGGGCGCGGCGGCGGGGATCCTCTGCGCGGGTCTCGCGGGGGTCGCGGCCTGGTGGTGGCTCCAGCCGGGGCGCCTGTCCGTGACCTCGCCGACGATCGGGGCCACGGTCTTCGTCGACGGCGAGGTCCGGGGCGTCACCCCGCTCGAGATCGCGTTGACTCCCGGCCTCCACCGCGTCCGTCTGCGGAGGGAGGAGGAGGACCTGGAGATGTTCGACGAGGAGGAGGTGCTCGTCGAGCGTGGCCGCATCCGGCACTACGACCGTCAGCTCCCGAGTCGCAGCGGGGTGCTCCGGCTGGAGTCCGACCCGCCCGGCGCGGGGGTCACCCTCCTCGCCGAGGACGGAGGGGAGAGGGGGGTCGAGCAACGCACTCCCGTCCTGTACGCGGCGCCGGCCGGCCGCTATCGGGCGCGATTCGAGCTGGAGGGCTTCCCCCCGCGCGAGGAGGAGGCCGTAGTGCGCCGAGGCGGCGCCACGACGTCCTGCTCGACGAGTTGGGAAACGGCCTCGCTCGACCTGAGGGGGTGGGTCGAAGGGATGCAGGTCGATATCCACCGGGGCCCGCGCCTCGCGAAGGACCCTCCGGTCAAGACCGTCACTCTCCCCCTGGCTGACCCGCTGCACCTGCCGCCCGGCACCTACTCGTTCCGGGCCTGGGCCAGGGAGCACGACCGGAGCGACCGCGAGGGAATCCGACTCGCGAGCGGCGAGACGACCACTCTCTGGATCGGCGCTCCCCCCCTGATGAGGAGGTTCGACCTCCGGCTCGGGGGCGACCACTGCTATTCCTCGATCGTCCAGGACCTGGACGGGGACGGCCTTCCGGAGATCGCGGCCGGGGGCGACTCTCCGCGAGTCCGGATCTTCTCGGCGCAGGGAAGGCCGGTTCTCGACCTCGAGACAGATGCCGAGGTCGGCGTCCTGTTGGCGGCGGATCTCGACGGGGATGGGGAACCCGAATTGCTCGCAGGGACGAGGGCGGGGAGCTTGTTCGCTTTCGCGGCGGACGGCTCACCGCGTCTGCACGCGGAGGCGCCCGGCAGGGTCCAGTGCCTCGCCGTCGCGGACCTCGACGGGGACGGGCGACCGGAAATCGTGGCCGGGACCGGGACGCCGGGGGCACAAGTCCTCGCGTTCGCAGCCGACGGCGCCCGGCGCTTCGCGAGCGCCGAGTTCCCGCAGGGGATCGGATTCGCTTCGCATCTCGGGTCGCATCGCGGCGGGGGCGAGGACCTCGTCGTCTCCGATCTCGACGGGGACGGGCGCTCGGAGGTCGTCACGGCGTCGGGCCGAACGCTCCTCGTTCTGCGCGACGACGGGTCTCTCGCCTGGAGCAAGGAGACCGGGGACTGGTGGATCACGGGGCTCGCCGCGGCCGACCTCGACGGGAAGGGCGCGAAGGAGGTGCTCGCCGCGACCCAGTCCTCGATCAACC
Source organism: Planctomycetota bacterium (assembly GCA_022616055.1). Taxonomy (GTDB): domain Bacteria; phylum Planctomycetota; class UBA1135; order UBA1135; family JAKEFM01; genus JAKEFM01. Next base: position 3,515 of record JAKEFM010000327.1, read on the forward strand.
GCCCCTCCCCGGGGCAGCTCCTCGCCTTTGGCGCGGACGGGTCGCTCCTCTTCGAGCAGCCCCAGGCGGACACTCCCTATGCGCTCGTTGTCTCTGACCTCGACAACGATGGCCGGCCGGTGATCGTGACCGGATCCTCGTCCGGACGAATCGCCGCCGTGCGGGCGGACCGGTCGTCGGTCTTCCAGGCGGAAGCCGGGGAGATCGTCTGGACGCTGTGCGTCACGGACCTCGACGGGGACGCCCGGCCCGAGGTCCTGGCCGGGACGCACACCGGGCGGGTCCTCGCGTTCGACGCCGACGGGACGCGCCGCTTCGAATCCCAGGCCTCGGGGCGGATCTTCGACATTTCGCCTTGCGACCTCGACGCCGACGGACGGACCGACCTCGTCGTCCGGGGGGCGGAGGACAACCTCGTGGGGCTCCTCCTCCACGCGGCTCGCGCGTTCGAGGTGAACTCGGATGGCCTCGCCAGTGTCCTCGGGTGCGGCGACGTCGATTTCGACGGAGACGGCCGATCGGACATCTTCTTCGGGACGGAGACGGGTCGCGTACAGGTCGCCGGCCCCGACGGCGTGGCGCTCCTCGGCGAGCGTGTCGGCGGCGCCGTGCGCACGATCCTCGCCGCCGACCTCGACGAGGACCGCCGACCGGAGATCTTGGCGGGGACGGCGGATGGGACGATCCACGCCCTCCGGTTCGACGGATCGACCGTCTTCCGGAAACAGACGGCCGGCGCCGTGCTGGCACTGGTCGGAGCCGACCTCGACCGCGACGGTCGTCCGGAGGTCCTCGCGGGGAGAGAATCGGGCCTCCTGACGGCCCTGGACTCCCGCGGGGATACCCTCTTCGAGGTTCGCCTGCCCGGAGGGATCGGGTCGTACAGGCCCGCCGGCGAGCACTACGCCGGAGCGGGACTCGCCGTTGCGGACCTCGACGGCGAGGGACGACCGGAGATCTTGGCGGGGACCGACGAAGGCCGAATCCTCGCCTTCAGGGAAGGGCGCCCAGTCTTCGAGGCGAGGGCCGGCGACGCGGTCACCTTCCTGCTGGCGGCGGACCTCGAGGGGGACGGGCGCGCGGAGGTCGTCGCCGCCACGGCAAGTGGGTCGATCCTGGTTCTCGAAGGGGACGGGTCCGAGCGGTTCCGGCGGCTGCTGGGGCAGGGCGTCGTCGCGCTCCTCGCGAGCGATCTCGACCGGGACGGACGGTCGGAGATCGTGGGGGGACGATGGAACGGCAAGGTCGCCGTCTTCACGAACCGCGGCGACCTCCGGCTCGACGTGCGAGGATGGATGGAGCAGAACGCCGTGGTGGCCGCCGACCTCGCCGGGGATGGACGGATGGAGCTCGCGACGGGCCACACCAAGGGAGTCCAGGTGTTCGACCTCGAGGGGTGCCGGCGATTCGAGACGGCGGCGAATGACACGGTCATGGGGCTCTCGGTGGCCGATCTCGACGGCGACGGCCTCCCCGAGATTCTTGCGCGGGAGAGGAGCAGCAAGGTCGTCGGCTACCGGATTCCCCGCGACGATCCACGGCCCGGGTTGCTCCGCACCTTCCTCGAGGCCCTCGAGGCGGCCGAGCGAGGAGACGAGGAGGCGGCCTCAAGGGGATTCCGCCGCGCGGGATTGCGGTGGCTTACGCTCGATGACTCGACCCTCGGAACGATGCGGACCAGGCTCGCCGACTGCGGCGGCTCCCCCTCCGCCGCTCGGATGGCCCGCTTCCTTGACAGGCTCCGCCCCGCGAGTCCGGTGGAATGGGTCCAAGGCGTCCGCCTCCTCGCGGGCCGAGGCAGGATGCAGGAGGCCTGCGCGATGGCTCGGGAGCACCTTTCGCATCCCCCTCTCGATACGAGGCTCGCCGGGGACCTCAACGACCTCGCCTGGACCTTCGTCGATCCGGCGGCCCCGAGACCGGAGGCGTTCGAACTGGCTCTCGTCCTCGCGGAATCGGCTGTCGCGGCGAGCGGAGGACGACAGCCTCCGATCCTCGACACCCTCGCCGAGGCGCTGCACGCGAACGGTCGGTCGTCCGAGGCCGTCGTCGTCGAAGAGGAGGCCCTCGCCAAGTGCCCGGCCGGGCACAGGAACCGTTCGGGCTACGAGGCTTCCCTCGCCCGATTCCGGGCGGCGGCCGAGCAGTATTCCTCCGCGACTCGCCCGTCCTCCCGACCGGGACGGTGACGGGAGCGGCGCGGACGGCGGTTGTCCGGTTTTCGCGGGCTTCGCACTACAGGGGCAGGCTCCGGGACACCGGCTCGCCCCACGGGGGGGCGACGGCGGGCGCAGGCGGGGCCGGAGGACACCATGAAGACCTTCCGACGCATCGGAGGCCGCCCCCCGATCGCGGCGCGGGCCGCGCGCATCACCCTGTTCGCCCTGTCGGGAAACCTCGCGCTCGAGGCGCAACCGCCCGACGAGACGGCCGCCCAGCTACTTCCCGTCGGCCGGGAGCAGCCGGCGCCGCCGCGCGTCCCCCCGCTCGAGGGGCTCGGGCTCTCCCGTCTGCCCGCCCCTCCCCTCCTCTTCGACGAGCCGGGGGACGGCGCGATCTGGGTCAGGGGCGAGACCTACAAGGCGAGCTTCGACGCGGCGGGCGCGACCTACATCCCCTACCTCGGCTCGCACGCGCCGCGGAACTTCCCCGTGCGCTTCACGGTGAACGCCGTGTCCGCGGGAGGGAGGACGCTCGCCCTCGCCGAGGCCGTCGCGCCGCGCAGGGAGGGAAACCGGATCGTCTTCGACCGCGGCGCGGTCGAGGAGCGATACGAGTGCGGACCGAAGGGGATCGAGCAGGTTTTCGTCGTGGGGAGCGAGCCGGGCGGCGGGGACCTCGTCGTCCGGATGGAGGTCGAGACCGACCTTGCTTGCGAGGGGGTCGGGGAGCAGGGCCTGGTCTTCTCGGCGTACGGCCTGGGAGGCGTGCGCTACGGGCGGGCCGTCGTCCTCGATGCGGACGGCGCGCGCGTCGACGCCGCCGAGTCGTGGGACGGCCGAACGATCGAGCTGCGAGTGCCGGCGGCGTTCGTCGCCGCGGCGCCCGGGCCGGTCACGATCGATCCGTTGATCTCCTCCTTCTGCGTCGCCTGCAGCCCTTTCGTCGTCAACCTCAACCCCGACGCCTCCTACGACGAGACAAGCGATCGGTTCATGGTCGTCTACGAGACGGTGTTCAGCGCGACCGACCACGACGTCCGGTCCATCGAGCTCGACTCGACCGGCGCCTTCATCCCCGGGAGCGTCGCGGACATCGACACGACGAGCGCGAGCTGGACCTATCCGCGAATCGCGAACAACAACGCCGCTAACCGCCATCTCGTCGTGGCGGAAACGGGCGGGCTGGTGTGGGGCCGCCTGCGGAACGCGGGGTTGACCTCCATGCTCGCTCAATTCCAGGTTTCCTTCCCGCCTCTTGGCGACTCCTTTCGCCCCGACGTCGGAGGCGACCCCTCCCCCACAGGAACTACCCAGTTCTGCGTGGTCTTCCACACCCAGTATTACCTGTTTCTAGCACAGGCCAACCTAATTGATCGCGTGATGGTCGACCCAAACGGCGTAGTCTCTCCTCTGAATACGATCGGTTCCCCGGGGTCGCAGTCGTTCGGGGGGGTGCCCCCCGTCTCTCCGTCGATCTCAAAGTCGAACGGAGGAGACCGTTGGACGATCGTGTGGCAACAGTCGATCCCCTCCCCCCCTTCATTCGATGTCGATGTGAGCGCGGCGCAAGTGGACACGAGTGGAGCGGTTGTCGCGGCGGCCTTCCCCGTCTCGGCCTCAGACGCGACCGACGACTGGTCCCCGGCCGTATCCTCGCCGGATGCGCAGGGGCGTGTCCTCGTCGCCTGGGTCCGGGCACAGGTCGGCGGAAACAGCGTCCTGGGGCGGATTCTCCTTGGCGCGACGCCGCTCACGCCGGAGACCGACCTCGTCTCACTCGCCGGACCCACTCCACTGAATCCCGAGAGGAACAGCCCGTCGGTGGACTCCGACGGTTGCGGATTCACGGTGGCCTTCCGGGAGGGCGAGCCGGTCCTCTTCGGGGTGACTGAGCTCTACGCGGCGACGTTTCACTACAGTCCTGACGGGGCGATCGGACTGACCGAGGGGACTCTGCCCGTATCGGGCGGTGGGTCCTACACGGACTGGCCGCCGCGAATCGTGTCCAAGGCAAGCGGCGGAGGGAGCGGCCCACGTCACCTGATCGTCTGGCACCGTGCGGACTGGAGCACCACGACCGCCGCTGACAAGGACATCGCGGGGGGGACCTTCGATTCCCTCGCCTCCCCCTGCGTCCCGGCCGGCGTCGCCTGCCCCCTGTTCACGGAGGACTTCGAAGGCGCCGGGCTCGGCGCCTACACGGAGACCGGCGGGAGCCCGGCGGGCTCGACCCTCTGGCACGGGGAGGGCTACTGTCTCTTCTTGCCACCTCCCTCGTTCAGCGTCCCGGTGCCGGCGTCCTTCGGCACGAAGGCGGCCGCGTACAACCGGGGGGACCTCGGGTTCTACAACTACAGCACGGGGGCGGCGAACTCCGGATCGATCGAGTCACCCGTGATCCCTTCGACGACGGGAGCGAGCCTGTTCGTCACGTTCGACTTCCTGCGCGAGACCGAGACGGGAAGCGCGTTCGACCAGTCCTTCGTCGAAGCGAGGCCGGCGGGGGGCGCGTGGGTCCTCGCGACCCAGATCCTCCAGCAGCGAACCTGCATCTCGCCCGTGCACGTCTCGGTTCCCGTGCCGGTTGCTGGAGGGAACTGGCAGCACCGCTTCCGCTTCGACACGGTCGACGGCGCGGGGAACGGCTATCGGGGGTGGTACGTCGACAACGTGGAGGCGGTTCAGGTTGCCTCGAGCGGCGGGTCGTTCTCCAGCCTTCCGACCGGGTGCGGCGGGCCGGTCCTCACCCCGACCGGGCTTCCCGTCATCGGGGGAACGGTGACCTATTCGCTCTCGGGGACGACCGGGATCCCGCTGGTCTGGCTGGGGAACCCGACCTCGATTCCGCTCTGTCCGCCCGCGCCGTGCGCATTGGGCGCGACCCTCGGAGTCCTCGTCACGGGAACGATCCTGAGCGGGACGATCCCCTGCCAGCCGACCCTGATGGGGTCGGTCTTCTCGGTGCAGGGGGGCGACATCGGGGCGGCGGGCGGCTGCGGGCCGGCCACGATCGGGATTCCCTTCGCGGTCACCCATGCGATCAACACGACGATCGGTTGACTCAGGGAAGCAGGGCACCGATCGCGCGGTCCTCTGGCGGGACGCGCGTGTGCCCTGCCGGGCTCGGGCCGGGAGGGCACCCCATCCGGTCCCTTCTCGTCGGTCGCCTCCAGGCGCCGGACGCGTCGAGAGCGTGGGCCGAACCGCGCCGTTCGGGGGGAGACCCCGGGAGGGTTTCCCATGATGGTCTCCGGCGCGTGGCGCGCGTCGGCTCGAGGGACGGTTGGACTCGTGCTGGCTTTCCCCGCAAGGCGGATGCCCCTCTCCGGAGCGTCTCCGCGAGGGGCTTCGTGCGGGGCATCGGGTGAAGTTCGGGTGTAGACGACGGAACGAGAGGTTGACCATGAGGTACTGGAGCGGTTTCACGGCGGCCTTTCTGGGTCTCGGTTCGCTGGCGTCGGCGCAACGGTTGGGGTTCACGCATCGGATGCTTCCTGCGGGCACCGACCCCACGAGGGCGCTCGCGCTGGGGGACGTGGACGGGGACGGCGACCTCGACGCGTACGTGGGGAACATCGGGCAGCAGGACCACCTCTACCTCAACGGCGGGACGGGGGTCTTCACCGACGTCACGGCGACGAACCTCCCGGCCCTAATCGAC
>JAKEFM010000328.1 GCA_022616055.1 Planctomycetota bacterium
GGATCTCGAACCCGGTCTCGGACGGGGAGGCGTCGTACCACGAGAGGAGGAGGCCGCCCCCGCCGTCCACCTGGACCCAGGGGTCGTCGGGGGTCTCGGGGTCCACGAAGGCCGACTGGCGGAGGATCCCCACGCGGCCCGGGTACGCGCCGCCGTAGCCCTCGTAGGCGCAGGCGAGGACGTCCGGTCCGCACCTCACCACGCGGCGGGCCACTGACCTGAGCTCCACCGCGGCGCGGTACTTCCCCGTCGGGAGGCGCGTCGCGCGGTCGAAGGCCCGGAACAGCCCGTCCTCCAGCGCGAAGACGACGGGGTCGGCCCCCATCCCCGGCGCGACGTCGCTGAAGGGGACGCGGGAGTACGCCGCCAGGTCGCCGAAGGAGCCGACCACGACGCCTTGGACGGGGTCGTAGACGTCGCCGTTCACGCCGTAGAGGAGCCCTTCCGACTCGTGCATCCCCTGCCCGAGGCCGCCGGAGTTGACCGCCGAGGCGACCGTCACGCCCGACGGGTCGACGGCCATCGTGAAGAAGTTCGTCTGGGCCGTGCCGTTGAACAGCCCGTAGAGCACGGCCGGGTCCGCTCCGAACTCCAGGACCTGCGACCAGTCGGAGGAGGACGTCGTGGTCGGCCGACGCACGGCCCCGTCGTACACGGCCACCGAGTGGAAGGTCCCCTTCCATCCCTCGGTGAGGGAGACGGCGACGGAGTCCGGGGCCCCGGGGACGGGGGCGATGTCGACGGCGTGGAGCGTGTTGAAGAAGGGGCTGGGGCCGACCCCGAGGTCGATCACGAGGTCCTTCTCGCGGGTCGCCAGGTCGAAGCGCCACACCTCGTTCACGGAGCGGAACGAGACGAAGAGGCGGGAGGCGCCGTCGGAGACCGCCAGGGCGCCCGGGTCCTCCCCGAGGGGGATCTCCTCCTCGACGGCGCCCGTCTGCGGGTCGACCCAGAGGAGGCTCGCGGCGTGCTGGGGCGAGGCGACGGACGCGGCGACGACGAGGTCGTCGCGGACGGGATCGTAGGCGAGGTCGTTCGCCAGGACGTCGAGCAGCGCGAGGTCGGCGAGCGCCCCCGCGGGCCCCCCCGCCGCCGCGAGCGCGATCGCGACGGACGCGATGCAGCCGATCCTCCCCATGGGCACCTCCGGATCCTA
>JAKEFM010000329.1 GCA_022616055.1 Planctomycetota bacterium
AGCCAGCGCGAGCTGCGCGAATCGGCCCGGCTGCTCCACGGCATCGAGTTCGCCTGGTTCCTGGAGGCGCTCGAGGTTCCCGGGGAAAGGCGAAGCGCCAGTTCCCGTTCCCGGATCCGATTCGCGAGGATGGGGGGATAGGTCGGCTCCAGGCGCGCGGGCGCCCCGGGCCTCCACGGTCTCGGACCGGGGTCTCGGAGGCGATGCCCGATCACCTGAAGGGCTACCCGATAGCGGAGTTCTGTTACACCCCACAGGGTTCGTCAACCGCGTCTACGAGCGCCGAAGCCTCGTCGTGAAGACCAACCTCCCCTTCGCCCGGTAGTCCGAGGTCTTCCTCGACGCCACCGCCGCCGCCGCCGTGATCGACCGGGTCGTCCACCACGCAACCGTCCTCAAGACCGACGGGGAGAGCTACCGGCTGCGGGCGGCGAAGGGGAAGCGAGAGGGCTCTCCCAAGGGCGGCTCCCCGCCGCAGGAGTCCACGGAAGCATGAGTTTGGGTCCGGGAGGCCGGGTCCAACGCGAGGAGAGGCCCTTCCGAAGGCCCCTTCTCGAGGACTTCGACGTCGAGGCCTCTCGCGGACTGACCTTAAGAACGAGTGAGGACTTGGCGAGGGGAGACCCCAGGTCGCCCGTCGCGCCCGCCCCCCTCCCCCCGGGGGGAGGGGGGCTTCTCCCCGATCCCGAGTCCATCGATCAGGAGGGGGTCCCTCTTCACACCTCCGCAGAGGTCCCTTTTCCTCTTGCCGCGACCACTGCGTGCGGTCCTCGACCGCCGGCTCCGTCGCCGGGCAGATCGCGTTCTTCGACCAGGTCTCGAGCCGCTCGTCGCTCCAGCCCTGCAGCTCCTCGGTCCCCTCGACGCGGCGCCCCGTCGAATTGGCCCGCAACCGACCCAGGTGCACCTTCGCCTCGACCTTCCCCTTCGCGTTCGCCTCTCCCGGCGCGCACGCGCCGTTGTGGAAGCCCACCTCCCGGGCGTAGGCGCGGTAGTCCTCGTGGATCTCCCCCCCCCACGCCTCCGCTCCGGCCTCCGCCACCGTCTCGACCCGACGGTACGGGCGGATCTTCGGGGCGGGGAAGCGCGAGCGCACGTAGCGGCGTGTCGACTGATCCTCAATAATGCGCGAGCCTTCCCTTCTCCGTAGTCGCCTAGGCCCACTCTCCGAGGGAGAAGACCTTTCTCCGAGGGATTCCCTGTCCGTCGCACA
>JAKEFM010000041.1 GCA_022616055.1 Planctomycetota bacterium
ATCAGGAATGCGACACCGAAGGGCTTCGCTCGTCCTCCTCTCGACGCTGGCGGTGGCGCAGCCGGGATGCGTCGGGTTCTCGCTCTCCAAGTCGGGGGAGGCGCATCCCCCCTCCGCGAAGTTCGCCGTCGACGCCCGGGTCGACCCGGCCCGGCGCGGGTACTACGTCGTGCGGGCGTCCATCCAGAACGGATCGGACGCGCCGCTGATCATGGATCCGACGATGTTCTCCCTGACCGCCCCGGATCCGGTCTCGTTCGTGCTCGCGACCCGGATCGGATTCGTTCGCCGGGGGTTCCGGATCCCGGCTCACGTGCCCCCCGGAGCGTCCACGGAGGGCGAGATCTACTACGCGAGCCGGGGAATCGCGGGCGGGTGGTTCCCGTTGTCGCTCTTCTGGACGGGCCGCCCGACCACGCCCGTCGTTCTCCGGGTCGCGCTTCCGGATGGGGAGCATTCCTTCCAGTTCGAGCTGGACTGACCGGGCCGTGGCCCCGCGAGGAGGAGGGAGGACCTCGAGGCCCTCCGTCCTCGTCGCCCTCCTCGCCGCGTGCGGAGGCGACCGGCCCGTTCACTCGCCGGCCGCCGACCTGGCGGGCGAGCGATCGGGAAGCGCGGCCTTCCTCTTCGACGGGTTCGAGGGGGATGACGTCGCGGGCTTCTGGCTTCCGGGGGACCACGGGAGCGGCCGGTACGCACCCGGCGCCGTGTCGATCGCGGCGGACCGGGCCCGTTCCGGGAACCGCTCCGTCCGGATCACGGTGCGCGAGGGGGACGTCGAGCAGACGGGGGGGAGCGGCCAGCTCAACGAGCGCGCCGAGCTCGATTCAGGGAACCGCCCCTTCGCGGGCCGGGACCTCTGGTACGGGTTCTCGTTCCTGATCCCCGAGGGGTTCCCCGTCGTCGACACCCGGCTCGTCCTCGCGCAGTGGAAGCAGAGCGGCCTCGAGGGGAGCCCGCTCGTCGCCGTGCGGTTCCGGGCCGGCCGGCACTCCCTGACGGTCCGCGACCCCGCCTCGACGATGGGGGCGGGGAAGGAGTACGGGCTGCCCGACCTCCCCATCGGCCAGTGGAACGACATGGTCTTCCGCATCCGGTTCTCCGCCGAGGACGACGGGAGCGTCGAGGCGTGGATGAACGGCGCCCAGGTCGTCTCGCACCGTGGGCGGACGGCGTCCCGCGACGGCGAGGACCGGATCTACAACAAGATCGGGCTCTACCGCGACCGCTGGAAGGATCCGATGACGATCTACTTCGACAACTACGCGGTCGGAGACCGGTTCGCGGCCGTCGATCCGGCGCGTCTCGACCGGAGCCGCTAGGGTTGACCGCGTTCGCGGCGGCCGTTACACAGCCTCCCGCCGTCCGATCCCGCCGCAGCGAGGTCGCCTTGAAAGGAATCGCGTTCTCCGTCGCCCTCCTCGGCGTCTCGGCTCCCGCGCAGGACGACCCGCACGCCGCCTGCGCCGCGGCGCCGAGCTACGTCCCGGCGGAGCTGCTCGAGCGCCCCGTCCCCCTCCGCAAGGGGGTCGGCAACTCGCGCGAGACGGTGACGACCGCCTCGGCGGAGGCCCAGGCCCTCTACGACCAGGGGCTCAACTACCTCGAGTCCTACGTCTGGATCGAGGCGGCGAGGTCGTTCCACCAGGCGGTGCGCCTCGACCCGGAGATGGCGATGGGCTGGCTCGGGCTGAGCCAGACCTATTGCGGCCTCGACAACCCCGAGGCCGCGAAGCGCACCTTCGAGAAGGCGAAGTCCCTCGCTTCGGGCGCGGGCGAGCGCGAACGGACCCGCATCGAGATCCGGGAGAAGCAGCTCGCCGCGATCGACGCGCTCGAGGACGCGGGGAGGTTCCTCGCCTACAAGAAGGGGATCGACGACGCCCTGGCGGCCGACCTGGAGAATCCGCAGCTCTGGCTGCTCCGGGGCACCGCCGAGGAGCCGAACGCCGCGGGGAGGGGCCAGCGGGGGACGGCCTCGTCGGTCGCCTTCTACGAGAGGGTCCTGAAGCTCGTCCCGGACCACGCCTCGGCCCACCACTACCTCGTCCACTCCTACGAGACGATCGGTCGCATCGACAAGGCGCTCGAGCACGGCGAGGCCTTCGCGCGCCTCGCGCCCTCGATCCCTCACGCCGCCCACATGTGGGGGCACGACCTGCGGCGCGTCGGGAGAATCGACGAGGCGATCGCCCAGTTCCAGAAGGCCGACGCCCTCGAGCGCGCCTACTACGAGGCGGAGGGGATCTCCCCCGACTTCGACTGGCACCACGGCCACAACCTCGGCCTCCTCGCGACCTGCTTCGAGCACAAGGGGCAGATGAGGCTCGCGGAGAAGACGATGCGGGAGGTGTCCTCCCTCGCGGTCGTGGGCGCCTACCGCGCGTTCGGGCTCCTCGAGCTGCCGAACTTCCTCATCCACCGCGGCCGGTACGCCGAGGCGCTCGAGGAGGCGCGGGCGCTGACGAAGACGGGATTCCCGCAGTCGCGGACCGTCGGCCACGCCCTCGCGGGGCAGGCCCTCCTCTGGCTCGGGCGGAACGACGAGGCGGCGCAGGCGCTCGAGGCCGCGCGCAAGGAGTTGGAGCAGGTCCCGCGCGTGACCCCCGGCATCGTCCCGCGCCGGGCGACGGTGGAGCCCTGGGTCGATTCCCTGCGGGGCGACCTCCTCCTCCGGACGGGGAAGGCCGTGGAGGGGCGCGCCCTCCTGAAGGAGGTGCAGCGCGCCCTCCGCGCGATCCCGGGCCCCGACGCGTGGACGCAGACCCTCTTCCGCCTCGAGTCGATCGCGCGCGGCGCGATCGACGCGGGGGACTGGGATCTGGCGGAGTACACGGCGAAGCAGATGCTCGACCACGACTCGGCCTACGGCGGGAGCCACCTCGCGATGGCCCTCGTCCTCCGGAACAAGGGGGACGCGGCGGGGGCGGCCCGGGAGCTCGAAGCCGCGAGGCGCTTCTGGCGCGACGCCGACCCCGACCTCCCGGAATTGACCCAAATCGCGAAGGCCGCCGGGCCGGCGCGGTAGGGGCGCGGCGAGGACGCCCCGCCCCCGCCCTGCTCGACAAGATGGCCCGGATGGTGTTCGTCCAGTCGAGGATCCGGCTCCTGACGAACCCGACGGAGGCGGACCACCCGCAGCGCTTCGCCGCGCTCGACCGGTCGATCAAGCGGCTGCAGTCCGAGGACGTCCAGGAGGCCGAGACGGAACGGGACGTCGAGGCGATCACGGCCCTGTCGCAGCCGATCCTGAAGCGGGAGTGGCAGCGGGTGAAGCAGGGGACGTAGAGGGGTCCATCGCCGAGTGGTACGGGGAGCCCCTCGCCGTAGAATCCCCCCCCGGATGGTAGTTCCGGCGAGAACGATCGAAGGAGTCTTCCCATGGCGCGCTACGTCGATGGATACCTTCTCCCCGTCCCGAGGAAGAAGCTCGGGGCCTACCGCCGCATGGCGGGGCTCGCCGGCCGCGTCTGGCGGGACTGCGGGGCCCTCGAGTACTTCGAGTGCGTCGGGGACGACCTCGCCGTCAAGATGGGGCCGGGGTTCCCGAAGACGATCAAGCTCAAGCGGGGGGAGACGGCGATCTTCTCCTGGATCCAGTTCAAGTCGCGCAAGCACCGCGACCGCGTCAACGCGAGGGTCATGAAGGACCCGCGGCTGCAGAAGATGATGCAGATGGACTCGAAGGACATGCCCTTCGACTGCAAGCGCATGGCCTTCGGGGGCTTCAAGGTCCTCGTCGAGGCCTAGGCGCCCGCTTCGCGGACGCCGGAATTCCATCGGACGAGACTCCGCGGCGGAGCCGCGGGGAGAGACGGGGCTTCGGACATCCCACGACGCCTCGCGGAGGAGCGCACGCCCATGAAATGGCTCGAGAAGTACGCGGACCACGCCTACGGCCTGCTGCGGATCGTGGCGGGGTTCATGTTCTGCTTCCACGGCGCCCAGAAGATCTTCGGGCTGTTCGGATTCTCTCGGCCCACCGACAACCAGATCTGGGTCGGGGGGTTCATCGAGCTCCTCGGCGGCCTGGCCGTGGGGCTGGGGTTCCGGACGCGCGCGGCGGCCTTCCTCTGCAGCGGGACGATGGCCGTCGCCTACTTCCAGTTTCACTGGAAGTTCCAGATCGGCCGGGGCTTCTTCCCCGCCATCAACCAGGGGGAGCTGGCCGCCCTCTATTGCTTCGTCTTCCTCTTCCTCGCCTGCCGCGGCGGGGTGAAGTGGGCGATGGACAGGTCGCGCTGAGTCGCGCGCGACTCCGTCCATGAACTCCTGGTTCGCGAAGGGGGCGGTCCTCGCGGGTTGCGCCGCGATGATCGCCATCCGCGCGCCGCACGGCAGGCGAAGCCGCTCGGTCAAGGTGATCTCGAGCCGGAAGGGACCGCTCGAGGTCGCCCTCCTCACGCTCGCTTGGCTCGGCTTCTTCATCCCTCTCCTCTGGACCCTCCGGGGAGCCTTCGCGTTCGCGGAGTACCCTCTCCATCCCGTCCCGTACGTCGCCGGCGTCCTCGGCCTCGCGCTCGGCCTCTGGCTCTTCCGCCGCTCGCACGCGGACCTCGGGAAGAACTGGTCGATCACGCTCCAGGTGCGCGAGGGGCACACGCTCGTCAGCGAGGGGATCTACCGTCGGATCCGCCACCCGATGTACCTCGCCCTCCTCCTCTACTCTTTCGGCCAGGCGCTCGTCCTCCCCAACTGGGTGGCGGGCCCCACCTACCTCGTCGCGATGGGGCTCCTCTTCGCCCTCCGCGTCGGCCCCGAGGAGCGGATGATGCTCGACGAGTTCGGAAAGGACTACGAGGCGTACATGGCTCGGACGAAGCGCCTCGTCCCCGGCGTCTGGTGATCGCGAGGGCGCGGCCCCTCGCCCGTCGGCCTCCGCTTCTCCTCTCTGCCGGCGGCCGGCTACCTTGACGCCTCCTTCCCGCGCCGATAGACCGCCCTCGAAGTCCGTCGACGACGAGGTGGATGGATCATCGAGTCGAAGACTCCGCTGGCCGCGGCCGCGTCCCTGCGTCGGCAACGGGGTCGACATGAAGCGGGACGGGAGGGGAAGGCCGTGATCCTCGGGATCCGGGGAACGTCGGGACGGAGGTTTCGCCCACCATGCAACATCTAGACCTGCCCGTCCTCGATTCCGGCGAGACGGAGGTCGTGTCGCGGGAAGTCCTGGAAGTCGAACGGCTGGGGGACGGCGGCTTTCGGCTGCTCCAGTCCCCCGCCTTCGTCTGGGGGATCGCCGCCGGCGACGTCATCGAGCTCGATCCGGGCGCTCTCTCCGGGCTGCGATTGCGCTCGCGCGCCGGAAACCTGGCCGTGGTCGTCGCGCTTCCCGACGCCGCCGACAAGGGGGCGGCTCCCATCCGCCGACTCATCGGGGACGTCGCCTCGATGGGGGGGGTGCTCGACGGCGGTCCCGAGCGGATGCTCGTCTTCACGATCCCGGTGAAGGCGGGCTTCGCCCGGATCGAGTCGGCGTTCAACCTGCTCCAGAGGAGTCTCGAGGGCGCCGGGTGGTGGTACGGGAACGTCTACGACCGGAACGATCGACCCCTCGGATGGTGGGAGGAGTCCGCGCCGGCCGCCCGATGACGCGACCGCCATGTCCGGCCCGCAGAAGGACCCCCGCGCGATCCTCGAGGAGGGCGCGACGCTGCTGCGTCCGGTCCTCGAGCCTCACGGTTTCGCGTTCGTGGCGGGGGACTCGGGCGCCAGCTCCGGCGGGCTCTTCGCGAGCGGGGAGTTCGTCCGCGGCGACCGGCGGCTGGAGCTGCATGTCCGGCACGGCCTCGGCCTCGTCCGGTGCCACGTCGGCGAGGCGACGCTGGACCACGAGTCCTACCTCCGATACGGCGGCCACTGGTCGAAGCGGAGCTACCCCGACTACTCCTCCGACCCCATCCGGGGTTTCGCCGCGCTCGCGAAGGACCTCGCCGCGTTCTTCAGCGACTTCCTGGGCGGCGACGGGCGTGCCTTCCGCGCCCTCGCCGCCGAACAGGCGCGGGATCCCGGCCGCTTCAAGGGTTTCCAGGCGCTCGGCAGGGAGGGCGGCTGATCCCCGGGGAGGACTAGGCATGGCGGGCAAACCCACGACGATCGACGAGTGGCTGGCCCTCTGGAGCGGCGAGAAGCGGGCCGCGCTCGAGAGGCTCCGCAAGGTGATCCGGTCCGCCGCGCCGGAGGCGGAGGAGTGCATCAGCTACCAGCTCCCCGCCTTCCGGCAGGACGGGATGCTGGTCGCCTTCGGCGCGACCGACAACCACTGCTCCTTCTTCCTCATGAGCTCGACGACCCTCGCCGACCACGAGGACGAGGTCGCGGGGTACGACACGAGCAAGGGGACGATCCGCTTCCAGCCGGACGAGCCCCTGCCGGCCGCCCTCGTGCGGAAGCTGGTGAAGGCCCGGCTCGCGGAGAACCGGAGGAACCGGAAGAGGGGGATCTCCTACGGAAAGGGCGGGACGCGCGGCAGACGCGGGAAGTAGGTGGGCAAGGCGCGCGGGCGGAGGCATGGAGCTGCGGGTCAAGCGCGCGTACGAGGCCCCGGCGCGGGCCGACGGCCGGCGGATCCTCGTCGATCGCCTCTGGCCCCGCGGGCTCACGAAGGCGGCCGCGAAGATCGACTTCTGGGCGAAGGCGATCGCTCCTTCGGACGCGCTCCGGCGCCGGTACGGGCATGTCCCCGACCGGTGGCCGGGCTTCCGGAAACGCTGCTTCGCCGAGTTAAGCGGAAACCCGGAGGGGCTGGAGGCGCTGCTCGCCAACCTCCGGGCGCCCAGGGTCACGCTCGTCTACTCCTCGACGGAGAAGCGGCTGAACAACGCCGCCGCCTTGAAGGAGTACCTCGAGTCCCGCGCGAAGGCGGGGAGCGAGGGCCCCGGGTAGGTCGCGGGATCGGCGACGGCGCCGCCGCTCAGCGGTCGAGAGAGGCGGGGATCTCCGCGGCCCCGATCCCGGCGTCGCGGACTTGTCCCGCGGGGAGAGGCTCGATAGATCGGGGCCGGGGAATCGTCCGGCGCGCTCGGCGGCGGAACGATCCTCCGTTCCGACTTCGAAGTCGCGCCCGTTCGGGGGCCCCGAACGGCGACGCCGAGAGAGGGAGCAGCCGATGAACCGGATCCAGCCGACGAAGATCGAGGCGCTCGAGCGAGCGGTGAAGGGGGATGTGCTTCGCCCGGGCGAGCCCGCCTACGACGAGGCCCGCAAGATCTGGAACGCGATGATCGACAAGCGCCCGGCCCTCATCGTCCGGTGCGCCACGACGGAGGACGCCGTCCGGGGGGTCGAGTTCGCGAGGGAGAACGGCCTCCTCCTCGCGATCCGGGGCGGCGGGCACAACATCGCGGGCCTCGCCCTGTGCGACGAGGGCCTCGTGATCGACCTCTCGCGGATGAAGGGGGTCAAGGTGGACGCCCGCGCGCGCCGCGCGAGCGTCGAGGGGGGCGCCCGGCTCGCGGACGTCGACGCCGCGACCCAGGCGCACGGGCTCGCGACCCCGCTCGGCATCAACTCGACGACCGGCGTCGCCGGGCTGACGCTCGGCGGCGGCTTCGGCTGGCTCACCCGGAAGCACGGCCTGACCGTCGACAACCTCGAGTCCGCCGGCGTGGTCACCGCGGCGGGCGAGGTCGTGCGCGCCAGCGCGACGGAGAACCCCGACCTCTTCTGGGCGATCCGGGGCGGCGGCGGGAACTTCGGCGTCGTCACCCGCTTCGAGTTCCGCCTCCACCCCCTCGGCCCCGGCGTGCTGAGCGGGCTCATCGTCTACCCGATCTCCGAGGCGCGCTCGGTGCTGCGGGAATACCGCGAGCTCGCCGCGAAGGCGCCGGAGGATCTCACGGTGTGGGCCATCCTCCGCCACGCGCCGCCCCTCCCCTTCCTCCCGAAGGAGACCCACGGGAAGGGGATCGTGGCGCTCGCGGTGTTCTACGCGGGCGAGCCCAAGAAGGGCGAGCCGCTCGTCGAGCCGCTGCGCAAGTTCGGCGAGCCCCTCGGCGAGCACGTCGGCGCGCAGCCCTACGTCGCCTGGCAGCAGGCCTTCGACCCGCTCCTCGCCCCGGGGGCCCGCAACTACTGGAAGTCCCACAATTTCACCCGGCTCGAGGACGGTCTGTTCGACGCCGTGATCGGAGCCGCCGAGAAGCTCCCCTCGCCCCACTGCGAGATCTTCCTCGGAGCCCTGGGCGGCGTCGCCTCGGCGCCGGCGCCGGACGCGACCGCGTACTCCGAGCGCGACGCCCAGTTCGTCATCAACGTGCACAGCCGCTGGGAGAAGCCGGCCGACGACGGCCGGTGCGTCGGGTGGGCCCGCTCCTTCTTCGAGGCGGCGGCTCCCTTCGCGAGCGGCGGCGTCTACGTCAACTTCCTCTCGGCCGACGAGGGGGATCGGGTGCGCGCCGCGTACGGCCGCAACTACGACCGCCTCGTCCGGGTGAAGCGCTCGGTCGACCCGGACAACCTGTTCCGGGTGAACCAGAACATCCGCCCCTAGCGCGACGATGGGCCACCCGCACGTCCTCGACCGCGGTCCCGCGGGCGCGAGGAGCCCCGCGGATCGCCTCCTCGGTCCCGGACGATGACCCAAGCGAGATGCGTCGTCGGGCGAACGAAGCCGCATCGCTCCTCGTGAAGGGGCCTCGTCGACTTGGGTCTGGCGGAGTCGGGCGGGCGAAACGATGAAGACATTGCTCGTGAGGACACTCGACCAATGGCGCGCCTGGCTTGCCGAGCGTCATGCATCGGAGTCGGAGGTCTGGCTGATCTTCCACAAACGACACACCGGCGTTGCGTCGATCGCCTACAGGGACGCGCGCGACGAGGCGCTTTGCCATGGCTGGGTGGACAGTCTCATCCGGCGTCTGGACGACCGGCGGTACGCGCTGAAGTTCACGCCGCGCAAGCCGGACAGCCGATGGTCCGACGTGAACCGGCGACGCTACGCCGAACTCAAGGCCAGCGGGCGATTGAAACCGCCAGGGATCGAACGGCCTCCGACCGACCGCGGCTATGCCCCTCGGCCGCCGCGGCTCCCGATGCCTTCCGAGCTTCCGGCGTACATCCGGACGGAGTTGAGGAATCACCCGATAGCCTTGCGCCACTTCGAGGCGTTGCCTCTCTCGCAACGCCGGCGGTACTTCGCCTGGATCGAGACCGCCAAGCGCGAGGACACGAAACGCAGACGCCTGAAGGAGGCGATCCGCCTCCTGACCGACGGCAAGGGGCTGGGACTGAAGTGACGGGCCGGTGAGGGACATGGATCACGACTCCGTGGACGGGGCGCTGGCGGATCTCCCGCTGAACCCCGACGCATCGAAGGGGAAGGGGGTGCGCCGGACTCGTTGAGAACCACGTCCCGGCCAGGACTCGCCGAGCACGCGACCCGCATCGGGAGCCTCCCCCTTCGCGGGGCCGTGCCCCGGCGAGTCTTGTCGGGCCGCTAGCGGTCCGGGGTTCCCTCGACGAGGAGCGAGGCGAGGTCGCTCCCCGGCGGCGCCGCCGCGCGAGCGCGGGAGCGGGCCTCCTCGGCCTTGTCCCGCGCGGCCTGCCCCGCCGAGCCGTCGCCCGCCGCGAGGGCGAGCCGGGCCTGGCGGTCGAGGAGGAGGCCCTGGTTCCACCACGCGGCGACGCGGACCTCCCCGGCGTCGAGCCGGCTCGCCTCGGCCAGGTCCCGGGCCGCGGCCTCGCGGGCCTCGGCGGACTCGTCGCGGAGGGAGAGGGCGGAGAGGGCCTCCTCGCGGAGGAGGGCACAGACGCCGCTCGCGGCGAGGATCGCGGGCTCGGGGTTCGCCACCTTGAGGGCGCGAGTGAGGTGGCTCTGCGCGACCTCGAGCTCGCGCAGGGCGGAGGCGGCGTCGCCGTCGGCGAGCGCCTTGGCCGCGGCCTCCAGCCCCTCCTGCGCGAGCGCGCCGTTGGCGAAGGTCTCCGTCGGCGAGCGGGACGCCGCCTTCCGCAGGTCGTAGATCAGCTCGCGGCGCCCGGGGAGCTGCGCCCAGCCGGGCTGGATCGCCACGGAACTCTCCTGCTGCAGGTCGCGGTACACCCCCCCCTTCCCGCTCAGGACGTGCGCGGCCTCCGCGGCGAGTTTCAGGGCGAGATCGGGATCCCCGCGCTCGAAGGCGATCTTCACGAGGACGAGCCTCGCCTGGACGTGCGTCGGGTCGAGGAAAACCACCTCCTCGCAGATGCGCTCCGCGGCGGCGGTCTCCCCGCGCAGCCAGGCGAGGAGGCCCCGCCCCCAGGCGCGCTCCGTGCCGGGGAGGAGCAGGTCCGCGGCGGGCTGCGCCGACAGGTCCGCGATCGCCGCCGCGCGCAGCCGCTCGATCTCCGGCGAGGGGGGCTCGCCGACCCGCATCCCCTCGCGCACGAGCACGCCGCGCGCGAGCCCGCGCTCGAATCGCGCCTCCTCGAGCGCGGGGTCGAGGGCGAGGGCCCGGTCGAACGCGAGGTCCGCCTCCTGCATGCGACCCTGAGCGGCGAGGAGGCGGCCGAGGAAGAGGCGCGCGCGCCCGACGTCCGCGCGCGCGCTGAAGTCGAGCACGGCCTTCGTCGCCTGCTCGAGGACCGCTGCCGCCCCCCGGGGCAGTTTCCCCCCGCGGAGGGCCCGGGCCTGGTCGAGCGCCAGGTCGACGGTTTCGGCGAGGACGAGCGCATCCTCGGCGACCGCGCGCCGCTCCCGGGCCTGCAGCCAGAAGGGGGCGACGAGGAGGACCGACAGCCCCGCGGCCGCCCCCGCCGCGACGAGCGCGCCCTGGCGCTTCGCGACGAATCGCCGCGCGCGGTAGGCGAGGGAGGCGGGCCTCGCCAGGATCACTTCCCCGGAGAGCCAGCGGTCGAGGTCCCCGGCGAGGGCGAGGGCGCTCGCGTAGCGGCGCTCCGGGCCCTTCGCGAGACAGGTCGCGACGATCGTGGCGAGGTCGCGGTCGGTCCCGGGCACGAGGGCGCGCAGCGGGAGGGGCTCGTCCTCGATCACCTGGCGCAGCGTCTCGACGATCGATTCGCCGCGGAAGGGGGGCCGGCCCGCGAGCTGGTCGTAGAGCGTCGCGCCGAGGCCGTAGACGTCGGTCCGCGCGTCGATGGCTCCCCCGCCGCGCGCCTGCTCGGGCGCCATGTAGGAGGGGGTCCCGACGATCGTCCCCGAGCGCGACAGCTTCGCGTCGATCTCCGTCTCCTTCGCCAGGCCGAAGTCCATCACGTAGACCCGCGGCGTGGGGTCCGAGGTCGCCATCAGGTTGGCGGGCTTGAGGTCGCGGTGGACGACCCCCTGGGAATGGGCGTAGTGCACGGCGAGGGCGGCGTCGCGCAGGAGGGTGGCGGCGAGCCGCGGATCGCGGGCGGGGCTCTTCGCGAGGTCGTGGCCGTCGACGAGCTGCATCGCGATGAAGGCCTCGTTCGCGTCGTAGACCGCGGCGATGAAGGGATGGGAGAGACGGGCGGCCGCGCGCGCCTCGTGGAGGAAGCGGGCGCGGGCGCCGGGGGAGAGCTCCGCGGTCCGCGAGAGGAGCTTGAGAGCGACGAGCCGGTCGAGCTCGAGGTCGCGCGCCTCGTAGACGACCCCGACCGCGCCCCGGCCGAGCTCGCGGCCGAGGGCGTACCGGGCGAGGGCGTCGGCGGGCTCGGCGGCCTCGCGCGCGGCCCGCGCGAGTCGCTCCAGCGCCCCCGCGTCGAGCCGCGTCCGCCGCTCCCCCGGGGCGGGCTCTATCCCAGGAGCCAGGAGAGCTCCTCCGCGAGCGCGTCCTCCCCCTCGACGGTCTCGCGCACGATCCGGATCAGCGTGTCGCGGTAGCGCGCGCGGCAGCGCGCGAGCCAGTTCGCCACGTCGACGGGGGAGACGCCGTGGCGGGCGGCGAGGGCGGCTCGGGTATCGCCCTCCCCCGCGAGGTACTGGTCGCGGAAGATCGCCCACCACTGCGCCTTCCCCTCGGCGAGGAGTTCGCGCTCGAGCTGGCGGGCGGCTCGCTCCAGCACCTCGGCGCGCCAGATCTCGTCCAGGGCCTGCTCGGGCGGCTTCCCCCGCGTGTCGGGGAGGTCGAGCGCGTCGGGCTGGTCGAGGGGGACGAACCGGCGGCCGCCCCCTCTCCGCTGGGCCCCGCGCCGGCGCTCCTCGTCCGCGAGGAAGTTTGCGAGGGAGACGCGGACGTAGGCGCGGAATCGCCCGCGGAGGGGATCGGCGCGCTTGAGGAGGTCCCCTTCGGCGAGGTGGACGAAGAAGTCCTGGGTCGCGTCGAGCGCCTCCGCCTCGTCCCGGGCCCACCGCGCGCGCACGTAGCCGAAGATCGGCCTCCAGTAGGCGCCCGCGAGGTGCTCGAGCGCGACGCCGCGGTCGCCCGCCAGGACGAGAGACCAGCGCGTCTCGGGAAACGGGCCGGCGGAGCGCGTCTGTGTGCTCGCCACGATTCGACACCCCTCTGCGGTTGCGTGATTCGGCCGGGCGATTTTACCGTACCTCCCTCCAGGACCCGATCCCTGCGGCTCCCGAAGGGACTCCTCGACATGAAGCACTTCCCGACGATCCCGTTCCTCGCCGTCCCCCTCGTCCTCTTTCCGCGGGACGGAGGCGCGCCCGGGGGAGAGGACGCCGCCGCCCTCCTCGACGCGCACCGCGCGGGGCTCGGCACGCCCGCCGCGCTCGCCGCGCTGGGCGTCGTCGAGATCAAGGGGAAGGTCGTCTTCGAGCGCTTCCCGGGGACGGGGTCCTTCTCGTCGGTCTACGCTCCGGGCGGCGCGTCGAGGGTCGAGGCGCTCTTCGAGGGCTCCCCCCCCAGCCGCCGCTGCACGAACGGCGAGGTCTACTGGATGACGGGGACGGGGGGGACCGAGATCAAGAAGGGGTGGGCCGCCGCCGCCGACGTGCGGCTCTTCGGGTTCGGGCGCCTGCGCTCCTGGCGCGAGCTGTACGCCAGGGCCGAGTACGTCGGGGAGGCGCAGGTCCTCGGGCGCGCGTGCCACGAGCTGCGACTCCACCCGAAGTCGCCCGAGCAGCTCGGCATCGGGCCCATCCCGGGCGAGGAGCCTCCCGTCCCCGACACCTGGTGGCTCGACCGGGACTCGAAGGACCTCGTCCGCGTCGCGGCCTACGCGACCGTGAGCGGCGCGGGCTGGCAGCGGCTCCTCTTCGACGACTCGGACTGGAGGCCGGTCGCGGGCGTGCGCTTCCCGCACCACTGCCGCATGACCTTCGGGCCGCCCGACCGCCCGATCGAGATCCGGTTCGACACGGAGAGCGTCGACGTCAACGCCAAGGTTCCCGCCAACCTCTTCCAGCCCGGGGACCAGGTGTTCGCGGAGCTGATGCGGGCGCACCAGAAGGAGCCGAAGAAGGACCCCCGCTTCAAGGTCGAGGAGCGGAAGACGCTCAACGCCGCCTCGGTGCGGGTCCGCTGCAAGCCGGAGCAGCTCCAGGAGCAGCTCGCCACGATCTTTCCCGAGGTGATGGGGTATCTGCAGCGGGAGCGGCTCACCCCTCTCGAAGCGCCCTTCGCGCGCTACCACTCCTGCGGCGCCGAGGTCGACCTCGAGGCCGGCATCCCCGTCTCCGAGAAGGTCCAGGGGAGCGGTCGGATCCAGGCTTCCATCCTGCCGGGCGGCGACGTCGTCACGGGGATGCACGTCGGCCCCTACCGCGAGCTCTCGCGCGCGCACGAGGCGCTGGCGAAGTGGCTCGAGCGCGCGGGGAGGACCGCGGCGGGGGCCCCGTGGGAGGTCTACTGGACCGACCCCGGCCTCCAGCGGGATCCCGCGAAGTGGCGCACCGAGATCGTCCAGCCGATCGCCCCGGGGCCGGGGACGGCTCCGCAGGGCTCGGGCCGGCGCACGGCGATGGACGCGAGGCGCGGGGGAGGGGACCCGGAGTCGGAGGCGGGGAGCGCGGCGGACCCCGACCTCGCGCGGCTGCAGAAGTTCATCGGGATCTGGAAGGTGCGCGGGGGCCCGGGCGGTCCGGAAGGCCAGATCTCCTTCGAGTGGCTCGAGGGGGGGCACTTCATGATCCAGCGCATCGACCTCGTGCACGGGACCCGGGTCATCAAGGGGATCGAGGTCATCGGGCACGAGAGGAAGTTCGGCTCGGACTCGAAGAGCCCCGACCTCACCTCGCGGGTCTACGACAACATGGGGAACACCCTCGACTACACCTGGGAGGTCGGGGACGACACCCTCGCGATCTGGGGGGGGCAGAAGGGCTCCCCGGTGGTGTTCCGGGGCCGCTTCAGTGAGGACCGCAACACCTTCACCGGCGCCTGGGAGTGGCCGGGCGGAGGCTTCGAGACGACCGGGACGCGGATCGCCGCGCTCTCCGGCTTCGGGCGGTGAGCCCCCCTCGACCGAGGAGACGACCATGAAGATCATCCTGACAAGCGCGATGGTCGAGGACCAGCAGAGGGCCCTCGAGTTCTACACGAACGTCCTCGGCTTCGAGAAGAAGACCGACATCCCCGCGGGAGGGGGCCGATGGCTGACGGTCGCCTCGCCCGAGGGGGCCGACGGGGTCGAGCTGGTCCTCGAGCCGATGGGGCTCCCGGCGGCGAAGACCTACCAGAAGGCCCTCCTCGAGGCGGGGATCCCCGCGACCTCCTTCGAGTCGAAGGACATCCACCGCGAGGCGGAGCGCCTCGCGAAGCGCGGCGTCGTCTTCCGCACGAAGCCGACCCAAATGGGGCCCGTGACGGTCGCCCTCTTCGAGGACACTTGCGGAAACCTCCTCCAGATGCACCAGGTGTAGGACCGCCGCTCCCGGAGGACGCGTGATGAGAGCCAGGACCGACGCCAAGACGATCGACGAGTACCTCTCGACCCTCGCCGCCGACAAGCGGGCCGCGCTCCAGGATCTCCGGAGGATGATTCGAGCCGCGGCCCCGGAAGCGGAGGAGTGCATCAGCTACCAGCTCCCCGCGTTCCGGCAGAAAAGGGTCCTCGTCTTCTTCGGCGCGACCGAGGACCACTGCTCCCTCCACATGGACTCCTCGACGCTCGACGCCCACCGGGCCGAGCTCGCGGGCTACGACACGAGCAAGGGGACGATCCGCTTCCACCCGGACGATCCCCTCCCCGTCGCGCTCGTGCGCAGGCTGGTGAAGGCCCGC
>JAKEFM010000330.1 GCA_022616055.1 Planctomycetota bacterium
CGTTCCCCGCGAGGAATCCGATCCCGCCGTCGTAGCCGGCCGAGAGCATCGGGCCTCCCGCTGGGGAGGGGAGCGCGAGCTGGGACGCGAACCCGGAGGAGCAGGACCCACCTCCCCCCCCCGCGAAGGCGAGGTCGAGGAGCTGGTAGCCCGGGCTCGTCGCGATCTGTCCCCGCGCGGGCGAGCCCAGGGGGGCGAGGGCCGCGGAGAGCGCGACCGCGCGGTTCATCGCCCCCCTCCCGTCCCGGCGGCCGATTCCACGCCGACCTCGCCCAGGACCCAGCCCAGCCGCGCGGCCGTCCCCTCGTTCGGCGTGAAGTCGGGGTTCAGGATTCCGTTCTCGACCAGGATCTGTCGGAACGCCTCCGGGTACTGCGTCCCGTACGGGACCCCGCGAGCCGGGGGGACGAAGGCGGAGTTCTCCCGGATGGGCTGGTGGTCCGCGAACCCGCGGCGGACGCCGTTCACCAGGTAGTCGAAGGCGACGTCGACGTTGCCGCGGACGAGGATCCTGTCGAGGCCCTTCGCCTCGACCCAGAGCCGGGCGTCGGCGCCGACGGGGGTCACCTGCACCGTGAGACCCGCCGCCTCCGTGACGAGCCGGAACTCCTCCGGCACCTCGATCGTGCCCTCCCCGTTGACGAGCCAGGCGGAGCCGCGGAAGTACGTGCCCGACTCGTTCCCCTCGAGGCAGACGAACCGGATCTCCTTCGACGGATCGGAGGGGTGGGGCTGGACGAAGTACTTGGCGCCGGTGCCGCCGAAATCGCCGCTCGCGTAGACCGCGTACCCGGAGGACGAGGTCCCGGTTCCGAGGACGCCGTAGTTCACCCCCGTGTTCGACAGCGCGCTCCCCCACACCCCTCTGCCCCCGGGCGCGAAGGCCCACCCCCCGACTCCCCTGGATTGCCCCACCCCCGTCGAGGTCGATTCGCCGTAGACGCCGTAGCCGCTCGCGGAGGAGGTGAAACCCCGCACGCCGTCGGAGAAACCGGACGTCGCGGTCGAGATCCCCCGCACGCCCGCCGAGTCGTCCGACGAGGCGATCTGGCCGAAGACGCCCCAGGTCGTCCCGGACGTGGCGTCGGCGATCCCGTAGACGCCGACGCCGCTCGTCGAGTCCGCCTCGCCGTAGACCCCGTAGGTCGTCCCGCTCGAGGCGTCCGCGAAGCCTCGGACCCCGACGCCGC
>JAKEFM010000331.1 GCA_022616055.1 Planctomycetota bacterium
GGTCCGGAACAGGCCCCGGTCATCGAAGTCGCGACGGGAAGCCGGACTCCGACTCCCGGCGCTCCTGCTTCGGCGGGTCTTCGGGTCCGGGGGCGGGTCCGTCCCTCGGCGCCTCCGACGGCGACGGCTTCCCGTCCCAGAGCGCGTCCGCGGGGAGCGACCTCCCCGGCGTCCGGAACCTCACCTTCAGCGCGACGGGAAGGTAGTCGCCCTTCCTGTCCGTCATCTGGAGGCCGGTCCGGGGCACCGTGGTCTTGTTCAGCCGGAACACCACCGTCCTCGGTGGGGCCTTGGGGGCCCCCTTCGGCGCCTGCGTGTTCCCGATGCCGGAGGGGGAGAAGTCCACCACCGGCCCGGGGACGGTCACCGTCACCGTGGCGCGGCCGTCGAGGAGCGAGTTGAGGGTCTGGGCCGCCAGGGCCTTGGGACTGCCGGCGCCCCCGTCCGCGTCGGGGGGATAGAGGATCCGTCCTCCCACGCGCACCGGGAATGCCACCTCGAGCGTGTAGATCCCCTCCTTGTCCCGGGAGAGCCGGACCGCGTCCAACGGGAGGCGGTACCCCGATCCCGCCGGCACCTCTTCCGCGTTCCCGTCCCCGCCGCGGATCCGCGCGAGCTGCCGCAGGGCGGAGAGCCGCTGCAGCTCGACCTTGAAGCTCGAGGACAGCTCGGTGTCGGAATTCTTCGAGTCGAGGAGGAGGATCTTGAGCCCCTCCTTCTCGAGCTCCTTCCGGAGGTCGGGGTCGGGGTTCTTCAGGAAGAGCGGATCGGCCTCCTCCAGGATGGAGGGGGCTCCGGGGACCGCCCGGGCGAGGGCCGTCGCGGGCGTCACAAAGGCCTTCGTGAACTTCACGTTCATCCCCAGCGTCGCGGCCCCCTTGTCGGAAAGCTCCACGGTCGCCTCGGTCTCGTGGCAGGCCGACGCGGCGAGCGCCAGGACGGAGCCGAGAGCGAGCCGGGGCGCGCGACGGGACACGGGGCCTCCTTCCGGCGTCGGGTCGCCGAAGGCCTTCGGAGCGGGCCAGTCTATCCGCCCGGGGAGCGGGA
>JAKEFM010000332.1 GCA_022616055.1 Planctomycetota bacterium
GCCGCAGGGGAACCCGAGGATCGCCTCCCGCTCCAGCGAGCCTCGTTCATTCCCCTCTCACGCCGGCGCGTGCGGTAGATCGAGGGGTGCGCACCGGAGTGGATCCTCTCGGACTCGGAGCCGTGCTCACCGCCCGCTCCGTCCGGCACGCGCCAGGAGGGGGCCCTCGAGGCAGACGGGCGGTCCCGCCACCTCGTAGCCGACGTCGCCGCACTTGCCCGTGGCGCAGATGAGGGGACCGACGCGCGGGGACTTCGGGATACGCCCGAGGATGACCACGACCCGGGCGCAGGAGTCCCCGGAGAGCACCAGGCTCGCGGAGGGCTCCTCCGTCGTCAGGAGGCGCTCCCAGAGGAGGACCTCGCGGAGCGGGATCCCGTCGGCCCCGAGAGTCTCGGGGAGGAGGCGGGCGCGCTCCAGGCCGTACCTCACGAGGGGACCCATGTCGAGGACGCCGACGCCGCCTCCCGGACCGCCGACCTCCTCGGCGTCGGAGGGACGGCGCGACAGATCGCTCGGCACCCTGACGGGGCTCCACGAGGCCTCGAAGCGGCGCCCCTCCTGCCCGGCGCCGGCGGGGGCGTCCGCGCGGGGCTCCTCTTCGAGGCGGAGCCCGGGGGCCTCCTGCCAGGGGATCACGTTGCGGGACCCGGTCAGGGGGTTGGCCGCGCCGTCGGCCACCGACGCGAGCGTGAAGTGGCCCGCGCGGATGTCGGGGCCGTCGGACGCCCTCTCCATGGAAGCGACCGCCGCCACGGCGAACCACCTCCCCGTCTCCTCGCGCAGGAGGATGGCCATCGGGTGGTCGATCACCGCGGTGAGGTCGGGCACGAACTGGTCCTGACGCCGCATCGCCTCGGAGTCGAAGTTCGGATTGAGGAGGCCGTCCTGCCCGGTCCTGACGCCGTGGATCTTCCTGTCGTCGCAGCAGCCGTCCACGCCGCGGTTGGCCCAGTTCACGGGGCCGAGGCAGAGAGCGTCCTCCGGGACTCCGATCTTCCCCTCGGGATCCACGAGCGGGGCCGCGGCGATCAGGGGCACGTCGAAGAGCCCGCTGTCGTTCCCGCTGAAGACGCCGGGCGGGCCGATGCCGGTTCCGTTCGTCCCCTCGGCGTTGTTGACGGCGGCGTTGCCGAAGCCGATCTGCCAGAAGACGGCACGGACGGTGCCGCTCCCCTCGGGCGGAGCGTCGAACCAGGCGCGGTCGCCGCACTGGAAGATCGCGAAGCCTCCCTGCGTCGTGCAGGCGGCGGAGAGGCGCGAGGTGCAGAGGACGGCTGCGGACGCCACCGAGAGACAGGCGAGGAGCTTCGATGCGCCGCCCGGCGAGCGCGAGCGCCGGGCGGGCACGGCCGCAGGGCTCGTGCGTGGGCGATCGATCATTCCGTGGCCGAGTCCGGGAGGCCGCCTCGAGGGCGGGCGAGACGCACAGACAGAAAAAGGGCCGCCGGCATTCTCTGCCGGCGGCCCTCGATTCTACCGCCTGTGCGCGCGGGGAGCCAGTCCCCCTCGCGGGGGACCAGCGCCCGGAAGATCAGCGGACCGGCACCTCGACCGTCACCGGGGTCGCGCTGTTCATCCGGATCCTGAAGGAGTCGACCCTTCCGGCCTTCAGATCGCTCGACCGGATCGTCTCCTCGTAGGCCGCACCGAAGCCCGTCCCGCACTCCGTGCAGGCGACGGACTTGACGAGCTTCTCGCCTCGCGGGCCCACCGCGAAGATGTCGAAGCC
>JAKEFM010000333.1 GCA_022616055.1 Planctomycetota bacterium
AGGAG
Source organism: Planctomycetota bacterium (assembly GCA_022616055.1). Classification (GTDB taxonomy): domain Bacteria; phylum Planctomycetota; class UBA1135; order UBA1135; family JAKEFM01; genus JAKEFM01. Next base: position 6 of record JAKEFM010000333.1, read on the forward strand.
GACCAGGTCCGGGCGGAAGTCGAAGGCCTTCTTCACCGCCTCGGCGCTGTTCCACGCGATCTCGACCTCGTAGCCGGCGTGGCGCAGCAGGTCCCCGGCGATCCGGTTGTGGTGGGGGTCGTCGTCAACGACCAGGATGCGCCGCAACGGTTTCTTCTCTTCCACGGAATCTCACCTCCCCTCCGGTCCCGGGGCGCGGCGCGCGCGGGAGGACGAGGGCGAACGTCGAGCCCTTCCCGACGGTCGTCTCGACCTCGATGCGCGCGCCGAGCATCCGGGCGAGCCGGAGGCTGATCGACAGACCGAGGCCCGTGCCGCCGTACTCGCGGCTCGCGGAGCCGTCGCCCTGCCGGAAGTCCTCGAAAATGGTGGCGAGCTGGTCGTCGGGGATCCCGATGCCGGAGTCGACGACCGAGAGCGCAATCTCCTCCCCTCCCTCCCGCACCTCGGCGCCGAGGCCGACGCGGCCCGCCTTCGTGAACTTGATCGCGTTCGAGAGGAAGTTGAGGAGGATGCGCCGCACCTTCTCGCGGTCCGTCCGGACGCGCGGGAGGGGTCCGGGGACGGCGCGGTCGAAGGCGATCCCCTTCGCCCGCACGAGGGGCTCGACGGACCGCCCGAGCTCCGCCAGGACCTCCTCGAGGTCCACCGACCCGAGTCGCACGTCCATCTTCCCCGCCTCGATCTTGGAGAGGTCGAGCAGGTCGTTGATCAACTCGAGGAGGTGTCCTCCCGTCTCCGCGATCCCCTCGAGCGCCTCGCGCTGGCGAGGATTCACCTCCCCGTACACTCCCCGGCGGAGGAGGGCCTCGTAGCCGAGCACCGCGTTGAGCGGCGTGCGCAGCTCGTGGCTCACGTTCGCGAGGAACTCCGACTTGAGCCGGCTCGCCTGGGCGAGCTCGCGGTTCTTCCCCGCGAGCTCGCGCTCGTGCGCGAGGAGCGTCCCGCGCGCGAGCTCGAGCGCGTCCCCCATCGAGTTGAAGGCCCGGGCGACGGAGCGGAACTCGGCGGGTCCGTCCTCGGGGACCCGCGTGCGCAGCTCCCCGCGGCCGATCGCGCCCAGCGCGTCGAGGATCCTCGGCAGGGGGGCGAGCACGTAGCGGTGACCCGCGAAGAGCGCGCTCACCCCGACGATGCCGATCGCCGCGGCGAGGAGGGCCTGGGCGCTCCGGAACGAGCGGACCGCCCCCTCGGAGTCCTCCTGGAGCCGGCGCGTGACCCGGTCCATGAAGCCGTACAGGCCGAAGGCGCCCGACAGGATCTCGTTCGCCCGGGCCTCCTTCTCCTCGGCCGTCGCTCCCGCGGACTCCCCGATCGAGGCGAGCAGGGCGCTCCGGTAGGAGGCGAAGAGGCCCCCGGCCTCCTCGAGATCCGCTCGCACCTGCGCGTCGCGGGTTCCCTTGAGTTCGAGGGAGGGATCGCCGTCGAGGAGGCCACGCCGGATCCGCTCCCACTGTTCGAGCTCCTCCTCGATGCGGCTGCGGACGGGGTCGCCCGGCCGTCGCATGTAGAAGGCGGCGAGCCCCGCCGTCATGAAGGCGCGCATCCGCTCGCTCCCCGCGTAGTCGATCATCGGAGCGTCCCCCGAAATCCGTCGCGCATGCGCGACGTTGAGCCCGACGATCGCCGCGGGGAGCGCGACGAGGAGGGAGGAGAGCGCGATCAGGCGGGCCCGGATCGACACGGCGATCCTCCCCGGAGAACCCGCCGGGCCGCGCCGAAGAGAGCGTCGGGAGGTGACTTCACCCGGACCTCGCCTGCGATGCGGCGCGTCGCCCGCGACACGGGGGAGAGATCGGCGCCGACCCGGGCTTTGAGGCGGCCCCCGGCATTCCGCCGGGGCCTGGAGCGCGTAACCGCGCTCCTCGTTCCGGCGCGCGCGATCTCTCGCGGTCCCTCGACCGTCGCGTCCCGCACATCCGTCCGCGGGCGACGCGCACGGATGTCCCCTTGCAAACGGGACGCCGGACCCGCGGTCCCTCTCCTCCCTCGGAACGGTCGGAGAACGCCCCTCGATCCGGCCGCCGAGGATCGAAATTTTTCGTCCGCATGGTCGAGGAGCGCCTGGGGCACGCGCGTTGCTTGTTGCTTGATGTTCCGCCGCCCTCTCGGAGCGCCGGGCGACTCCCTTCCTGCAACCTCCCAAGGAGCACCTCCTCATGACCACGAAGCTGACCCTGACCGCCATCAAGGCCGACATCGGCGGGTACGTCGGACACACGGCCGTCCACCCGGAAGTGGCGCAGACCTGCCGCCGGCGTCTCGAGGCAGCCAGGGGGAAGGGCCTCCTCCTCGACTTCGAGGTGGGCGCCGTCGGCGACGATCAGCACTTCCTAAGATGCTTATCCATTCAGCTCAGGAGCCGTCAATTCCTTGTAGGTCGGACCCCTGATGTGGCTGCCGATGCCCAGCACGGTCTGGAAGGCCGCCCTGCCC
>JAKEFM010000042.1 GCA_022616055.1 Planctomycetota bacterium
AGCCGGTCCGGGGATCCGTTCGGTCCCCGCCGGAACCCGGCTCCTTCGATCACTGACCTGATCGCAAGGAGACCCCCATGCGCACCCGTCGATTCCTCCCCGTCGCCGCCCTCGCCCTCCTCCCCCTCGCGGCCCCCGCGTCCGCCTGCCCGGACTGCGGCATCCTCCCCGGGCCCACGACGGACGCGCCGGAGGTCTTCTCGATGGAGATCGAGGGAGGGGAGAGCGGGTACCAGATGCGGTTCGCCCTCTACGCCGACCGGACCTTCGAGATGGTGTACCAGGGAGAGCTGGTCCTGGTCGAGGCGGCCGCGCCGGAGGTCTACCAGGACTTCGTCCGCGAGCTGCGGATGAGCGGGTTCCTCGACCTCGAGCGGATCCGGACGGCCTCGACGGCCTCGAAGAAGGCCCTCGGAGATTCCCTCGTCACCTCGCTCTCGGCCTACGGCGGGCTCGCCACCTTCTCCTATGCGGCGGAGAACTACGCGGTGATCCCCGAGGTCGTCCAGAACGTCCAGGCCGCGTTCGAGGACCTGATCCTCGACGTGGTCCTGGCCTCGGGGCTCGCGGCCGCGTAGCCGCGACCCTCGTCCACCCCGCGACAGGCGGGCGGGCAGCGGGCCCGTCCGCCTGCCGCGCTTTCATCGGATCGCCTTCGGCGCCTTGCGCCCCTCCGGGACGAGGGAGCGGAGGGGAGAGGAGCCCCGCCGGCGAACAAAGTCCTGACGGGCCGCCTCCCGGAGCGCGGGATCCCGGACGAGGTCGACGGCCGTCAGGGCGAGGGTCTTCGCGGCGACGAGCATCCCCTTCTCCCCGATCGTCATCCCCCCGCAGGCGACGACCTGCCAGGAGTGGCCGGGGGCCCCGAAGGTGTAGCAGGCCACCTGGAGCGCGCCGACCGGGACCCGCCAGGAGACCTCCCCGACGTCGGTCGAGGACTTCATCTTTCCCGGGTCCGCCGGGAGGGGCTCGATCGAGTCGGCGAGGCTCTTCTCGAAGGAGCCCCCGAGGTCCGACTGGCTCTGCCGCGCGAAGGTCCTCTCCTCCTCGGAGAAGGCGGGGGGGCCGACCCTCGTCAGGTTCGCGTGGATCCGCTCGGCGAGAGGGCGGTTGACGAGGACCTCGTGGCACTCGCTCTCGACCTCGTGGCTCGCCTCCGTCCCCGTCATGAGGGCGGCGCCCCGGGCGACGTCGAGGAGGCGCGCGAAGAGCCGCTCGACCTCCGCGAAGGAGTCCGCGCGGACGTAGTACCAGACCTCGGCGGCGGGAGGGACGACGTTGGGCTGCCCGCCCCCGTCGGTGATGACGTAGTGGATGCGGGCGTCCTCGGGGACATGCTCCCGCATGTAGTTCGCCCCGACGTTCATCAGTTCGACCGCGTCGAGGGCCGAGCGCCCCTCGGCGGGAGAGGCGGAGGCGTGCGCCGCGCGCCCCCGGAAGCGGAACTTCGCGGAGACGACCGCCTTCGTCGAGAAGAAGTCCGAGGCGCTCCGGTCGCGCGCGTGCCAGGTGAGGACGGCGTCGCAGTCCTCGAAGAGCCCCTCCCGCGCCATGTAGAGCTTCCCAATCCCGGTCTCCTCCGCGGGCGTGCCGTAGAGGCGGATCGTGCCGGGACCTCCCCCGAGCGCCTCGCGGGCGGCGACGGCGGCGGCCGCCGAGGCGACGCCGAAGAGGGAGTGGCCGCACGCGTGGCCGGGCGCGCCCGACTCGAGGGGCTCGCGGCGGGGGAGGGCCTTCTGCGACATCCCCGGCAGCGCATCGAACTCGGCGAGGATCCCGATCACCGGCTTGCCGGAGCCCGCCTCCGCGACGAAGGCGGTCGGCATCCCCGCGACCCCGGCGCGCACGGCGAAGCCGTTCCTCGAGAGGAACTGGGCGAGCGCCGCGCTCGACTTCGTCTCGACGAGCCCGACCTCGGCCGCGGTCCAGATCGTGCGGTTCAGCGCGGAAAGCTCCTCGGCCCGCTTCTCGACGGCGGCGAGAGCCGTCTCGGATTCTCCGCCCGGGAGGGCGCGAGACGCGCAGGGGAGGAGGAGGAGAAGAACGGGCTGGAGTCTCATCGCGCCGCGGCCGTCTGCCACGGCCCGTCGTCGGTCGTGAAGGAGGAGGCGGGGAGGGCGGCCCCGTTGAACAGGGCTGCGGGAGGGTCGTTGGCCCAGGCGTAGCGCGTCGCGACGGGGCGCGGGACCTCGGGGCTCGTCACGAGGACCGTCTCGCCGTCGATCCGCGCCTGCGCCGGATGGAATCGGCGGTCCTCTCCCGCGACCTCGAACCCGAGGAGGTCGCCCTTGGCGACGAGGCCTCCGGCGTGGTCGAACCGAAGGCGCATCGCGTTCCCCTCGACGGATCCCGATCGGAAGAGGGGGCCCGAGTCGACCCCCTCGAGTCCATGGACCCGGGACTTCGCCGCGAGGGAGAGCCTCCGGCCGACCTCCTTCTTGTTGCGCGGGTGGATGTCGCCGCTCTCCCCGATGTCGATCGTCACGGCCATGGCCGTGTGGGGGAGGGAGAGCGTCCTTCGCTGCGCCTCGCGCAGCTCGGCCCACGTCACGCCGTCGGCCTTCCCTCCCGGGCGGAAGTTCGCGAGCTGGACGAAGAGGAAGGGGAACTCCCCCTGGCCCCAGGCCCTTCTCCACCCGCGGATCATCTCCGGGAAGAGGGTCGCGTACTGCCACGCGCGCGAGGCGTTCGACTCCCCCTGGTACCAGATCGCCCCGCGGATCGCGAAGGGGACGAGGGGGGCGATCATCCCGTTCCACAGACCGCTCGCGCGGTGGGGGTGGTCGGGGCCGGGAGGAGGCGCGGGGGCGCGCGGCTCGGGCTTCCCCTCCCCCTTCGCCTTCGAGGAGGCCTCCTTCCAGAGGGCGGTCTGTTCCTCGAACGTCTTCATCGCCTCGGGGAACTCCGCGAGGTTCTTCTCCCAGCGCTCGAGGATCGGGCGAAGGACCTCGTCGGCCTCGAGGCCCCGGCGCGGGGTCCACGACTCGGCGGGAGTTCCGCCCCAGGTCGCCTGGATCAGCCCGACGGGCACGCCGAGCGAGGAGCGAAGCTCCCGGCCGAACGCGAGAGCGATGGCCGAGAAGGCCGGGACCGTCTTCGGGGAGGCCTCGGCCCACCGCGCGTCGAACTCCCGCTGCGGCTCTCCCGAGACGCGGTGGGGGACGACGAGGAGGCGCAGGTCGGGATCGGCCGGCCGCGCGGCCTCCTCCTCGGCCCCGGCGGAGCGCTCGACGGGCCACTCCATGTTCGACTGGCCGGAGCAGACCCAGACCTCGCCGACGCGGACGTCTCGCGACGAGACCCTGTTTCGCCCCGCAGCGACGAGCTCGAGGCCTCTTCCTGCCTCGAGGGGCTCGAGGGTCGCCTTCCACCGACCCTCGGAATCCGCCTTCGCCTGGGCGACGCGGTCGCCGAGGGTGACGCGGACCTCCTCGCCGGTGTCCGCCGTGCCCCAGACGGGGATCGGCACCCCGCGCTGGAGGACCATCCCATCCCCGAAGACGGAGGCGAGCCGGACGTCGGCCGACGCCGGCGCGGCGAGGAGGAGGCACGCGAGGAGAGTCCGCATCGTCCGTTCCCGTCCGAGGAGCGCCTTGCGGCGCCGCGCGCCCCGGACTCTACCGGAGGAGCGGTGGAGGCGCCCGCCGTTCCGTGGTAGGTAGCCCCCGCATGGACCTCCGCCGCGCGGCGATCGGGGCGCTGCTGCTCTTCTCGGGCGGGTGCGGTCGCGACCCGGGCCGGCCCGTCGTCGGGGTCGTGCCGAAGGGGGTCACGCACGAGTTCTGGAAGGCGATCCGGCTCGGGGCGGAGAAGGCCGGGCGGGAGTTCGGGTGCTCCATCCACTGGGTCGGCCCCTCGGACGAGACGAAGGTCACCGAGCAGCTCCAGCTCGTCGAGGACCTCCTCTCCTCGGGGGTGAAGGGGCTCGTGCTCGCCCCGATCCATCGGACCCAGAGCCGGAAGGCGGCCGAGGACGCGCGCGCGAAGGGGATCCCCGTCGCGGTGATCGACTCGGCGCTCGACGCCGAGGGGATCCTGACGCTCGCGGCCACCGACAACCGGCTCGGCGGCGTCCTCGCCGCCGAGGAGATGGGACGGCGGCTCGGCGGGAAGGGGAAGGTCGCCGTCCTCCTCTGCAAGTCGGGGAGCGCCTCGACGGAGGAGCGGGAGGCGGGGTTCCGGGAGACGATCGCCTCGAAGTTCCCCGGGATCGCGATCGTCGACGAGCAGTTCGGCAATTCGGTCCGGGAGACCTCGGTCCAGATGGGTCGGGACATCCTCGCGAAGCACGCCGACCTCGACGGCTTCTTCGGGAGCAACGAGAGCAGCGCCTACGGCGTGATGGTGGCGCTGCGCAACGCCGGCCGCGCCGGGAAGGTCGTGGGGATCGGGTTCGACACGGCGGAGGAGTTGCTCGAGGGGCTGGCGGAGGGGACGCTCCACGCCCTCGTCGTGCAGGACCCCTTCAAGATGGGGTACGAGGGGGTGGCGGCCGTGATGCGCAGCCTCCGCGGCGAGAGCGTCCCGGCGAGGATCGACACCGGGGTCACCCTCGTCACGAAGGAGCGGCTCGGGGAGCCTGCGATCGAGGCCCTCCTCCATCCCGGGAAGGGATGAGCGGCCCGACGGGGCGGCGCCCGCTCGGCGGTCTCGCTCCCTACCTCACGCTCCTCCTCCTCCTCCTCGCCCTCTCGATCGCCCTCCCGACCTTCCGGACCGCCGACAACCTCTGGAACCAGGGGAGGCGGATCGCCCTCTACACGATCCCGGCGGTCGGGATGACCTTCGTGATCGTCCTCGGGATGATCGACCTCTCGGTCGGGAGCATGGTCGCGCTCTGCGGCCTCGCCTCCGCCGCCGCCGTCCGGCGCCTCGGCGACGCCTCCTCCGGGGCGCTCGCGGCGGGGATCGCCGCGGGGATCCTCTGCGGCCTCGCGTGCGGGACGGTGAACGGCCTCCTCGTCACGCGCCTCCGGATCCCCTCCTTCCTCGCGACGCTCGGGACCCTCGGGATCTACCGGGGCCTCGCCCAGTACTCGACGGGGGGGACGGCGGTCCCCGCGCCGCGCCTGCGCGCGCTCGACGGGACCCGTCTCGGCCTCCCCCTCGTCCTCCTCTGCGCGATCCTCGTCGTCGCCGGGGCCTCGGTGCTCCTCCATCGGACCCGGTTCGGGCGGCACACATTCGCGATCGGGGGGAACCCTCGGGCGGCGGTCCTCTGCGGCGTCCCCGCGGACCGCCACGTCGTCTCCGTCTACGCGCTCGCGGGCGGGCTCTGGGGTCTCACGGCCCTCTTCCTCGCCTCGCTCGGCGGCTCGGGCGACCCGAACCAGGCGCCCGGCCTCGAGCTCGACGTGATCGCCTCGGTGGTGATCGGGGGGGGGAGCCTCGCCGGAGGGACGGGGAGCGTCGCCGGCGCGGTCGCCGGCACCGCGACGATCGCCCTCCTGCGCAACGGCTGCGTGCACGGAGGGGTCGACCCGCTCCTCCACAACGCCCTGATCGGCGCCGTCCTGATCCTGGCCGTCGCCTTCGACGCCTACCGGCGTCGCCGGGCGGACCTCTGACTCACTTTCCGTAGAGGTGCTGGGTGGCGTGCGTGACGATCCCCCCCTGGAGCTTCAGCTCCCAGGGGGTCTGGATCACGTAGCGCGTCACGGCTGGCAGCTCGGCGTCGATACGGTTCTCGGGGAGCATGTCGACGACGCGCTCCTTCTCGTCCCCCTCCTCCGGGATCCGGACGAGGACGTACATCGTCGAGAAGTCCTGGGTCCGGTCCTGCTCCATCTTGAGGAGGCGGAGGTGCTCCGCGCAGTTCGGGCAGTTGATCCGGTAGAGGATCCAGGTGGCGTCCAGCGGGAGCTTGTCCGTCGGGAGCCAGTCGTGGAGTGTCGTCTCCCCGATCGGCTTGCCGACCCACTGCTTCGGCTCGAACGTCACCCATCGCGGGGGCGCGCTCGGGGCCCCGCCGACGGAGGCGGCCGGGCGCTCGGGCTTCGAGAAAGGAGGCGGGCCGAGGACGATCCAGGGCGCGGCGATCGCGACCGCGAGGGAGGCGAGCCCTCGGGCCGCCCAGCCGCCCCGCGCCGGGATCGAGGACCAGGGGCGCGTCGCGAGGATCTCGACGAGGCAGACCCCGTCGATCGCGAGCATGAGGGCGGGAGGGAAGGTGATCGTCGGCCCGAAGCACCCGCAGGAGTGCGCGCCCGCCGCGATCAGTTTCCCGAGGATCCCGACGAAGAGGAGGAGGACGAGGGAGAGGAGGGGCCAGGCCGCGCGCGGGTGGAGGAGGGAGAGGACGCCGACGAAGGTCTCGGCGGAGATCGCCCCCCAGAAGGTGAGATCGACGTTCGGGAGGAAGTCCCGGACCGGGGCCGGGAGGTCGGCGGGCGTCCCGAGGAAGAGCTTGAGGAGGCCGCCGAGGAGGATCCAGGCGCCCCCGATCCGGATCGAGAGGGGGGCGAGCCTCGTTCGAAGGGAGGGTTCGGGCATGGGGACGGAGTCGGCCCGCGGGGGTGTGTCGGCGACGGGCGCCCTTTCGGAAAGGGGGAGAAGGATAATCTCCAGCGAACGCCCGGATCGAGTTGACTCTCCTCTCTCACCTCCTCGTCGAGTCCGCGCGGCGGAGCCCGGACGCCCTCGCCCTCGAGGACGGAGACGAGTCCATCTCCTACGGGCGGCTCGAGGGGCTCGCCTCCGCCCTCGCTCGCTCCCTCGCCGGCGCCGGCGTCGGGCCCGGCGACCGGGTCGCGATCCTCCTCCCGCGGGGCGTGGACTCGGCCGTCGCGGTCCACGCCGTCCTCAAGGCGGGTGCGATCTACGTTCCCGTCGATCCCGCGTCTCCTCCGGCCCGCGCGGCCCTCCTCGTGTCGAGCGCGGGGGCGAAGGTCGCGATCGGAAACGGCGAGACACTCTCGGCGCTGGCGACGCGGAGGGAGTCGGCAGGTTCGCTCGAGGCGGTGGTCGACGCGTCGGGCGAGCGGCCCTCGGGACCACCCTGGCGGTCGATCCCCTGGCCGCGGTCCCCGGACGCATCGCGCTTCCTCGTCGAGGTCGCGCCAGACTCCGCCGCCTACGTCCTCTACACCTCGGGCTCGACCGGGGAGCCGAAGGGGGTCGTCCACTCCCACGCGAGCGCTCTCGCGTTCGCGGAGTGGGCGAGGGAGACGTTTCGTCTGACGCCGGGCGATCGGGTGGCCGCGAGCGCTCCTCTCTCCTTCGACCTCTCGACCTTCGACCTCTTCTCGGCGTGCGCCGCGGGGGCCTCGGTCGCCTTCGTTCCCCGCGAGGCCCTCGGCTTCCCCGTCCTCCTCACCCGGTTCCTCGCGGAGCGTCGCGCGAGCGCCTGGTACTCCGTCCCCTCGATCCTCGCGAACTGGGCGCGGCGCGGCGCGATCGCGGAGGCCGACCTCTCCTCGCTGCGGCTCCTGGTGTTCGCGGGAGAAGTGTTCCCGACTCGGGACCTGCGGGCGCTGATGCGCCTCCTCCCCCGGACCGCGTTCCACAACCTCTACGGGCCGACGGAGACGAACGTCGCGACCTGGTTTCCGGTCGCGGAGCCTCCGCCGGAAGGGGACGAGCGCGCGATCCCGATCGGGAAAGCCTGCTGCGGCGACGAGGTCGATCTCGTCCGGGGAGACGGGAGCCCCTGCGCCCCCGGCGAGGAAGGAGAGATCGTCGTGTCGGGCCCGACCGTCATGCTCGGCTACTGGGGCCGGGATCCGCTCCCCGTCGGCGAGGGCGGCCGGCGCCGGTACGCGACGGGGGACTTCGGAGTCGAGGGGCCGGGGGGATACCTCCACTTCCGCGGCCGACGCGACTCGCAGGTGAAGACGCGCGGCCACCGCGTCGAGTTGGGCGAGGTCGAGGCCGCGCTCCTCTCCCTGGAGGGAATCGTGGAGGCGTGCGTCCTCGCCCTGCCTGACCCGCAGTTCGGCACCGTTCTCGCGGCCTTCATCGTCGCGGGGGGCGCCTCCGGCCCGGGCAGGATCGTGGGTGAGCTGCGGAGCCGCCTCCCGGCCCATATGGTTCCCGAGCGCGCGCTCCTCCTTTCCGCGCTTCCCAGGACGCCGAGCGGGAAGGTCGACCGGCCCGCGCTCTTCGCCCGTCTGGACGTCGGGCCGTCCGAGGGAGTGCGGTAGCGCCTGGCAGTCAGGGGCGAAGCGTCACGACCGTCGCGTTGGATACCCGCCAGAACGACCCGCCGGGATCGAGCGCCATCCCCTGGAGGAACAGCGGGAAGTAGGCGAAGTTCGGAGAGATCCCGGTGAGGGGGACGGTCACGGAGAAGTCCCCGGAGGCCGAGAGGGTCCCGGCAAATAGGGGGAACCAGTTCGCGGGGTCGAGGAGGATTTCGCCGAGGAAGAGCGGGCCGCCCGACTGGAATCCGGGAGACGGGGAGATCGCGATCAGGTAGGGGGCGCCCGGGGGTCCGTTCGAGAGGTCGACGGTCGCGCTGCCGGTCAGCGTGAGGCTCGGCAGGCTGGAGGTGATGCGCAGGACGGGGAGGGGGGTCGCGTTCGTGACGACGCCCCCCGTGGACGGGAATCCGGGATAGGTTCCGAACCCCGAGGCGTTCCCGCCCGCGAGCGTGATCGAGTGGACCGTCGCCGAGGCAGGGGCGATGACGCCGTATCCGCCGGAAGGCGCCAGGACCGTGCAGAACTGGCCGGTTCCCGCGTTGCCTCCGCGGACGAGGGTCGAGGGGAGACCGGAGACCCGGCCCGCGGATGTGCTGGCGATGCCGTGTCCCCCGTTCGGCGGGTTCGAGGCGCCGCTGCAAGTTCCCCATCCTCCCGCTCCTCCCTGGACGAAGGAGTCCGCGATCCAGAATGCCGCTGCCGTGCCGGACACGGCGACCCCAATCGCTCCCGATGCGGGCGACAACGGGCCGAGGTAACCATTGTCCAAGCCCGACCCGCCCGAGATCGTCGTGGTAGCGATGTGCGCCCGTGCGCCTCCTCCCAGGTCCAGGCCGCGGCCGGGGAGGTTGAAGAGGGAGATCTGCGACGAGCCGAAGAACGAGCTTCGATGGACGTGCACCTCCGCATCGACGACCGACACGGCGGCTCCGCCGAACGGTCCGATCGACGTCAAGTACGCCAGAACGGCGCGGGTGGTCGTCCCCGAGACCTCGAGCGTCGAGGTCGCGCCGACGGCGGGCAGGAACCGGATCCGGTCGATGTAGACCACGCTCGTCGCAGGGATGGCGGTGACGAGGGTCGGGGATCCGCCGGCGACCAACGTCGTGACGGACGACTCGCCGAGGATTCGAAGTCCCTTCCCGGAGAGCGTGAAGGGGGTGTAGGAACCCGCCCGAACCAGGAGGGTATCCCCATCCGCCGCCGCCGCGATCGCGGGAGGGAGGTCGGTGAAGTTCACCCCCGGGCCGCCGTCGTCGTCGACGACCCACACCTGTTGAAGGAGGAGCGGGAGGAACGCCCAGGGCGCCACGATTGCGACCTCCGATGCTTCGCCGCGACGGAAAGGCTACCTACCCTCTTCCTGCCCGGCAATCCCCCTCGCGGGGGAGTCCCGCCCTCAGTGGCCCGAGCCCGAGGAGAGGCGGAAGGGCCGGAGCGGGACCGGAACCGGCCGAGGGTCCCCCTCGCGGATCTCGAGGAGCTGGCGCGCGGCGACGGGACCGAACCTCTGGACGTGGCCGCTCGCCGGCCAGCGGATCTCGATCTCCCGGATCCGCGCGTCCGGTCCGAGGCCGATCTCCTGCCGCAGGCTGGAAGCGCCGAAGCTCGAGCCGGTGGTGACCGTCGCGCGGACGTCGCGCGTCCCGCCCGGGCCGTCGACCGAGATCCGGATCCGCGCGCCGATCGCGCAGCGATTGCTCCGCGCGCCGAGGAGGCGGAGGGTGATCCAGTCGTTGCCGTTCCCCGGGTTCTCGAAGAGCGCGCTGCGGGCGGCGTCGCCCGTGTACGCGCCCCCGATCTTGACGTAGAGGTCCTGGTCGCCGTCGTCGTCGAGGTCGCCGAAGGCGACGCCGTGCCCCTTCTGCAGGTGGCCGAAGCCGCCGGCCGTCGTGACGTCCTCGAAGGTCCCCTCCCCCGTGTTCCGGAACATCCGGTTCGGGAGGAGGTTCCGGAAGTCGGGATTCCCCGTCGCGGCGTAGAAGTCGAGCCACCCGTCGTTGTCGAGGTCGCCGAAGTTGCACCCCATCGTGAGGAGAACCTTGTCGATCCTCGCCGCCTTGCTCGCCTCCTCGAACGTCCCGTCGCCCCGGTTGTGGTAGAGGCGCGGCTTCTCGGCGCGGTTGGCGATGCCGAGGTA
>JAKEFM010000043.1 GCA_022616055.1 Planctomycetota bacterium
GGCCCGAGGACGGCGTAGACGCCGGCGAGGAAGACGAGGAGGGGGACCGCGGTGACGAGCACCTCGGTCAGGGTGAGACCCCGGCGGGAGCGAGGCGGACGATCCATCGTTCACCGCTTCGCGAGGAAGGTGCGGAGGGACCTCGACTCCTCTCCCGAGGAGCCGGCCCACTCCACCCGCACGAGGACGGGGAGGAGGAGGTAGTCCCCGGCGTGGTTCGAGTCGTCGACGATTCCGTCCCCGTCGAGGTCGTGGTCCACCGCGAGACCGAAGAGCTCGGCCGTGAGGTCCTCGCGCAGCACTCCGGGGCGCCCCTCGGGGGAGGGGAACTCGATCCGCCCCGGCGACCGGTCGGCGTCCCCGGGCCGGGGCTCGAGACCGTCGACCGCGAAGTTCGCCCCGGGCGCGGTGCCCGGGCCCCCCGGGTCGTCGGAGGGGTCGTCGTTGTAGGCGCGGAAGAGGTCCTCGAATTCGACCGTCCCGCCCTGCACCGTCTCGAGGGTCCGCTTCATCGCCCGCAGGGCGAGAGCGGACTCCCGGTCGGAGGGATCGGGGGAGAAGGATTCCGAGAGGAGGCTCCCGGCGGCGAACGCCGGGACGCCGGCCGTCGCGAGGGCGATGGCGAGCTCGACGAGGGACCATCCGCCCGGTCCCCGGGGAACTCGACGATCCACGCGCAATCCCCTTCCGAGCGCGGGGAGAGGCGGCCGGGAGGGATCCCGGCTCGCGCCCCGAAGCCGCGCCACTCCGCGGAGGCGGAAAAGTATACGGAGGGCGTCAATTCTGCCCCCCGATGGAACGAGGAGGGGGGGACTAGCGCCCGCCGACCGCCGTCAGCTCCTCGGCGAGCGCGCCGGCGTCGAAGAGCTTCTTCATCGCCTCGACCATCCCGGCCGAGTGGACGGCGACGGCCCGCGCCATGACGTCGTCGTAGACGTAGCGGTTCGGCAGGCTCTGGATGTTCCCGTCGAAGATGAGGCCGACGATCTCCGCGTCCTTGTTGATCACCGGGCTCCCCGAGTTGCCGCCGATGATGTCGGCCGTGCAGACGAAGTTGAGGGGAGTCGCCAGGTTCAGCCGGTCGCGCCTCTCGATCCAGCGGGCCGGCAGGTCGAAGGGGGGCTTGCCGTCGAAGGCGGCGTGGCGCTCGTAGAGGCCGGCGAAGGTCGTCTTGTAGGGGACGAGGGTCGTGTCCTCCTCGTATCCCTTGACCACCCCGTAGGAGAGCCGGAGCGTGAAGGTCGCGTCGGGCCAGATCGACCGCCCGTAGGCGGCGAAGCGCGCCTTCGAGATCGTCTCGGCGTTCAGGGTCTCGACGCTCTCGAGCTCGTCCTCGGTCTTCTTCCGCAGGCCGCGGAGGATCGGATCGACCGTCCGCGCGAGGACGATCATCGGGTCGGTGGACTCCGCGATCGCCTTCGTCCCCCCATCCGCGAGGCGCTTTCGCTCCGCGACGGCGGCCTCGATCTGGTCCTTCTCCGCCGCGCCGAGCTTCGTGCCGCGCAGCGCGGCCTTGGCGGCCTCGGCCGGCGTCTTCCCGCCGAGCGCGGCCTTCACGAAGGGGTCGTCGGGGCCGAGCTCCTTGAGACCCTGGCGGAACGACTCCGTCAGCTTCGCCTCCTCGAGGTCGAGGTAGACGGGCCGCGCCGAGAAGATCTGGCGCTTGAGCGAGTCGAGGGCCGTGTCGCGGTACTCCGGGAGCCGGTCCTCGTTCTTCTTCTCGAGCTCCGCCGTCATCCGGACGAGGTTCAGGGCGACGCCCGCGAGGAACGCGTCCGCCCGGGAATACCGCATCCGCGTCGCGGTCGGGATGATCCCCTTCCGCGCGGCTGCGATCGCCGAGATCGCCTTGGAGAGGGCGACCCCCTCCTTCGAGTCCGCGCCCAGGGTGGAGAGGAGCTGCTCCTCCTCGGCCTTCTTGCGGGCCATGACCTGCGGGTTCTCCAGGCCTCCGAGGTAGCCGGTCCTCGCCTTGATCCCGTTCTCGACGGAGAAGAGGTCGTCCTTCGCCTGCCGCTCCTCCTGCTCCCCCCGCGCGGAGTAGGCCTTCAGGGCCGCCCGCATCCCGTGGCCGTACTTGAGGGTCTGAGGGAGGAGGATGTCCCGGTCGTACTCGATCTGCGCGAGGGTCATCAGGCGCCCCGTCGAGCCGGGGTTCCCGGAGACGAAGACGAGCTCCCCGTCCTTCGGGCCCGAGGCGCTCCACCGGAACCACGACTTCGGCCGGTAGGGCTTGCCGTCCTCGTAGACGCGGAAGAAGGCGCAGTCGAGGTCGTAGCGCGGGTAGGTGAAGTTGTCGGGGTCCCCGCCGTAGAAGGCGACCTGCTGCTCGGGGGCGAAGACGAGGCGGACGTCGGAGTGCACCTTGTACCGGTAGACGTGGAAGAGCCCCCCCTGGTAGAGGTTGACCACGGAGCACTCGAGGCCGGTCTTCTCCTTCTCCTCCTTCTCGATCCGCGCCATCTCGGCCTTGCGCTGATCGTTCGCCTCCTTGGGGCTCGCCCCCTCCTTCACCGCGGCCTGGACGCGCTTCGT
This sequence comes from Planctomycetota bacterium, assembly GCA_022616055.1. Taxonomy (GTDB): domain Bacteria; phylum Planctomycetota; class UBA1135; order UBA1135; family JAKEFM01; genus JAKEFM01. The sequence goes on from JAKEFM010000043.1 coordinate 2,536, forward strand.
CACGTCCTCGGTCGACTCGAGGACGCGCAGCTCCAGGTCGGGGGGCTTCAGCTCGTCCTCCCGCGTCGGGGCGTAGAAGCCGTTCTTGACGAGGTCCTTCTCCTTCGTCGAGAGCTTCTGGATCGTGTCGAACCCGACGTGGTGGTTCGTCATCACGAGCCCGTCCGCCGAGACGAAGGAGCCCGACCCCCCCGGGAACCTCACGCACGCGAGGCGCACCCGGTCGAACCAGTCCTTGTCGGGCTTGAACCCGTGGTCCTTCGCGAACTTCTCGAGGGGCGGGTTGTCGAAGGTCCACATCCCGTCGTCGAGGACGCCCGGGGCGGAGGGGGAGGCCGCGAGGAGGAAGGGGAGGAGGAGGTTCATGGCAGGTTCCTTCGCCGGCGCGACCGGGCCTATCGACCCCGCATCGAGGCGGCTTGCTCGAAGAACTTCGCGAACGCCGTCATCCCGCCGCGCGCCTGGCCCCAGTCGTAGTTCTCGTTCGGGGCGTGGTAGCCGTGCTCGGGGAGCGAGAGGCCGAGGAAGACGATCGGGCAGCCGAGCACCTTCTCCATCGTCAGGACCGCCCCGATCGATCCCCCCTCGCGGACGAAGACGGGGGGGCGGCCGAAGGCGAAGGCCATCGAGTCCTTCACCGCGTCCGCCCACGGGCCGGTCGTCACGCCCCGGTAGGCGGCGAGCGAGCCGACGGGGACGACCTCGACGTCGGGGTTCACCTTCTTCACGAACTTCTGGATCTTCCCGAGGACCTTCTTCGGGTCCTGCTTCGGGACGAGGCGCACGGAGCACTTCACCTCCCCGCGCGGGGGGACGATCGTCTTGATCTGCGGGCCGGTGTATCCCCCCGTCACGCCGTGGACCTCGAAGGTCGGCATCGCCCAGATCCGCTTCATCACCTCGAGGCGGTCGTTCACCCGCAGGCTCTTCAGCTTGTGGTCCTTCTTGAAGGCGGCGACGGAGAACCCGCTCTTCTTGAAGCCGTCGATCTCCTCCTTCGTCGGGGGGATCACCCCCTCGTAGAAGCCCGGGATCTTGACCTTGCCGGTCTTCGGGTCGAGGCAGGCGCAGACGACCCCCATCAGCTCCGCGATCGGGTTGCGCGCGGCGCCCCCCGTCGTCCCCGAGTGCTGGTCGGTGGCGCCCGTCTCGAGCCGCAGGAGGAAGCCCTGCAGCCCCCGCAGCCCCGCCGGGCAGGCCGGGCGCTCCCGCGAGATCCAGATCGTGTCCGAGACGCAGACGGCATCCGTCCGCAGCGCCCCCGCCTCGGCCCGGACCGCCGCCTCGAAGGAGGGGCTCCCGATCTCCTCCTCCAGCTCCCAGAGGAAGGAGACGTTCACCTTCGCGCCGTGGTCGAGGGCGTACCGCGCCCCGAACAATGCCGTCAGCGCGGGCCCCTTGTCGTCCGTCGCCCCCCGCCCGTACCAGCGCTCCCCGTCCCGGGTGAAGACGAAGGGGTCGGTCTTCCAGTCCGAGGCCTCCCCCCCCGGCTGGACGTCGAGGTGGTTGTAGATCGTCACCGTCGGCGCGTTCGCGTCGACGACCCGGCGGCCGTGGAGGATCGGGTTCCCCTTCGTCTTGAGGACCCTCGACTCGAAGCCGAAGTCGATCAGGGTCGAGCCCGCGAGGTCGACCATCCGGTGGATGTCGTCCTTCCGCGCCGGGTCGTTGCTGACGCTCGGGATCTCGACGAACTTCCGGAGGAGGTCCTCGAAGCGCTCGCGCGAGGCGGCGGAGTGGGCTTCGAGGGCGGGGCGTTCGAAGGAGCTGTTCGAGGACAAGGGTTCCTCCCTGTGCGGAACCGGCGCGCCTCGCCCCACGGGACCCGACGGGCCCCTCGAGCCCGGGCGGGTCCGGCGGCGAGGGGGGAAGGCTATTCCGGCGGGACGGGCGCGCGCCAGGGGATTCCGGGTGTGGGCGCCGTGACTAGGATGCCGGTGCGTCGAACCCGGCTGCATGCGCCGAGCCTCTGTCGTAGGGCTGCTCCTCGCCTCGGGCGCCCTCCTGGCCTGGCTCGTGCCCGAGGGGCGCCTTCTCCGGAAACCGTCCGTCCAACCGGAGCCACCCCTCTTCGCGGTCTCCGTTCTCGTCCTCGACCCCGGCGGGGAGCCCGTTCCGGGGGCACGGGTCGAGGTTCACAGCAGGGGGTGGTGGAGTGACTGCGTCGTCCTCGAGGTGTGGCCCACCGACGATTCGGGACGGTGCACGGTGACCGCCCGGTCAAGGCAAAACGCTCTCCTCGCGTTGAAGGCCGGGACCGGAACCTCGGGAGAGTGGCCGCTCGATTGGCTGGGGGAGAACCAGACGGAAGTCACCCTGTCCCTGCGCGCGCAGGCGAAGGTACGGGGCCTCGTTCTCCGGGTCGACGGGACCCCGGCGTTGGGCGCGACGGTTTCCTTCTGGAGCAGCGGGAGCTGCCCAGAGGGGATCCCTCACGTCCCGCCGGCCCAGACGACGGACGCGGAGGGGAGGTTCGAGGTCGAGGTCGACTCCTGGGGGACGTATCGCCTGGCCGCGGAGCACGGGGAGATGAGGACCGGGGAGTGGCCCGTCCAGCCAAAGCCGGGGGCGACGAAGGAGGTGACGCTGCGCTTCCCCGGGACGTTCTCGATCAGCGGAACTCTGTTCGATCCGGACGGTCGCCGGGTACCCGGAGGAATGATCCTTGCGCGGGAGGAGCCTCCGCCCGGCGAGTGGTCGAACCAGGCGATGTCGTGGGGGAAGTCCGGGCCGGACGGATCCTTCCGCCTCGAGGTGCCCCGCCTCGGAGAGTACGCGGTCACGGGTTACGCCGACGGCTTCATTGAAACCGCCACGGTCCCGGTCCGCCTGACCGAGCGGGCGCCGATGGACTCGGTCTCGCTCTCCCTCCTCCCCGAGTCGTTCATTGCCGGTCGCGTGCGCCGATGGACCGGAGAACCGGCCCTCGGGGCGACCGTCTGGGCTTCCGTCTGGGCGTTCTCGGGGTGCTCGGGGGGCATCCGGGCCGAGTTCCCCGGCGCCCCTGACGGAAGCTCGAAGCCCCACCATCTCAGGGCAACGACGGGGCCCGACGGAAGCTTCCGTCTCGAGCCCGCGCATCCCGGTCGCGAATATTCCGTGATCTGCGTTCCCGATCGGGAGCGCATGGAAGGGGAGATCCGACGGACGAACGTCGTGCCCGGAGGAGCTCCCCTCGAGATCGTGGTGACCGACGAGGAGCTGCGGGGAGCGGTCCTCACCGGGGTCGTGGAGTCCAAGACGACCGGGCGGCCCCTTGAGCGATTCCGGCTCACACTTAGCCACCAGGCGGCGGGGGTCGCCGGATGGACCCTTGACGGCCAGCCCCGGAAACTCGAGCACTCGGAGGGGAGGTTCCGCATCGAGGGACTGACCGCCGGCTGCCGGTACGGGCTCGAGGTCGAGGCGGACGGGCACTCCGGCGTGCTCATCGAGCCATGGACGATGGAACCCCAGGGGAGGGAGCTCCACGTCCGGCTGCCCGGACCGTCCCGACTCGAGGTTCGCGTGGTCGGCATCGCTGGTGGGCCCGTTCCGTTCGCCCAGGTATCCCTCCTTCGCAAGAGCGAGGTGCCAGGCCGGAGGTTTTGGCAGCCGGTCCGGACCGACCCGTCGGGGATCGGGACGGTCGAAGGAATCGACGTCGGGCGGTACGTGCTCCGGGCGACGAAGGGCGCCGCCCGATCCGAGGCCGTCGAGGTCGAGGTCCGGGGCGGCTCCACGACTACGGTCTCGATCACGCTTCCGAAGTGAAGGGGAGGATCGCGCTCGCCGTCTTCGCGTGCGCGACCGCGCTCGCGGTCGCGGTCCTCATGCTTCCGTCGGATCCATCGCCGCTTGCTCCGATCGGAGGGTCCACAGCGCCCGGGCCGTCGAACCCGCGCCAGCCGGCCGAGCCGCGATCGCCGGAAGCGTCCCCTGCTGCCGTCCGGGAAGAACGCGCGAATCCGCCGGCGAGGGGCGAGCTCCAACCCTACGCGGCGGCCAAGCGCGCACCCGTCGACGTGGAGGTCGTGGACTGGGACCTGCGCGAGGTTGCCGGGGCGCGGGTCACCCTCCTCGTCGAGGAGTACCAGGACGCGGTGCTGGTCGATTTCCCCGCGCCGAGCCCGAACACCTGGGAGACCGACGGGCGAGGCCGATGCACCGTCCTCGTTCCGGAGGAGACGCCTGGACCCCTCTCCCTGTTCGCGGAACGTGAGGGGGTAGGAACCTCCGGGAAGACGAGGACGCTCGGCTACGGGAGGAGAGCGACGGTTCGCCTCGTCCTGTTCCCCCCAGCTCGCGTCGCGGGTCGCGTCCTCCGCGAGGTCGGGATCCCCGCCCTCGGCGCTTCCGTCCGGTTCTTCCTCGAGGGCTCACTCGCCCAGGATGCGAGGGACGGGGGCCGGATCCCGCGCCCTCTCAAGACCGACCAGGTCGGACGATTCGAGATCGCCCTCGACGCCGGGCACCGCTACTGGGCATGGGCGTACGACGGCGATCAGATCGGGGAACGCACGTACGTCTATGCGGATGCCGGTTCCAGCCAGGAGCTGAGGCTCTGGCTCCCCGGATCGCTCACGATCGTCGGCAAGCTCCTGGAACCGGCCGGCGGTCCCTCGAGGCGCGAGTCCGTCCTAGCCTGGGAGGAGGACCCTCCGCAGCCGATCACCCCCGGGATCGGAACTCCAGGGGCCTTCCTGCGCGTCTCGACGGACGACTCCGGCCGCTTCACCCTCCCGGTCCCGCGCCCGGGCCGCTACGCGGTGGTCGGATCCGGCGACGGATTCGCGAGCAGCCTCCCCGTGCCGGTCGACGTGGACGAGGGAAATCCACATCCGGAGGTAACCCTTTCCCTCCTCCAGCCCGCGTGGATCTCCGGACGCCTCCGACGGGAGAGCGGCTCTTCGGTGAAGAACACTCCGATCCAGGCCGTTTCCCTCCGTGAAGGCGAACCCTATGCCGGCGTCTCCGGGCAGACGGGTCTCGAGCACCTTCGTCCGAGGATGGAGGCCCGGACCGGCGAGGACGGTTCATTCCGGATCCTGCGACTGCACCCGCTCGCCACCTACACCCTCTCCATCCCCTGGGGTCCGCAAGGGTCCGAGCTTCGCGCCGTCGCTCGATCCGTTCCGGCAGGAACCGAGGGCCTCGAGGTCCTCGTCCCGGAGGAGATGGGGGCCCTGAGCGTCGTGCTCGAGGGATCCTCAGCGTCGTCCGAGTCGACCCACCCCCGGCCCTTGGTGGAGCTCTGGCACGAAACGGTGCTCGGGCATTGGGAGCCCGTCGTGAAGACGGGAAGTCCGCGTGAGCCGGGATCTCCACACTCCGGCGCGCCAGTGCGCTTCCGTATCGGCGACCTCTTCCCCGGCGATCGCTACCTCCTCGAGGCGTGGGCGCCCGGCCTGGGGCCTGCCGTCGAAGGTCCATGGACGGCGAAGCCGGGCGAACAGGAGATCGTGATCTCCCTGGTTTCTCCTTCCACGCTCGAGGTCGAGGTGACCGACGCCGACGGGAGACCCGTCCCGTGCGCCGGCGTGTTCTGCGAGAGGATTACCGAGTGCGAGGGGCTCAACCGCCCCGAGAGACGTATCACCCCCGCGAGCGGCGCGGTCCGGTTTGGAGAACTCGGCCCCGGCCCCTACCGACTCGCGGCGGTGCGGGGGACCGCGAGGAGCGAATGGAGGGAGATCGAGGTCAGGGGAGGCGAGACGCGGACTCTCTCCCTCTCCCTCGAGCCGTAGGCCTTGACGGAGACGCGGGGGCGGGCACGCGGCAGGGGATTCCGGGAGTTGGCTGCGCGACTAGGATGGCGGAGCGCCGAATCCGGCTGCATGCGCCGAGCGCCCTTTGCAACGCTGCTCCTCGTCTCGGCCGCCCTCGTGGCTTGGCTCGCCCTCGGGGAGCGCGCTCCCCTGAAACCCCTCGCCGAGTCGGGGCCGACCCGCCCCCCCGTCCGGGACCCGGTCGGTGACCCGCCCCCCCTCCCCCACTCTCCCGCGGGACCGACGTCGAGAGTGGCCGTCGAGATTCCCTTCGCGCCGTCCGCCCCTCCCGAAGAGCCCGCGACGCCGATCGGGCGCGCCGCGGCCCCGACCCGGAGCGACTCCGATCCCATCCGGGTCGCCGTCGTCGTCATCGATTCCGACGGGGAGCCCGTACCCGCCGCTCGCGTCGAGGTGACCAGCAGCGGGGGAAGTGGGACCCGGGGCGAGCGCGACGTCCTCGATGCCGCCCAGACCGACGCCTCGGGACGGTGCATCGTGACCGCTCCATCGCGGAAGAACGCCCTTTTCGCCTCGAAGGCCGGAACCGGGACGTCGGGCGAGTGGCCGCTCGGCTGGCTCGCGGAGGACAAGACGGAAGTCACCCTGGTCCTGCGCACGCCGACGAAGGTGCGAGGACTCGTTCTTCGAGCCGACGGGACTCCGGCGCCCGGCGCGAGAGTTTCCTTCCGGAAGGCCTGGACCGTGTCCGGAGGCGACCCGCGCGTCCCGCCGGCCCGGACGACCGACGCCGAGGGAAGGTTCGAGGTCGAGGTCGACTCCTGGGGCGCGTATCTCGTCGCCGCGCAGGACGGAGAGGAGAGGACGGGGACATCGCTAGTCGAGGCGAAGCCGGGGGAGACGAAGGAAGTGACGCTGCGATTCCCCGGGGCCTTCGCGATCGCAGGGATCCTCGTCGATCCGGAAGGTCGCCCGGTGCCCGAGGGAGACGTGCAGGCCTGGGAGCGGCCTACGCCCGGCGTGTATTTGACCGGAGACTTCACGCGCGGCAGGACCGAAGCGGACGGATCCTTCCGGCTCGAGGTGCCCCGCCTCGGGGAGTACATGGTCGCGGGGGGCGCCGAAGGCTTCGCGGACACCGAGCCGGTCGCGGTCCGGCTCACGGAGGAAGCGCCGACCGCCTCCGTCTCACTCTCCCTCTTCCCCGCGTCGTTCATCGCCGGACGCGTTCGCCGGGAGACGGGCGAGCCGGTCGCGGGCGCTGACGTCTCGGCGTCGTTGGACCGCTCGAAGGGGATCGAGGCCACCCCCCGTCCCCACTTCGGCGGCTATTTCAGGACGGACAGGCTCGGGGGAACGACGGGGCCCGATGGATCCTTCCGCCTGGAGCCGGCCCATCCCCGTCGGGACTACTCCCTGACCTGCGTTCCCGAACCGGACAGGATGGAAGAAGGGATCCGTCGCCAAGGAGTCGTCCCGGGGGGGCCTCCCCTCGAGATCGTGGTGACCGAGGAGGGGTTGCAGGGAGCGGTCCTGACTGGAATCGTCGAGTCCGAGATGACCGGTCGACCCCTCGAGCGCTTCGACGTCACGCTGATCCACCACGAGGAGCCGGACGAAGATTGGACCCAGTTCCAGCGACGGCCCTTCGATGACCCGGAGGGACGGTTCCGCATCGCAGGACTGATCGCCGGCGACCGCTACGGGCTCGCGGTCGAGGCGGACGGCCACGCCGTCGCGCTCCTCGAGCCGTGGACGATGGAACCCCATGGGAAGGACCTGCGCGTGAGGCTGCCCGGGCCGACCCGCCTCGAGTTCCGCGTGGTCGACGCCGCAGGTCGACCGGCGCCCTTCGCCGAGGTCTCCCTTCGCCGGAGGGGCGCAACACCCTTCTGGCATGTTTGGCGCCAGATCCGGACCGACGAGGCTGGCAACTTGACCGTCGAGCGAATCGACCCCGGGCGCTACGACGTACGGGCGACGAAAGGCGCCGCCCGATCCGAGGCCGTCGAGGCCGAGGTCCGCGGCGGCTCCACGACCACGGGCTCGATCGCGCTTCCGAAGTGAAGAGGAGGATCGCGCTCGCCGTCCTCGGGTGCGCCGCCGCTCTCGCGGTGGCGTTCCTCCTCCTGCTTCCATCGGACCCGACGCCGCCCGCTTCCACCGGAGGGTCCACGACGCCCGGTATGTCGGGCCCGCCACAGCCGGCCGAGCCGCCATCGGAACCGCCGTCCCCTGCTGCCGGCTCGGACCGTTCCGCCGATCGGCCGGCGAGGAGCGAGGTCCATTCGTCCGCGGACGCGGATCGCGTCGCCGTGGAGGTCGAAGTGGTGGACTGGGAGCTCCGGACGATCGCCGGGGCCACCGTCAACCTCCTCGTCCCCAAGCAGCGTCAGGCCGAGATGGTCGACCTCCCCGCGCCGGGTCCGAACTCTTGGCAGACCGACGTGCAAGGTCGGTGCACCGTCTCCTTCCCCGAGAGTCTGCGAAGAGCCGTCTTCCTGTGGGCGGAGAAGAGGGGAGTGGGGACCTCGGACAGGACGCCGGCGCTGCCGGAAGCGGAGCTCGGCAGGGTCCGTCTCGTCCTCTTCCCCCCGGCGCACCTCTCGGGACGGGTGTTCCGAGGAGTCGGGACCCCCGCCGCCGGCGCCACCGTCCAGTTCATGTCCGGCAACCCCCTCGGCTTCCGATCGGGCCTGCCCGGGAGGGCCCTGGGTCGCCTCCAGGCGGACGAGGCGGGACGCTTCGAGTTGAGCCTTGTCGCGGGGAGCCGCTACGTCGTCTGGGCCTCCGAGGGTGAGGCGGAGAGCGATCGCGCCTTCGTCTACGCGGACGCGGGATCGAAGCAGGAGCTCGCGCTCTGGCTCGAGGGAGCGCTCACGATCGAGGCGCGGCTCTTCGACCCCTCCGGCGCGACCGTCCAGGGCGGATCCGCCATGACGTGGGAGCAGGACCCGCCCCAGCCGCTGACCCCGGGAGTCGAGACCTCCGGAGCGTTCCTTCGTGTCGATCGGAGCGAAGGGGGCCGATTCGTGCTTCCCGTTCCCCGCCCCGGGAACTACATCGTCGTCGGCTTCGAGGACCGCTTCGCGAGCAGCCTCGGCGTTCCCATCGACGTGGAGGAGGGGAACCCCCACCCGCAGGTGACGCTCGCCCTCCTGCAACCCGCGGGGATCTCCGGGAGGGTGCGACGAGAGGGCGGCTCCCCGGTCGGGAACACCGCCATCCAGGCGGTCTCCAGCCGCGCGAGCGAGCCGTACGCGGGCGTCACGGGGGACACCGGGTCCAGCTACCTCCGTCCGACGATGGAGGCCCGGACCGGGGAGGACGGGTCGTTCCGGATTCCGCGCCTGCATCCCCTCTCTGCCTACGACCTCCTCCTCCCGCGCGGGCCGGGAGACCCCGCCTTCCGCGTGGTCGCCCGGGCCGTTCCCGCCGGGACCGAGGATCTCGAGGTCGTCGTCCCCGGGGAGACGGCTGTGACCGTGATCCTCGAGTGCGACGTCCCCGAGCACTCGCATCCGCACGCCGGAGTGACGCTCCTCCGCGAAACGCAGGAGGGAGTGTGGGTGGGCGAGAAAGCCGCCGAGGTCGGGAGGCAGGGCGACCCTCCCCGTGGGAAGGGGCGGTTCCGCATCGAGGGTCTGTTTCCCGGCGAGCGGTGCCTCCTCTCGGCATGGGCGGAGTGGCACGGCGAGGCCGTGGAAGGCCCATGGTCCGCGAAGGCGGTGGAGGAGGAGATCGTCGTCCGTCTCGAGGGGCCCTCCACGCTCGAGGTCGAGGTGACGGACGGCGACGGGAGAGCGGTTCCCTGCGCGAGCGTCTTCTGCGAGCGGATCACGGAGTGCAAGCCTCTTGCGACGCAGCGATGGCTCCACACGCCCGCGAGCGGGGTCGTGCGATTCGAACTCCTCGGGCCCAGCCCCTATCGACTCGCGGCGATTCGAGGGACGGCGAGGAGCGAATGGACGGAGATCGAGGTCGCCGGGGGGGAGACGCGGGTCCTCACCCTCTCCCTCGAGCCGTAGGCGATGGGCCGGACGAGAGAACGGGGGACCCGGCGTCGGGGGCCCCTCTGGTGGGCGGCCTACTACGCGGGCGCCGCCCTCCTCGCGCTCGGGATCGGGGAGTTCGCGGCCCGGTGGAAGATCGAGGGAGGCTTCTCGGCCGCCTGCGCTTCGCTCGCGGGACGTCCCGGCTCGTGGGCGGGTCCGGCCGACGCGCCGCTCGTCCCCGACGAGGAACTCGGCTACGTCCTCAATCCCGCGCAGCCCGGGATGAACACCCTCGGCTTCCGAGGTCCCGAGGTCTCCCCGAAGCCCGAGCCCGGGGTCGCGCGCCTCCTCGTCCTCGGCGACTCGATCGCCTACGGGGAGGGGGCCTTCCCGGACGGGTTGCGGGAACGGCTCGCCAGGCGCGAGGGGGGCGCCGTCGAGGTGGTGAACGCCGCCGTCCCCGGCTACACGATCCACCAGGAGCGGCTCTACTTCGAGCGCCGGCTCGGATCGGTCGACGCCGACCTCGTCCTCCTCCAGTACTGTCTCAACGACCACCACCGCTTCCTCCACCGCATCGCCGCCGACGGTCGGAGACTCCTCGCGCTCGAGGCTCGCCGCGGCCCGCCCGGGAACGGGCCGGCCTGGCTCGAGGCCCTGGTGCGCCGCAGCTACCTGCTGACCGAGGTCCGGCGCCGCTGGTTCCGTCGCCGTCTGGCGCCCTCCGCGCACGGACCGTGGGAGTCGAGGGAGGACATCGCTCCGGCCTGGCGCGACGAGAGCTGGCCGGCGTTCGCCGCCGAGCTCGCCGCCCTGAGGGACGCCGTCGCCGCGCGGAAGGCGAGGCTCGCCGTCGCCGCCTTCCCCATCGAGGAACAGCTCGACGCCTCCCGCCTCGCCTCCGACCGCGAGGGGACGCTGAAGCCCCAGCGGGAGCTCGCGCGGGTCTGCGCCGAGGCGGGGCTCCCCCTGATCGACCTCTTCGAGGACTTCCGGGCGGCGGCCGGGCGCGGCGAGAGGCTCTTCCTCGACGGGATGCACCTGAGCGAGTCGGGCCACGCGCTCGCGGCGGACCTCCTCGCCGCGCGCCTGCCGCTCTGAACCGGCCCCGGCTATCCTCCGCCGCCCCGGAGCCAAGGGCCATGGACTAGAAGAAGATGATCGGCCTGCTCAACCGCGCCCTCGCGATGGAGCAGGCGAGCGCGATCCGCTACCGGACCCAGGCCGCGACCGTGACGGGACCGCACGCTCCCGTCTACGCGGCGATGTTCAAGGAGTCCGCGACCGAGAGCGATGGGCACGCGGAGAAACTGCGGGAGCGGATCGCCGGCCTCGGGGGGGCCCCGACGCTCGAGGTCGAGGCGACCGAGACGCCCTTCCCGACGGACCTCGGCGGGATGATCGAGTTCGACCACGGCGAGGAGGAGAAGGCGGTCGTCCTCTACCAGGAGATCCTCCGCTCGATCCCCCACGACAAGGAGACCCTCCTCCACGAGACGGTCGAGCACATCCTCACGGACGAGATGGAGGACCTCGAGGAGATGGCGCGCCTCAAGGGGTGAGAGGCGCTTCAGGGGGGCGGGAGGAGGACCTCGACGAGCCCGCTCTGGACGCCGAGGTCCCCCACCGTCGACACGGCGAAGCGGTCGGCCTTCGAGTACCAATAGGTCTCGTCGGGGAGAGCCCGGAGGTCGACGACCGCCTCGCGGGTCTCGGGGCCCGTCGTCGCCACCGGGAACCAGGGGCGGTCGTTGAGCCCGTCGCTCGAGCGACGGCGCCAGACGCGGTAGCCGCTCACCCGCTCGAAGGGATGGGCCTCGCGCGAGATCGCCGGGGCGACCCAGGTCACCCTGGCGCGCTCGCCGTCGAGTCGCTCGGCGCGAACCTGCCGGGGCGGAGGCGGGGAGTCCTCCGAGCCGCAGGGCGTCGAGAGACGGACGACGTGCCGGTCCTTCTCCCCGCGGAACCAGGCCTCGTTGAACTCCGTGATCTCGAGGAAGAACGGGAACCGGCGGTCGCCCTTCGTCACCCAGGCGAGCATCAGCCCCCTATCGCCGACGACGTTGAGGTTCCCGAACGGATTGGGCCCGCGGTGGAATCGGTTGAGCGTCCGGACCTCCGCCGCCGGGCGATTGGGCAGCGGCATGCGGCCGTCCGGGCCCGTCTCCCCGACGATCACCGGCTGCGCGGACATCGGGTGATTGAACGTCCCGTCCTCGACGACCGGGAACCACCGGACGCCGTCCTCGTCGCGCCCCTTTCCCTCGGGCTCGACGACGACGCCGCGCTGGAAGATCTCGACCTTCGCGCCGGGGACCGGACGGCCGTTGACGTCGAGGACCTCGACGAGGTTCTCCGCCGGGATCGCGAAGTGGTGGTCGCCGTAGTGGCCGCGCGGCTTGTCCCACGCCTGGTCGAGCGCGCCAGCGCAGACCTCGGACCAGACGTGCGGCCCGTGCCAGTGCATCATCGTGCGGGGCCGGCGCATGAAGTGGGCGACCTTGTCCCCGTTGTCGGCCATCTTGTGCGCCTCCGTTCCCTCGTCGTCGAGGCGGTAGAGGTCGGTCAGGCCGAGCTGGTGTCCGAGCTCGTGCGGGAGGGACCACTCCGTCTGGTTGCGCCACTCCTTCGTCGGGGGCTTCCACTCCTTCTTCCGGTCGGCGTCGTCGAGCCAGATCCAGCGCCCCTGGTCGCGGCGCAGCCCGTCCGACTCCTCGGCCTCGCTCGCCGCCTTCTCGGGATCCTCCGCGTAGACGATCCGGTCGAGGCGCACGCGGGCCCGGATCCCCGCCGGCGCCGAGGGGTAGACGCTCGCCTCGAAGAGGCGGTTCATGATCTCGATGTGCCAGCGGTAGAAGTCCTCGAAGGAGAAGGTGCCGTAGGCGGTCCGGTAGCGGTGCCACGCCTCGACGCGTTTCGGGTGGACGATGAAGTCGAGGCCCCAGCCCCAGAGCGAGTCGGTCGCCTCGTCGTTGATCGTCGCGATCTGTCGCTCGTCCGTCCGGACGCGGAACGTGACGTGGGGGAGACCGGCCTGCCACTTCGTCTTGTGGACGAAGGTGGCCTCCTCCATCTCCGCGAGGGAGCGCTCGAAGCGGCCCGAGGCCACCTCCTTCCCGTCGAGGAGCCACGCGTAGCGGAAGGGCCGCGCAGCCGCGAACCCGACGTTCTTCACGTGCGCGGTTAACGCGATCTCCTCCCCGGGGCGGTAGGCGAGCTTCACCTTCGCGACGACCTTCTCGGGCTCCATCGCCGCGCGCTCGCCGAGGTCGGCGAAGGCCTTCGCCCCCTTCAGGATCGGCCGGCCCAGGGAGTCGTACTCGACCCGGCCGTGGAGGCCCGGGAGCTTCGGGCTCATCTCGATGAAGGTGACGGCGAGGTCGGGCAGGCTCGGGGCGGCGTCCCACGCCTCGTCCCGCTCGATCTTGTGCTCCTTCACCCGGCTCCGCGGGAGGTACTCGGGTTCGCTCCCGACGTCCTCGAGCCGCCGCCAGACCGCGAACCGCGTCCCCTCGTCGCGGGCATAGCACCCCTCGAGGACGGTGCCGTCGGAGAAGACCAGCCGGTCGGCAGCGACCACGCCAGCCAGCGAGAGCCACGCCGCGAGAGCGCGCGGGACGAGAGCCGCCATTCCTTTCGCCGAAGTCCGGTGGGAGCCGCGACAGGATCCGACCTGCCCTCGGGCGAGACAAGGCTCTCCGTGGACTCGGCGACGGCCGGCAGTCATCGCCGAGGATCTTGCGTCCTCCCGAAGGCCGCCGTCCTTGACACCCCCCGCTTCAGGAGTAGGGCTTCCTATCCATGAAGCGCGGAGGGACCCGAAGCGTGAAGATGGCGGTGAGCATCCCCGACTCTCTGTTCCGGGAACTCGAGAAGGTTCGCCGTCGGACCCGGCGTCCGAGGAGCGCCGTGGTCGCCGAGGCGATCGAGTCCTGGCTGTCGCGTTTCAAGCAAGGGGAGCGGGTCCGGCGCTGCGAGGAGGGGTATCGGAGGTATCCGGAGACGGAGCAGGAGATCCGAGCCGCCGAGCTGGCATCCTCGGACCTCCTTGCGAAGATCCCCTGGGAGGAATGAGGAAGGGGGAAGCCCGGCGCAGAACCCTTCCGGCCGGGCCGGCCGCCTACGCCTTCCCGAGGCTGAAAAGGGCCTTGAGCGCGCGGTCGACCTTCCAGTCGGTCCCGATCGCCCGACCCTCGGGGAGGAGGAGGAGGCGCCCCTGGGAGGGGTTGGGACTGCCGGGGACGAAGACGAGGAGGCGCATGTCGCCTCCCTCGCCGACCGAGCCGGTGACGAGACCGACTTCCCGCGCCCCCGTCGCGTCGTCGGGGACGAGGACGACGCGCTGGAAGAGGGCGCCGCTCCCCTCGCCGTAGCCGAGGACCTGCTTGATCGTGCGGTAGATGCCGCCGAGGGCCGGGAGGCGGGAGAGGAAGGAGTCGACGCGCGTCCAGAGCCAGCGGCCGAAGAAGCTCGTCACCGCGAGCCCGAGGAGATAGAGGAGGACGACGACCGTGAGGAGGCCCGCGCCCGGGATGTAGATCGCGCTCGGGAGAAGCGGGCGCAGGAACCCCTCGGCGAGGGCGACGATGAGGATCGTCCCGCCGACGGGGAGGGCGGCGACGAGCCCCGCGAGGAGGCAGCGGGAGACGTGACGCGATGCCATTCGTGGACCTCCGGCCCCGAGGAGAGAGGGAAGGGAGGACTCGCCCTCCCACGGCGCGCGGCGGGGAGGCTACTCACCTCCCCCCGCCCGGACCATCGGACGACAGGAAGAACGGGAGGCCCCGTCTCGTCGCGCGGGGGGTCCCCTTGCGCCCCCACCGGCGTTTCGGATATGAACGCCCCCCGGATGGGGGCGAGGAGGCGGGGATTCCTAGACGGGTCATGGATCTGCAGCAACGCGTGGCCCTCGTCACCGGAGGTGGACGGGGGATCGGGAAGGCCATCGCCAGGGCGCTCGCGGGCGCCGGGGCGAAGGTCGCCGTCGCCGCGCGTTCCCGGGACGAGGTCGAGGCCGTCGCGCGGGAGATCGCGGGATCCGGCTCGCTCCCCCTCGTCTGCGACGTGACGGTACGGGCGGAGGTCGCGCGCACGGTGGACGACGTGGTGCGGAAACTCGGCTCCCTCGACATCCTCGTCAACAACGCCGGGGTCGCCGAGAGCGCGCCCCTGGCGCGGACGGACGAGGCGATGTGGGACCGGGCCCTCGCGACGAACCTGACGAGCACCTACCTCTTCACGCGCGCGAGCCTCCCCGGGATGGTCGGGAGGGGATGGGGCCGGGTCGTCAACGTCGCCTCGACCTCCGGCAAGGTCGGCGGCGCCTATCTGACGGCCTACTGCGCGAGCAAGCACGGCGTCGTCGGGTTCACGCGGGCCCTCGCCCTCGAGACGGCGGGGAAGGGGGTGACCGTCAACGCGGTCTGCCCGGGCTACGTCCGGACCGACCTCGCCGAGCGCGCGATCCGGAACATCGCGGAGAAGACCGGGATGCCGCCGGCGCAGGCGCGCGCGAAGCTCGAGGCGAGCAACCCCCAGGGCCGCTTCGTCGAGCCCGAGGAGGTGGCCGCCCTCGTCCTCTTCCTCTGCGGGGAGGAGGCGCGCGGGGTGAACGGCCAGGCGATCAACCTGGACGGAGGAGGGACGACGTCGTGATCGGACCCGCGCCGGGCCTCCCCGCCCCGATCAACCCCCCCGCCCTCGGCCCGCACCCGGGCTTCAGCCACGGCGTCGCGTCGGCGCCGGGGCGCCTCGTCTTCGTCGCCGGCCAGATCGGCGCCGACGAGGCGGGGAAGGTCGTCGCGGGCGGATTCGCGGCGCAGTTCGACCGCGCGCTCGAGCGCGTCCTCGCCGTCGTCCTCGAGGCGGGGGGGCGCCCCGAGCACCTCGTCCGCCTCACGATCTACGTCAAGGATCGCGGCGAGTACGCCTCCGCGCGCGAGGCGGTGGGCGCCGCCTGGCGCGCGCGCCTGGGACGGCACTACCCGGCCGTCGCGCTCCTCGAGGTGGCCGACCTCCTCGAGCCCGGCGCGCGCGTCGAGATGGAGGGGACCGCCGTGGTCCCGGAGACGACGTGACCGACCTCTCCCCCCGCTCGTTCCGCTATGCCGAGGAGGCCGGCGTCGGCACGATCCGCCTCGACCGACCCGATGTCCTGAACGCCCTCACCTTCGAAGTCTACGCGGAGCTCCGGGACTTCCTCGCCGCCCTCAACGCGCGGGACTCGGTCCGCGCGGTCGTGCTCGCCGGGGAGGGGCGGGCCTTCTGCTCGGGCGGGGACGTGAAGGAGATCATCGGGGAGCTGGTCGCCCTCCACCGTGCGCGGGACGCCGAGGCGCTCCTCGCCTTCACGCGGATGACCTGCGACGTCGTGCGCAACCTCCGTCGCCTGCGCAAGCCGGTCGTCGCCGCCGTGAACGGCGTCGCGTGCGGCGCCGGCGCGGTGATCGCGCTCGCGAGCGACTTCCGGATCGCCGCGCCCGAGGCCCGCTTCGCCTTCCTCTTCCCGAAGGTCGGGCTCTCCGGGGCCGACATGGGGGCGTGCTGGCTCCTGCCGAGGGTCGTCGGGCTCGCGCGCGCGACCGAGCTCCTCCTCCTCGGGGACTTCGTCCCGGCCGAGGAGGCGCACCGGATCGGCCTCGTCCACCGGATCGTGCCGCGCGAGCGGCTGGAGGCCGAGGCGGGCGCCCTCGCGCGCCGGCTGGCGGACGGGCCCGCCGAGGCGCTCGCCGCGACGAAGGAGATGCTCGACCTGGAGGCGATCCTCCCCTTCGAGGAGGCGCTCGAGGCGGAAGCCCGCAGGCAGGCCGACCTGATGCTCCACCCCGACTTCCTCGAGGCCTACGAGGCCGGGGTCGCGAAGCGCCCCGCCCGGTTCCGGCGATGACCGCCTTCCTCGACGAGGATCTCCGGACGCTCCGCGCGCGGGCGCGGGCGTTCGCATCCTCCGAGATCGAGCCCCTCGCCGCGAAGGAGGACGGCAGCGACGCGGCCGCCCTCGAGTGCATGCGGCGACTGGCGGGCGCGGGCCTCCTGCGGCAGGTCGTCCCGGAGGCCTACGGGGGGGCGCGGCCGGAGGTCTCCTTTCGGGCGCTGTGCGTCGTCCGGGAGGAGCTCGCCGCGACCTACGGACTCGCGGACATTCTCTTCGCGATGCAGGGGCTCGGCTCCTACGCGATCACCCTCGCGGGGGAGGACTCCCTCAAGCGCCGCCTCCTCCCCGCCGTCGCCTCGGGAGCGGCGGTCGCCGCGATCGCGATCACGGAGACGGAGGCGGGGAGCGACGCGGGCGCCGTCGCCTGCATGGCCCGCCGCCTCCCCGGCGAGTACATCCTCGAGGGGACGAAGACCCTCATCACGAACGCGGGCGTCGCGGACTTCTACACCCTCCTCGCCCGAACGGGGCCCGCCCCCGGCGCGCGCGGGCTAACCGCCTTCCTCGTCGAGAAGGAGGCCCCGGGGTTCTCCGTCGGCCGGCGCCAGGAGGTCATCGCCCCCCACCCGATCGGGGAGCTGACGCTCCGGGAATGCCGCATCCCCGCCGCCCACCGGCTCGGCCCGGAGGGGGAGGGCTTCCGGCTGATGATGCGGGTCCTCGACGGCTTCCGCCCGACGGTGGGCGCCGCCGCCGTCGGGATCGCGCGGCGGGCCCTCCTCGAGGCGCTCGCCCGGGCGAAGGCGCGAAAGCAGTTCGGCAAGCCGCTCTCGGAGTTCCAGGGGGTGCAGTTCCCCCTCGCGGAGTCCGGCGTCGAGATCGAAGCGGCCCGGCTCCTCGAACACCGGGCGGCCCCCCACCTCCACGGCGCCACTCCCCGCCGCA